>NZ_JAWLCN010000009.1 GCF_041687135.1 Vulgatibacter sp. | reverse complement strand
GAATTGCGATTGCTCCGCAATTCGACGTTACTGGCTTGCTATTCAGTTTTCAGAGACCAACCTGTCCTGCTCACCCGCCGGCCGGCGAGGCCGTCCGTCGAGGTGGGGTGCGGCTTTTATCCCGCATCCCGTTCACCGTCAAGCAGTTTCTTTCAACCGCCCGTCGGCGCCGGCTTCTTTCAACCGGCTGGAACCTCTCGGCTATTTGCCAAGTCCGATCCCGAAGAGCTCCAACCAGGGAGCTCCTCCCTCTCCTTCCCGGCTGCGCCGTTCCGTCGAGATGGGGGCGGCTTCTACTGCCGCTTCCCGATGCCGTCAACCTTTTCTTTCGAAAGGCTTTCTGGCTGCCGACCTTTCGGTCGGCGGCGTCTCTCTCGAGACGCAAAGGCCCCAAACGAGTGGGGCCCCTTCCGTCTTCCCGGCGGATGCCGCGTCGACGTGACTTGGGCGATCTACGCTCGCGACGGCGATGCGTCAAGATGATCGCTCCCTTTTTCTCCCGGCTCCGGTGACACCTGCGCTGATCCGGAGGGAAAGCCCGCAATTCCGGTCTGTTGCACTCCGCGGCCATCCCCTGCCGCCCGGGCAGGATGATCAAAGCGCCTCGCGGATGATCGGCTCTTGCCCTCACCCGCCCTCTCCGGAATGGGCAAGGGCCCGCCGGCTGGTGCCGGCGGGCCCTTGCTTCAGAGGCCTGGTTGGCTTCGAGACGCCTTACATCTCCTCGGGCAGGACCGGGAAGTCGGTCCAGCCGTCCATCCAGTTCTCGGTGCCGAAGGCGCCGACGAAGGTGGCGGTGGTGTCGAAGAAGCCGTCGTCCGGCGGGGTGGCGCCACCGGTGAGGGCGGGCGAGCCGGCCTTCGGGAGGAAGTTCGGCGCCGCGAGGTTCAGGGCGTCGGTGAGCTGGGGGTCGACGTTGCGGTTGCCGTGCGCCGCTGCGGTGAACTCGGCGGCCTCGTCGAAGCCGTTGTCCTTGTCGGCCTTGTCCACGCTGGTGTTGGTGGTCTCGAAGTCGCTGCCCGCGTTGTTGTCGAAGTAGATCGAGTCGGCGAAGACGAGATCACCGGTCGAGAAGAGCGCGGTGGTGGCGTCGTGCTCCACGTCGATGCCGAAGTCGGCGAAGTGGGCGACGATGTGGTTCTTGAGGATGCCGCCCGTGCCCTCGTGGAGCATCATCCCGACCTGGGTCTTCCCGGCGGCGCCCGGCGCTGCGTCGGATCCGATCAGCGTGGCGTTGAAGATGGTTGGCTTCGAGCGGGGGCTCTTGTCCATGTTCGAGCCGTCGTTGTCGGACTCGTAGCCGTAGTTGCCGACGAGCGCCTCCTGCTGCACCACCACGAACTGGAGCTTGCCGGTCCAGCCGAGGTCCCAGTCGATGCCGTCGTCGTCGGGGCGGGACACCACGACGTACTTCGCCTCGGCGGTGCCGCCGAAGAACTCCACGCCGTCGTCGGCGCCGAGGTGGGTCTGGATGTACTCGAGGGTGGTTCCGCGGCCGACCCCGCCCAGGGTCAGGGCGTTGATCTCGGAGTCGGGGGCGTACTCCCAACCGGCGTACTCGATGCGGACGAAGCGGAGGACGCCGCTGTCGTCGTCGGCGTCGTTGCCGCCGTACTCGATGTCGGCGCCAGCAGCAGCCGGAAAGCCCTCGATGCTGTTCACGCCGCCGTCGGTGTTGATGGGGGCGTTGCCGAGGAGGATCAGGCCGCCCCAGTCGCCGGGGTAGCGGCCGTCGCCGTCCGGGTCGGTGGCGGTGAAGACGATGGGCGCCTCGCGGCTGCCGTCGGCCATGATCTTCGAGCCGCGGGTGACGATGAGCGCGGTGCCGTCGTTGCCCTCGATCCGGGTGCCCGGCTCGATGGTGAGCGTGGCGCCGTTCTTCACGAAGATGCGGCCGTCGAGCTCGTAGACGTTGTTTGCCGTCCAGGTGGTGTCGCTGGTGACGTCGTTCGCGACGTCGATCCGCTCGGGCTCGACCGAACCACCGGTGCCGCCGGTACCGCCCGTGCCACCGGTCCCGCCGGTGCCCCCCGTGCCGCCGGTCGCGCCGCTGCCGCCCGTGCCGCCGGTGTCGTTCTTCTCGGTGGCGTCGCCGCAGGCGATGCCGACGGTGGCGAGCGCGAGAGCCGCCAGGATGGTGAGGGTCTTGTTCCAGGTACGCATTTCGCTGTTCCTCCAGGTCGAAGCTGTCTTGCTTTTCGGCGCGCTGGGGAGCGCGCTGTCGATGCGGGGATGTCTACCGGTCAAAACGTCCAACCGAGCGACGCGGAGGCACCAACACCGGGGCTGAAACGTGACACCTCAGTGTCGCCCTGGGAGTAGGTCTCCTCCTGGTCGAGCAGGTTGGTCGCGGCGAGCTTCATGTCGAAGCCGCTGCCGAGGCCCTGCGTGAACGTCAGGTCGACGCGATGGAAGACGTCCTCGTAGATGTCCGGGAGCCCCTGGATGCCGGCGACGTCGAGGCGGGGACCGAAGACGTTGTAGAGGAGCTGGGCCGTCGTGCCGGTGAGCTCGTTCTCGTAGAGGAGACCGAAGTTCACCGCGTAGGGCGACTGGCCGTTCAGGGGCCGCTTCTGGTTGGTCATCAGCGGCTCGTCGATCTCCACCTCCGAGGTCGCGAGGGTGAGGTTGCCGGTGACGCCGAATTCGCGGAGCGACTTCGAGAGGTGGTAGAGCCCGACGCGGCCCTCGAGCTCGATGCCGTAGACGTAGCCGCCGTCGGCGTTGTCGTAGGTCACGCTCTTCCCGGTGTCGGTGAAGAAGAGCTCCTCGATCGGATTCTCGAAGACCTTGCCGAAGACGCTGGCAGCGAGGACCTCGGTGGCACCGGGGAAGAACTCGAAGCGGAGATCGGCGTTGTGGATCCGGCTGCGCTCGAGCTCCGGATTGCCGGAGTAGAAGCGGCGGCGGTCGAAGTCGTACCAGCTCGCAGAGGAGAGCTCGCGGAACTGCGGCCGTGCCACGGTCATCGCGTAGGCAGCGCGGAGGTTCATCTGCTCGCCGAGGGCGTAGACGAGGTTGACCGAGGGCAGGACGTCCTCCTCGAGGCGGTCGACACCTTTCGGTGCGTCGTCGGCGCTGGCGAAGGGCGAGTCGTGGACGAGCTCGGTGTGGGCGCGCTCGAAACGCGCACCGAAGATGACCCGCAGCGGATCGAAGAGCGTGACGTCAGCCATCGCGTAGGTGGCCACGAGCTGGAAATCGGCGGTGTAGCTGTCGGAGGTGCGGGTCTGCTCCTTGAACTGGAAGTACCTGCCGATGGTCTCGTCGTTGAAGATCTCGTTGGCGGGCAGGCCCAGCACCTCGGGGGTGGCGCGGCTGTCCTCGTAGAGGAAGCGGCGCATGCCGTAGTCGCGGGCGGACTGGCTGTAGAGCACGCCGACCTTGGGCTTCCAGCTCTCCATCGGCAGGGCCAGGTCGAAGCCGCCGCCGAAGGTCCGATCGTCGAGTTCGGAGAAGAGGCGCTGGCCGCCGCGCTCCTTGTTCATCCGCATCGAGCCGTCGCCCATGTCCTCGTAGTAGATGGTCCGGGTGTCGGGCTCGTCGCGGTTCACCACCGAGAAGTTGCCCTGCCAGTCGAGCTCGAGCTGGCCCAGGCTCTCGAAGCGGTGGTGACCACGCAGCTGGTTGAAGCTGAGCTGGCGCGCGATGAAGGCGAGGTCGGTCTTCTCGAAGTCGCGGTCGTTGTTGCTGAAGCCCCGGGTCACCTGGGCCCGGTCGTCGGCGCTGCGGCTGAAGAGCGTGATGAACGCCAGGTCGTCGGAGGGGCCGAGCTGGTAGGAGAAGCTGCCGAGGCCGCCGAGCTTCACCTTGCGGATGCCGGCGATCTCGGTGGCGTTCTCGGGCTTGCTCCCGTCGAGCGCGACGTCGACGTTGTACTCCCCCTCGAGATCCCAGCTCTGTCCCCAGGAGAGGCTGGCGAGATAGCCGAAACGGTTGCCGAAGGCGCTGACGGTGTCGCCGACGGAGGCGCCGAAGTTGAAGTTGGCGGGGAGGCTCTCGTTGCGGGCGGCCCAGGTCTGGTCGAAGGACTTGCCGACGTTGGCCCGCTCCTCGCGGTTCAGCTCGTTGGTCGGACCGTCGCCGGGAACGGCCGCCGGCAGCGCGCGGGTGCCGTCGTCGAAGCCGAGCCAGTCGCTGGAGCCGCCGGTGTAGCGCGGGCCCTGCTGGAAGGTGGTGACGCTGTCGCCGGAGAAGCCCGCCTTGAGGTTGAGCTTGAATTCGGTGGGGTACTGCTTCGAATCGATGAGCAGCGCGCCGCCGGCGAAGTTGCCCGGCAGATCCGGCGTGGCGGTCTTGGCCACGCTCACGCTGGAGAGCAGCGACGACGGGAAGAGGTCGAGGGGCACCGACGGCATGTCGGGTTCGGGGCTGGGGACGCTCACGCCCTCGAGGAGCGTGGTGTTGTAGCGGCCACCGAGGCCGCGGACGACGAGGTATTTGCCGTCGACCACGCTGGCGCCGACGACGCGCTTCATCGCGTCGGCAGCGGAGGAGTCGGGGGTCTTGCTCATCTCCTCGCCGGAGACCGCGTCCATCACCACCGCGGCGCGCTTGCGCTTCTCCATCTGCACGGCGGCCTTCGACTTGTCGGCCTGTGCCTCGACGACGATCTCGAGGACCGAGTCGTCGTCGCCGACCAGGGCGACGTCGAGCTGCTGCTCCGCGCCCGCCTCGACGACGATGCCCTGCACGCGCTGGGGCTGGTGGAGCTCGTACCAGACGCGGAATTCGTAGGTGCCCGGGGGCAGCTCGAGCTCGAAGTTGCCGTCCACGTCGGTGAGCGTGGAGAAGGGCGTGCCCTGCACGGTGACGCGGGCCTCGATGAGGGCGTCGCCGTTGGACTTCGAGGTGACCCTGCCCTGCACGAGCCCCTTGGTCGGGTCGCGGGTGGTCTCCTCCTCGCCCCAGTCGACGTCGTCGCCCAGCACCACGACCTCGTCGGCGGGTGCCGCCTCGGTGGGCGCGGCCTCGCCGGCCTCCACCGCCGCCGGCATCTCGTCCACCGCCGCCGGCATCTCGGCTGCACCATCCTCCGCCCACGCCTGCGGGGCGGCGCCGAGGAGACACACGAGGAGCGTCAGCCCCGCCGTAACGCGGGACACAAGGATGTCGTTCATGTCTTGCCTGCCTTATTTGAGCTCGCGAGAGGAGACCGCGATGGTGACCGCGCCTGCGGCACGGGCCAGATCCATCACCTTGACCGCTTCGCCGTAGGGCGCGCCGTCTTCCGCATCGAAGACCAGCGTGGCGTCGCCCTGCGCGGAGAAGATCCGCGGCAGGCGCCTGCCGATGTCGTCGCGCCGGATCGTGTCCTTGTTGATCCGCAGCGTCCCGTCTGCAGCGAGGGAGAGCACCACCGGCGGCTTGCTGTCGTCCGGCAGCGGCTGCTTCACCTCGTCCGCCTTCTTCGGGACGTTGATCCAGAACTGCTTGGTGAGCAGCGGCGTGACCACCATGAAGATGATCAGCAGCACCAGCACCACGTCGACGAGCGGGGTGACGTTCATCTGCGGCGTCACCTTGTGCTTCTTGCCGCCGCCCTGTCCGACCGACATGCCCACGTTGGAACTCCTTAGCCCGCGGCGTCTTCCGTCGGGACGCCGTCCGGGACCTTCTTGTCACCCGATTCGGAAACCACCAGCGAGACACCGGGGAAGCCGATCCGCTCGCACATCGTGAAGAGCCCGCGGACCTGGCCGTACTGCAGCTTGACGTCGCCGCGGAGGACGAGGCGGCGGTTGGGCTCGGCCTCGTGCATCTGCGCGAGCCGCTCCTCGAGCCGATCCGCCGGAATCGCTTCCTTGTGGATCAGGTACTGCCCGGCGGCGGTGTAGGTGAGCTCGATGGGGTCGAGCTTTCCCTTCCCCTCCTCGTCCGGGAATTGGATCGAGGGGAGGTCCACCGAGGCGCCGCTCTCCATCTGCGGCGTCACCACCATGAAGATGATGAGCAGCACGAGGACGACGTCGACGAGAGGCGTGACGTTGATCTCGGGCTTCGCGCCGCCCTTACGCCGCGACCCGCTCACGGTCATGCCCATGGTTCTTCTCCAGCTGGTCGATCAGCTCGCCAGAAGCGGTCTGCAGGGAGAGCTCGAAGCGGTCGATCTTCGCGCTCAGGAAGTTGAAGAGGAGCACCGCCGGGATGGCGACGCCGAGACCGATGCCGGTTACGATGAGCGCCTCGGCGATGCCGGCCGAGACGGCGCCCAGGCCGCCGGAGCCCGTCTTCGCGATCCCCTCGAAGGCCGCGATGATGCCGACCACCGTGCCGAAGAGGCCGACGAAGGGCGCCACCGACGCGATCGAGGCGAGGGCGTTCATGCCGCGGCGGCAGTCGGCGCCGATCATCTCCGCCACCCGGGCCAGCTCGCGGCGAGCGAACTCCACCGCGGTGATCTCGTGGGAGGGCTGCTTGATCCCGTCTAGGTAGCTCTTGAGGCCGGCGCGGAGGAGCCGCGGCAGCGGGTGCTTGTTGTCGCCCACCTCGGCGACGAAGGCCGCGTACTGGTGGCCGCGCACCGCCTCGGCTGCGCGCGGGGCGTATTTCGCCGCCTCGCGGTGCCAGCGGGAGATCGCCACGAGGCGGTCGATGGTCACCGCAATCGTGATGATCGCCATGACGGAGAGCGAGATGACCACCAGCTTGGCGGCGATGCCCATCTGGGCCCAGAGATGCAGAAGATCGATTTCCATCGTGCTAGCTCCTTCGGAAATTCGAGACGGATGTCGGCGCGCTCCGCTCACATGCGGAGGCGGAAGGGGATCTGGAGAATCTTGAAGACGGGGAGCTTCTCGCCGCCGGCGGCGACCGCCGGCTGCCACTTCGTGGCCTTCGCCCAGGCGATGGCGGCGGAGACGAAGGGCTCGTCTCCCTTCATCAGCTTGAGCGCGGCGATCCTGCCGTTCTCGTCGATGACGACCTTGAGGATGACGAGGCCCTCCTTGCCCTGGGCCTTCATCTCCGCAGGGAAGGTCGGGGCGCCGGACGCGGGCAGGAGCTTCGGCGGCGTGGCGTTCTCGGGGAGCTGCACCGGCTTCTTCCGGCGCACGGGCCTGGCCACCGGCTTCGCGTCGGGCTCGATCGAGGCGACCTGGGTCCCGGGGATGCCGGTGCCGCCCTCGCGGCCCGCTGCGTCGCCCTCGCCGGGCGCCGCAGCGGCCACGGCGAAGTCCTTCGCGTCCTTCTCCTCCGGCTTCTCGTCGGCGATCTTCGCCGGGGCCTCGAGCTTCTTCGGCTTCTGTGCCGGGTCCGGCGCCTTGCGCTTGAGGTGCTTCGGGGCGGAGACCATCGGCGCCGCAGGCGGCGGCTCCGGCGCAGCAGGCTCCGGCGGCGGTGGCGGCGGGAGCGGCTCGGGCTCCGGCTGCGGCGCGAAGACCACCTCGATCGGCTCCTCTTCCACCGGCTTCGGCGGCGCCGCGCCGCCGAGCAGCACCGCGCCGGCGACGAGCCCCCCGTAGGCGAAGACGCCGAAGCCGAGCGAAAAGGCCCAGCGCCGGCGCTCTCCTGCTGCCCTGTCGTGCCTCGAGAAGGATTCGAACATCCCTGTCCCTCGTGGACCGCGGGTCCCGCCGTGGATGGCGGGCTCGTCGCGGCCGTTCGATGGGTCGGGGTTCTAGGGGGGCTCTGTGACAATTGGACTGCAGGCAGGTGGCCTTGCTGCAGATCCCGCATGTGTTTCCGGCAACGCGCCCCACGCCGGGCCCATCGCCGGCCGGAGAACCCCGGCGGAGCAGGCCCCTCTTGCAGCAGGCGACCGTTTGCGGTCTGCCGGCGTCCCCGGGGCGTGACGAGGATGATGGAGCTGCTTCATGGCGAGCAGGCGGCGATCGCTCGGCTGCTCGCCGGCGGCGATCGCTTTTTTGCGTGGCCTGGTCGACTTGCGGATCGCGTCCGAGGTGATATGGCTGCTCGGATCCCCAAAGGAGCGAGAGAAGTGATGAAGAAGTTGCCGGTCCTCCTCGCGCTGCTCGCCGCGACCTCGTTCGCCTGCGGCAGCGAGTCGGAAACGGAAGCCGATCACGGGCACCAACACGGCGGTGGTGGCGAACACGACCACTACACGCCCGGGATGCAGCGGCTGACCGAGGACGGCCTCTACGAGGTCACCCTCTACAGCGACCCGGGGCCGCCGGAGATGGGGCTGAACGTCTTCACCCTCGGCCTCGCCGACGCTGCCGGCGCGCCGGTCACTGGCGCCACGGTCACCGTCGTTCCCTTCATGACCGCCCACGGGCACGGCTCGGACCGCGACCCGGTGGTCACCGAGGAGGTCGACAGCCCGGGCACCTATACGGCGACGGACGTGTCGCTGACGATGCTGGGGGTCTGGGACCTCGAGATCGGCGTGGACGGAGCGGAGGGCTCGGACGTGGTCCACTTCCGCTTCGACGTCCAGTGAAGCGGCTCCTGCTCGCGGCGCTCCTCGTCGGAGCCGGGGCCGGCGCCGCCGCCTGCGACGCGGGCTCCGACGAGACGCCGCCGCCCATCCTCACCGCGGAAGAGCTGCAGCGGCTGCGGCGCCTCGGTCCCCTGGGCGAGCCGCCGCCCTCCCCCACCAACCGCTTCGCCGACGATCCCGCAGCGGCGCGCCTCGGGCAGGCGCTCTTCTTCGACGTGCGGATGAGCTCCGACGGCATCGTCTCCTGCGGCACCTGCCACGATCCCGCCCACGGCTTCGCGGACCCCAACCCCCTCTCCTTCGGCTCCTTCGGCAGGGAGGGGAGCCGCCACGCCTCCACGCTGACCAACGTCGCGTACAACGCCTTCCAGTTCTGGGACGGCAGGGCCGACTCGCTCTGGGCGCAGCCGATCCAGGCGATCGAGAACCCGGCGGAGGGTGATTTCACCAGGACCGAGGTCGCCCACCACATCGACACCCACTACCGCTCGAGCTACGAGCCGATCTTCGGGCCAGTCCCCGATCTCGCGGGCGTCCCCGACCGGGCGGGCCCCGGTGATCCGGAATGGGAGGTGATGACCGAGGCGGAGCGCGACGCGGTCCTGCGGATCTGCGCCAACGTGGGCAAGGCCCTCGAGGCCTACATGCGCCGATTCGTCTCGCGGGACAGCAGGCTCGACCGCTTCCTCGCAGGCGACGAGAGCGCGCTCACCGAGGCGGAGCTCCGCGGCGCGAAGGTCTTCGTGGCCGAGGAGCGCGGCCGCTGCATCGTCTGCCACGACGGTCCCAACCTGACCGACGACCGCTTCCACAACATCGGCATTCCGGACGCGAGCGGGGACACGGGCCGCTTCGACGGCGTGGCGAAGCTCCTCGCCGATCCGCTCAACGGCGACGGCCCCTACAGCGACGCGCCGGGTGGCAGGCTCGCAGGCCTCGTGCAGCGGACCGATCAGATCGGCCAGTTCAAGACGCCGACCCTGCGGGACGTGACCCTGCGGCCGCCCTACGGCCATGCGGGGAGCTTCGAGAACCTCGAGGCGTTCATCGAGTTCCACGACCAGGGTGGCGGCGCAGCCGGCACCTTCGCCGGCGAGAAGGAGGGGACGATCCGGCCGATCGGCCTCTCCGCCCAGGAGAAGGCCGATCTCCTCGCCTTCCTCCACGCCCTCGAGGGCGCGCCGCTGCCTCCCGAGCTCATCGCGCCCCTTCGTTAAGCCGCCTGCCTGGTGGCGAGGGCGTCGAGGAGGGCACGGAAGCGGGAGACGCCGCAGGTGCGCAGGACCACGAAGGGCCGCTCCGACTCGCGGGCGGCCTTCTTGCCGAGCTGCACCGCGCCGTGGCTGTTCACGTCGGGGGTGAGGACCACCAGCTCCGCCCGCTCCACCAGGGAGCGGAGCTCGCCGGCGCCGCGGCCGCTCATGTGGCCGCCGTGGAACTCGAGCTCGTGCCCGTAGGTGGCGGCGAGCTGCTCGAAGAGGCGTTCGTTGCGGTCGAGGCCGCCGATCATCGCGATGCGCATCACAGGCTCCGGAAGGGAAGGGCCGGGAGCCGGGGGTGGGCGGGGCGATGCTTCGGGGCACAACGGAGAAAGCCCACCTCCCGGAACCGGGCGGTGGGCTTCGAAGAACGGACCGTCGTCGGCAATCAAGCCGGCGACGGGCGCACGCCCACCGCAGCGACTCGACAACAACACGAGGTGGCGGCGAAGGGCGTCATCGAGAGAAAGCGTAACGCTGCCGCCGGCGGCACGCAAGGCGAGCTGCCGCGCCACCGCAGCTCACGGCGCAGGGAGCGACCAGACGCCGCGCTCGGTGGCGACGTAGACCGTGCCGTCGGCGCCGATCTCGATGGCGCGGATGCTGCTCGCGCCGAGGGTGCCGGTCGGGTTGTGGAAGGTGGTCCCCTCCTCCCGCAGGGCGCCGAGGCCGAGATCCTGATCGCCCACCCAGACGGTGCCGTCCGGCGCCACCCGCACCGCCCGCAGCGCCCGCCCGGGGATGAGCGGCGGGAGGAAATGGTCCACCGACGCGTCGGCGGGGTCGTAGCGGGCCAGCCCCCTGCCGAGGGAGGCGGCGTAGACGCGGCCCTGCGCGTCGACGGCCAGGTCGAAGTTGTCGTCCGTCTCCTCCGGCGTGCCCCAGAGGTTCTTCACCACGGTCCACTGCGCGGTGAAGAAATCGTTGGTCTGCTCGTAGGAGAGGCGCGCCAGCTGGTGCATGTCGCCCTCCCAGACCGAGCCGGCGTGATCCACCGCGAGGCCCCAGGCGCTGCCGTGGGGATGGCGCGGGTGCCGGTGCTGGAGCACGGGGTCGCTGCCGAGGAAGAGCGCGATCACCTCGTTGGTGCCGAGCCAGACGTGGTCGGTGCGGCCGGGGCGGCGGTCGACGACGATGCGGAAGACCTCGTGGATCGGCTCGCCCATCGAGAGGTCGGAGATCACGTGGTGGCTCACGGTGGCGGCGCCATCGGTACCGATGCGCAGCCAGCCGAGATCGTGGCCCTGGTAGCCATAGCCGACGAAGACCTCGCCCGGTGCGCGGCCCGCGACGGCGACGATCTCGTTGCTGGCGAGCCCATCGTCGGTGGTGAAGCGGCGCAGCTTGCCGTCGGGGGTGCGGAGGACGAGACCGGCGGAGGTGCCGATCCAGATCTCCCCCTCCGGCGTCACCGAGAGCGCCCAGGCGCCGGGATCGGGCAGGGCCTCCGGCGGCACGACATTCGTCCAGGCGGCGGAGGTGTCGCCGGGCGGAAGGCCACCGGGCCATTCCCAGGCGCCGCCGCTGCCACCCTGCCCGCCGCTACCGCCGGTGCCACCAGCCCCGCCGGTTCCGCCCGTGCCGCCGGCACCGCCCGGTCCGCCGGAGCCCCCGCTCCCGCCGGGAACGAGGGGGTCGGGCGAGGCGTCCGTGGCCCCGCCGCCGCAACCGAGGAGAATGCCGCCCACCACCACCGCCAGAAGACCCGCCCGCATGGCAGGCAAGTTGGCGAGGGGAGACGGGCGCCGCAATCACCCCGCTGCCTTGCCGGGGCGACGCCGCCGCCGGGCGAGCGCGAGGAAAGCCGCAGCGAGGCCGGCGAGAGGACCACCGGGCGCCGCAGCGCAGCCGCCATCGTCGCCGCCGCTTCCGCTGCCCGCCGTGCCGCCGCCGGTGCCACCGCTACCACCGCTGCCGCCGGCACCAGCGCTCCCGCCTGCGCCACCGACACCGCCGACGCCCCCCGTGCCACCGCTCCCCCCGGTCCCGCCGGTACCGAGGGGCTCGTCGACGCGGACGAAGAAGCGCCCCCACGCCTCGTGCGAGAGTCCCCGCCCGTCCTCGAGCGTGGCCTTGACCATCCAGTCGCCCTTCGCGAGGCCGGTGGTCTCCCAGGTGTAGCTGCCGTCGGCGGCGGGAAGCCCCTCGGCCACGAGGATCCGCTCCGAGCCGTCGATGGCCGTGGTGGCCTCGAGGCGGATGGTGCCGGTGCCGTCGGGATCGAAGGCCTCCCACTCGATCACGTAGCTGCCCCGCGCCACGTCGCTGTCGCCGTCCGGCTGCGCGACCAGCACCGCCGGCGGCACCGGGTCGCCGGGGTGGGCGACGGTGACCACGCCGCGGGAGAAGGCGACCATCTCGAAGGGCGGATCGTGCGCGAGCGAGAAGAGGAAATAGCTCCCGGTGGGGACCTCGGAGGTATCCCAGACCATCTCGTTGGCGGGATCGAGCTCGACCACGCCCTTGGCGATCGCGGTGCCGTCCAGCCCCTGCGGCATGCCGCCCATGCGGTACGTCGGCGGCATCTGCGCGGTGAAGAAGAAGTCGATGGTGGTGTTCTCGGTCTCCGCTGCGTCGTCGTAGTCGAGCCAGCCGAAGGTGAAGGATTCGTCGGCGAGCTCACCCACCGTCTCCGGCGCGGTGAACCAGGCGATGGTGGGCACGCCGCCGACGTGGGCCGAGGCAGCGGCAGGGGCGAGGACGAGGGCGGTGGCGAGCAATCGCTTCATGACTAGAGCCCGTAGAAGGAGAGGAGCGCGCCGAGGTCCTCGTCGGAGAGCGCCTCGAGCGAATAGAGCGGCATGTTGCCACCGACGCCGAAGAATTGGCCGTGCCGCACCTTCTCGGTGAAGACGAGGGCCGGTTCGAATTCCGGGAAGGCCTCGAGCGCCTCCTCGCGGGCCTGGTCGGGCAGGATCGGCGCCGCCGCGACGAGGCGCCCCGCCCCGGTCGATGGCTCGCCGTGGCAGCCGCCGCAGGCGAGGCGGTGGACCTCGGCGCCCCGGGCCGCGTCACCGCGGGGCGGCGCCTCCTCGATCCGCTGCACCACGGTGAGGGGCAGCGCCTCGGTGGGGCCGTCGCGGTCGATCGAGAGCAGGTAGTCGTAGAGCGCCCTGCCCTCCTCGCTCGCTGGATCGAGCGGGTCGCCCTTCATGAAGTAGACGAGGCAGAAGTCGACCGCCTCGCGCAGGTCGAGGATCTTGCCGCCCCACCAGCTCGGCCGGGCAGCGGCGCCGGCCAGCGGATAGCCCGCGAGGATCCGCTCGTCGCCAGGCGCCACCGCGTGGCAGCTGGTGCAGGCCAGGGTATTGAAGCTGCTGCCGGAGAGAGACGGGGACGCTGCCAGCGCGGCGCCGTGCTCCGCTGCCGGCGTCGTCTCGGCCTCCGAGCCGCAGGCAGACACAACGAGTGATAAACCCAGGGTGAGAAAGAGCCGGCGCATCAGCGGGCCTCCGGGACGAGGACGACGTCGTCCGGGAAGAGGCCGAGCTCCACGTGGCCGGTGGGCGTGAGCCCCTCCGTCCGGAAGCGCTCGAGGGAGCCGGGGCGGCTGAGCCGATCGCCCTCGCAGACGACCCAGAGCTCGCTCTCGTCGGCGGAGAGCACCGCCGCGTGGGGGTTCTCGCAGCCGAGGGGGCCGAGCTCGACGCTCTCGAGAATCGAGCCGGCTGCAGGATCCACGACGACGAGGCGATCGGGCCCCTGCATCGGGAGGTAGAGGCGGCTCCCGTCCGCGGTGAAGTCGCCGAAGAGCGGCGTGCCCTCGAGCGGGAGGGCACGTTCGGGGAGCTCCGCCCCTGCTGCCGGATCGATCACCCGAAGCCCGGGGTTGAGCGGCGAGGTGCTGCTCACCCAGACCAGGCCGTCCGGGGCGACGGTGAGGGCGTAGGGCAGGTAGCGCGTCCGGAAGAGCTCGCCGGTCCCTGCATCCTCCGCCACCGGCACGATCCGCACTTCGAAGGAGGCGGTGTCGACGATCGCCAGCTCGTCGCTGTAGCCGCAGCTCACGTAGGCCTGCGAACCGTCGGGTGCGAAGCCGATGCCGTGGGAGGAGGGGCAGATCTCCACCCGGGCGATCCGCTCCATCGTCGCGCCGTCGGTGACGACCACCGAGGAGGCGGCGGCGGCGTAGTCGCCTTCCGCCTCGGCGAGGGTGACGAGGTCGTAGTGGCTCTGCCAGACCCGCATCGTGCCCGGCTGGAGGCGCACGTCGCCGGGACTGCGGTCGACGCGGGCCCGCCCGAGCTGCCGCCCGGTGACCGCGTCGATCTTGATCAGGTAGCCGTCGGCGGTGCCGGTGCCGTGGCTGCCGTGGGGCCCGCCGGCGCTGGCACCGGGTTCGACCGTGTTGGCGATCCCGACGAAGAGGAAGCGCCCGTCCGGCGTCGGGGCGAGATGGTGCGCCCCTTCGAGCTCGACCGGGAAGATGCCCACCGGCACCCGGCCGATCTCCTCGAAGGAGACGGGATCGACGAAGGAGACGGTGTCCTCGCCGGAATTGGAGACAGCGAGCCGGGGCCCCTCCACCGGCGGCAGGAGCGAATGCGTGGGCCAGGCGGTCGCCGCTGCGAAAGCGAGGCCGCCGTCGGCCTCGGCGTCACAGGCTGCGGCGAACAGGAGCGGCAGGAGGGCTGCCGCGCGGTACGGCAACGGCACCGTCATTTCTCCCCGATCGAGAAGGTGCGGCGCTCGCCGAGCCACGGCCCTTCCTCGATCACGTTCTGGTTGAGATAGGTGCTGGTGATTTCGACCGAAACCTCGCCCGACCCCACCAGGCGCCGCCAGGCGATCGGATCGGGCTGCCAGCTGCGTTCGGTGGTGAAGAGCCAGAGCGAGGAGCCGTCGGCGAGCTTCATCTCGACCAGGTAGACCCAGCCGGTCACGGGCGGAAGATGGGCCCAGGCGAGGGGTAGACCGAAGGCAAGCTGCGGCATCACCCCTGCCGGTGCCTGCAGCCGCGTCGCGCCCCCGGGGAGCGCCGCGATGGCCTGCTCCCAGCGCAACGTCGCGGGGACGCTGCTCCCCACCACCGCGCCTGCCGCCGGCTCGGAGAGGGTGGCGGCGCCGGCGACCGCTTCCGCGGTGCAGCGCTTGTCCCAGACCCGCTCGATCGCCTCGTCCGAGGCGTCGCCGTCGTAGACGACGGCGGGGAGCGCCCCTTCGCAGCGCAGGCCCTGGTTCTCGGTGGCGTCGCTTCCGCCGCAGCGCACCAACTGCACCGCGAGCAGGCTACAGGCCACGAGGGAAATCCGGGTGAGGACGCGCATGCTACCTCCGGTTGCGCGCAGGAAGGACCCACTCTATCGGACGGCAGCGGCCGGGATGCAACCACAGGGAAAGCAGGCAGGCGGACGGGGGCGCACCGCGGTGTCGGTTGACGCTCCTGCAGGCGGGCGCAATCGTATGGGGGTGAAGCAGCCCGAACGCTCGAAGAAGGAAAAGACGATCCTGGTCACGGCGTTCGAGCCCTTCGGCGGACGATCCGTGAACCGATCGCAACTCGTGCTCGAGCACATCGCCCGGGCTGCAGCTGCGCCCCGGGGGATCCGGCAGAACGCCCGGGTGGTGACGAAGAGCCTGCCCGTCTCCTTCGGCAAGCTCGACAAGGCCCTCGATCGGGCGCTCGCCTGCAAGCCGGACGCGGTGCTCCTCATGGGTGAATCGGGTTCGGCGGAGGAGCTGCGACTCGAGCGGCTCGCGGTGAACCGCATCGAGGCGCGCCTCCCCGACAACGACGGCGAGCAGCCCACCGGGGAGCGGGTGATCGAGGCGGGGCCCGCCGCCTACTTCTCCACGCTGCCGCTCAAGGCGGCCCTCGGCAGCATGCGCCGCGCCGGGGCCCCCGCGGCGCTCTCCAGCGACGCGGGGCTCTATGCCTGCAACTACGCCTACTACCTCGTGCTCCACAAATTGCACCGGAAGGCGAGCGGCGAGCTGCCCCCCGTGGTCTTCGTCCACGTGCCGGTGAAGAGCCGGGCGGTGGCCCTGCGTACCGCCACCCGTGGGGTGCTCGCGCTGGTGCGCCACCTCATCGATCGCTCCGAGGCGGCGCCCCGGGTACCGGTGCGGCGCACCGCGTCGAAGCGGGTACCCGCAACCCCGGCTGGCGGTCGAAAGGGTTGAAACGCCCCCGCCCAAGTGTTTAGAAAGCCGGTGCCGAAAGGCGCCGACCCCGATCCACGGGGCGGCGACCGGACGGTACGGAGCGACCCGATGCGCCGCCAGGTGTTCAAGTCGAAGCTGCACCGCGCCACCGTCACCCACGCCGACGTCGAATACGAGGGCTCGGTGACCATCGACGAGGATTTGCTCGACGCCGCGGACATCGCGGAATTCGAGGCGGTCCACGTCTGGAACGTGACCAACGGCAGCCGCCTCGTGACCTACGCGCTCAAGGGCCCCAGGGGCTCGCGCGTGATCTGCATCAATGGCGCCGCGGCCCACCTCACCAGTCCGGGCGACAAGGTGATCATCGCCACCTTCGCCGACATGGAGGAGGAGGAGCGCAAGGCCTACAAGCCCACCGTGGTCCTTCTCGACGACGAGAACCGGATCAAGGAGGCGCAGGCCACCGAGGTGCCGGGGCCGCTCCGCCGCGTGGGATGAGCTCGTGAAGATCCACGAGCTCGCTCCGCCGGAGGCGGAGCAAACGCAAAAGGAGCGCTCTTCGCGCACAGCGCGAGCGACGGGATCGGGCCCGCTTCTGGCGGCACCGATTCCTTCCCGCTGATTGCCGGAATCACGCAGCCAGAGAGCCCGGGTCGCCGCTCCCACCGAGCGGGGCCCGGGCTCTCTCGTCTGCAGACGAAACGCCGCCCGTGCGGGTCCGTACCGCAAGGGCATCTTCGCAACTGCCGCTGCCCGCCTCATGTTCACGGGAGGTGCCGTGCTCTGTAGCCAGGAGCACGCGCCGGGGGGACAGACGCGGCGTGAGCCCGATCGTCAAGACAGCGCTCTGGGTGCTCGCCGCGATCACCCCACTGCTGATCGCTACGCTGGCGATCCTGCGGTGGGACGCGACGCAGCAGGTGCGCGCGGCGCAGTCGGAGGCGGAGCGGAGCGCGCAGTCGGTGGGACGGCTGGTCGAGCTCACCGTCGGCGTCGCCGCCGGCAGGCTCGAGGCCCTCGCAGACGCCCCGACCCTCGAGGCCGCGATCGAAGGTGACGCCCAGGCGATCGCGCAGGAGCTCGCCCTGGTCCGCCAGGATCCCGCCTGGCTGGGCCTGGTGGTGGTCGGCCCCGACGGCGAGAGCCTCGGCAGCGTGGGCCAGATCACCGCCCGGGATCTCGAGCTGGTGCCCGAGGGCGGCGGCGTCTCGGTGGCGCCGCGCAGGGGCTTCGAGGCGGCGCGGGCGATCATCGCGCGTCCCGTGGTGGTCGACGGACGGGAGATCGGCTGGCTCGCCGGCGCCTATTCGCTGGGCGCCCTCGAGGCGGTGCTGGGCCGCTCCCCCGACGGCGGGATGACCCTTCTCACCCTGCCGGACGGCACCGTCCTGCTCGGGCCCACCACCAGCATCGACGGCCAGGTCGACTTCCGTTCCGACGGCACGCAGATGACCGCACGGCTCAAGGGCGAGGTGCTCGCCGCAGCGGTCGAGCCGGTGCTCGAGGGCGGCGCGCGGGTGGCGAGCGTGCAGGCGCCCGCCGCGTTCAGCCGGGGCGTGGGCTGGGTGATCGCGGTGCTCGTCCTCGCGCAGCTCCTCCTCGCGGCGGTCATCGTCCTGTGGCGGGACCGGCTGGTCCGTGCCCACCAGCGGCTCCAATTCCGCGAGCGGGAGCTCGCCGCGCTCCAGGAGCTGGCCACCGACGCCACCGTAACCGCCAACCGGGACAAGGTGGTGCGCATGGCCGGGGCACGGATGGCGGAGCTCATGCCCGGCGTCGACCGCACCTGGATCGCGCTCACCCTCACCGGCGAGCGGGAGCGGGTGCAGCTCTACCAGACCTATCCGGTGGTGAAGGACCCGGTCGTGGTCCCGGCGGACGGGAACCCGATCGTCGCCCGGGTCCTGCAGCACGGGCACCGGGAGATCGGCGAGCTCGTGCCCATCGGGCCCTCCTGGGCGGCCGCCGGCTTCGAGGACGGCAGGTGGGAGTGCTGGATCCCGCTGGTCGCCCACGGCCGCATCCTCGGCGCGATCGCCTGCCTCTCGCCCGGTGGGCGGGCGGACCTCTCGATCGACGAGCAGCGCCTCCTCGACGGGCTGGCGGCCACCCTCGCCGTCGCCATGGAGAGCCACGAACGGCTCTCCGAGCTCTCGCAGCAGCGGGCGATCCTCGCCACCGTGGTCGACGCTTCCCCCGATGGCCTCCTCGCCCTCGACGGCGCCAACCGCGTGGTCCTCGACAACCCGGCGGCGCGGGCGCTCTTCCTCGCCGATCGGCCCCTCGTTGGCGAGACGATCCCGGAGATCCTCGAGCGGACCCGGGCCCGGGGCGGCAACCCCGATTTCGACTTCGATCCGATCCGCCTCCTCGAGAAATCGCGCGCAGGCACGGTGGCCCGGGGGGCCTTCCGCCTCGGCTCCGGCGACGGCGTCCGAGCGATGGAGTCGATCATGGCCCCGCTGCCGCTTCCTGCCGGCGAGATGGGTAGCCTCGTCGCGATGCGCGACGTCTCCGAACGGGCGGAGCTGGAGGAGGTGCGGCATCTGCACGGCCAGGTGACGGAGCTCGCCCGGGAGGCAGCCGGGCGCGCGGCGCTCCTCGAGCAGGTGCTCGCCGCCAGCGACGTGGGCATGGCCTTCCTCGACGACGGGGGGCGGGTGGTCTACGCGAACCAGCTCTTCGCGGAGCTCCTCGGCATGCGCGCGCCGCCCCGCGGCATCGACGAGAAGGAGCTAGAGGAGCTGGTGCGGGAACGGGTGGAGGGGCAGTTCGTGGACCTCAGGACCGCTGCCCTGCTCCACACCGCGCCGCCGGCACGACGCATCCTCGCGATGCGATCGGTGGAGGTGCGCCAATCCCCGGAGCAGAACGTGGGGCGGCTCGTCTCCCTCCGGGACGAGACCGCGCAGCGCGAGCTGGAGGAGGCCCGGGAATCCTTCATCGGCGTCGCGGCCCACGAGCTCAAGAACCCGCTCGCCGTGCTGCGCGTGCAGGCGGAGCTCGGCGTCCGCGACGAGCGCCGGGCACCGGATGCGCTCCACCGCATCCTCCTGCGCACGAGACAGCTGCAGGAGCTCGTCGACCGGCTCCTCGACGCCACCAGGGCCGAGCTGGGCCGCCTCTCGATCCAGCGCGAAGAGGTGCAGGCGCTGCATCTGGTCTGCGAGGCGCTCGAGCCCTTCTTCGCGCAGTCGGAGCAGCTCCACGTCGAGGGAGACGAGACCCTCACCGTCTCCGTGGATCCGGTCCGCTTCAAACAGGTGGTCTCGAACCTGGTCTCGAACGCCCTCCGCTACGGCGGCGAGGGGCGGGTCGACGTCAGCGTGCGGCGCGCCGACGACTCGATCACCGTCGCGGTGCAGGACCGGGGACCGGGGATCCCGCGGGAGGAGCAGCGGCAGATCTTCGAGCGCTTCGGCCAGGGACGTTCGGCGAGCAAGGGGCCGGGCCTCGGCATCGGCCTCTACCTCGCCCGCCGCATCGTCGAGGCCCACGGGGGGACGATCGAGCTGAGGAGCGAACCCGGGGCCGGCAGCACCTTCACGGTGGTGCTGCCGGCGCCCGGGCCCGAGGAGCCGGCGCGCTACGGTGCCGGCGACATCATGCAGGCATCGACGAAGCCGTAATCGTCGAGGGTGCCGTTCAGGTGGACCCACGCTGCGTCGGGTGCGCAGGTGGCGCCGGTCTGGCAATCCGCATCCGCCTCGCAGGCCTCGAAGCAGATGTTGGCAGCGCAGACGCTGTTGCCGAAGCAGCTCTCGTCCTCGCAATCGGTCTTGCCGTCGTTGTCGTTGTCGAGGCCGTCGTCGCACCAGAACTCGTAGCAGCTCGAGCTGTAGCGACAATCGTCGTCGTCGCAGTCGACCTTGCCGTCCCCATCGCCGTCGACGCCATCGCCGCAGCAATTGCCGCCGGTGCAGACCTGCTCGTTGCAGGCGCCGCTCCCGAAGCAATCGCTGTCGACGCAGTCGATGCCACCGTCGCCATCGTTGTCGATGCCGTCGGCACAGCAATCGCCCCCGGCGCACCGGGATTCATTGCAATTCGGCGCGTCCCAGCAGTCGTCGTCGAAGCAGTCGACGAGGCGGTCGCCGTCGTTGTCGAGGCCGTCGGAGCAGCGGCCGGCCTCGTTGCAGGCCGGGTCCGACGCGCAATCCACGTCGAGGCAATCGGCGCGCCCGTCGCCGTCGTTGTCGACGCCGTCGGCGCAGCAGTTGCCGCCGTCGCAGAAACGCTCCATGCAGGCGGGCACCGCGGCGCAGCCCGGGTCGTCGCAGTCGACCAGGTCGTCGCCGTCGTTGTCGAGCCCGTCGCTGCAGAGGTCGGCGGAGCCGAGGCCCTCGTGGTTGATCGTGTTGCAGGGGGCGTTCCATCTGCAGTCGGGGTCGGCGCAATCGGTGAAGCCGTCGCCGTCGTTGTCGGTGCCGTCGCTGCATTGCGCGTCGCTCGCGTTCTCCCGGCAGATGGAATACCAGCGGCAGTCGTCGTCGGTGCAATCGGTGAAGCCGTCACCGTCGTCGTCCCTGCCGTTGGAGCAGTCGTTCTCCACCAGGCCGCAGCTCCACGAGCAGTCCGGATCGTCGCAGTCGACGAGCCCGTTGCCGTCGTTGTCCACGCCGTCCGAGCAATTGCTCTCGTAGTTGCAGCGCGAATCGCAATCGCCGTCCGCGCAGTCGATGGCGCCGTCGCCGTCGTTGTCGATCCCGTCGCCGCAGTCGTGCTCCTCGAAGCAGGCGGAGAAGCAGTCGAGGTCCGCGCAATCGACGTCGCCGTCGCCGTCGTTGTCGATGCCGTCGTTGCAGTCTTCCGGCAGCGCCCTGGGATCGAAGCAGAGGCCGGAGAGGCATTCCCTGCCGGAGCTGCAGGCGTCGCCGCCGCGCAGGGCGCCGGCAGAGCCGACGCAGCGCTGGGTGGCGATCTGCCGGGTGGTGTCGGAGGGGTCCATCATCGGCCTGCAGGCCCAGCCAGCGTCGCAGTCGGCGTTGGTGGTGCACTCGGTGCCGTGGCACATGCCCACGCGCTGCCAGACGTCGTCGCTGGTATAGCTCCAGCCGTCGTCGCCAACCGAGACCAGGTAGGCGGTGGGGACGCATTCGGTCTGTGCGCTGCAGTCGAGATCGTCGTCGCAGAGGCCGAAGCAGAAGCCGTCGGAGCAGTTGTTGCTCCGGCACTGGCCGTCCTCGGTGCAGGCCTGCCCCGCGGTGAAGACGCCGCGCCCCGGGTTGCAGACCGAGACGAGTGCGTCGCCCTGGCGGCTCATCGCCAGCGAGCAGGTCTGGGTCGGGTTGCAGCCCGCGTCGTCGGTGCAGGTGGGGAAGCAGGCGGGAGCGACGTCGACGCTCTGGTCCGGCAGGGTGAAGGCGACGTCGACGCAGGTGGAGCCCGCGGCGCAGTCGGCCGCCTCCTCGCAGGTGCCGTAGCAGACCGCCTGACCGGAGAGGCAGAAGTTGCTCGCGCACTCCGCATCGGTGACGCAATCCTCGCCGCCGCGCTTGGTGCCGACCGCCCGGTCGCAGACCCGCTCGAGGCCGCCGTCCTCGCCCACGGAGAGGCTGCAGACCTCGCTGGCGTCGCAGTCGGCGTCGGTCTCGCACGGCTGCAGCACCGGGATGCAGATACCCACCGAGGCGCCGGCGGGCGCGGTGAGATCGATCGCCTGGCAGCGGAAGCCCTCGCCGCAGGCGCCAGCCACCTCGGGATCACAAAGGTCGGTGCAGCGCTCGTCGCCCTGGCCGTAGGTCACGCAGAGCAGGTCCTGCTCGCACTCCTCGGGCTGGCAGGCCTCCTGGACACCGGCGCCGCCGTTGGGGGCGAGGCAGGCGCCGACGGGCTCGAGCTCCTGGGTGAAGGTCACCAGCGCGCAGCGGTCGTCGCCCTCGCAATCGCCGCCGTCGCCGTAGGGATCGCAGATCTCCTCGCAGCGACCGAATTGCGCCGAGCCGTCGGGAAGGACGCAGAGCTCGCCGGTCTGGCACTCCTCGTTGGTGGTGCAACCCGCGGTCTGCTGGCACGCACCGGCGACACAGGCGGCGCCGCCGCAGTCCGCGGCGGTGATGCACTCGACGCAGGTATTGTCCGGGGCGCAGCGCCCATCCTCGCAGTCGGCGTCGCCGAGGCAGGCGACGCAGCGGCCCGCGTCGGTGTCGCAGCGGCTGGCGCTACGGCCCTCGCATCCCGCATCGTCGACGCAGGGGCCGCAGCTTCCCTCGTTGCAGGTCGGCGTCTCCGCCGGGCAGACGGCGTTCGAGCTACAGCCGCCGCCGGTGCCGCCGCTCCCCCCCTGGCCACCGGCGCCGCCGGTTCCCCCTGGTTCCGTTTCCTCGCCGCAGGCCGAAAACGCCAGCAGCGACAAGGCGATGCAGAAGACACCGAGCCATCGGTTCCTGAACATGCGCTACGCCCCTCCGGTGAATCCGGTGAGCATAGCAGCAGGAGCACGGCCGGACGAAAGCCCCTTTCACCCCCGGTTGCCGGGCCCTCCACGGATCCCGGCCCTCGGGCAGGTCAGACGTGGGCGCCGGTCTGCTCCCAGATCCGGTTGCGCAGCGCATCCTCGATCCAGGCGAGGTGCCGCTGCTCGTCGCGGAAGTTCCGCTCGAGCAGGTTGCGGATCGGCTCGGGCCAGTTCTCCCGCAGCGCGTTGCCGTAGCTCGAGTTGGTGAGCTTTTCGTTGCCCTGCATCGCCCGCAGCGCCGCCTCGTTGCCCATCATCGAGGTGACGGCGGTGAAGCCCTTGAGCACGAAGCCCTTCGCGTCGGGGCGCTCCTTCGGCGTCCCGCCGAGGCGCCTCACCTGCTCGGAGAGATCGACGATGTGGCGCCGGTGGTCGTTCTGGAACTCGCCGAGGCGGGCCCGGATCGACTCCACGTCGATCCGGTCGATGGCCGCCTGGTAGGCGCCCACCGCGTCGTGGTCGAGCTGGATGAGGTCGTTCAGTTTCTCGATGATCTGCGACGGGTCCATGGGCTGCTCCTCCTCGGGCGGCGAAGCGGTGCCGCCTACCGTTGGCGGAAGGTAGGGCGGCACCGGGAGAAGAGAAGCCACCAGCCGGGTCGGCGTCTTGTATCTTGCCCACTCGGCCCCGCTGGCGCGGGACCAAGCGGGCAAGAGGCGCGCTTCGCGCGCAATTTGCTTTGCGTTGGAGCGCCCCACTGGGCGCTCAGAACTTGATGTAGCGGCGCGCCTTCTCGCCGAAGAAGGCGAAGGCGAAGGAGACGCCGAAGAAGCGCGCGGTGCGGCCGATCACCGAGGCGAGGAGGAAGGCCGGCAGCGAGACCCCGACGAGCCCCGAGCCGATCGCCACCACCTTGTACGGCGTCGGCAGCACCGAGCAGAGGAGCGCCAGCATCCAGAAATTGTCGGAGAGCGCCTGGCCGAGGGTGGTGTCGACGCCGAGGCGCGTGGACTGGATGGCGATGTCGGTGGAGATCCCCAGGGTCGCGGCGAGGGCCTCGCCGCCGACGTGGCCCAGGGCGTAGCCGATCAGGCCGCCCACCAGGCTGGCCAGGGTTCCGGTGGTGGCGTAGCGGAGCCATTTGCGCGGTTCCGCCAGGACCATCGGCACCAGGATCGCGAAGGGGGGCACGGGGAACACCGAGCCGTCGATGACGGAGACGCCGAGCATCGCCGCGTGGGCGTGGGGCGAGCGGGAGAGCGCGGCGACGCGGGTGCGGAGCCTGCCCATGAAGCCCTGCTTGCGGCTCTCCCCTGCGGTGGTGACGGTCTCGGCCTGGATCGGTTCGCTCATCTGCTGCGGGCCCTTCGCTTCTGGTGGCCGGGCAATGTAGCGCGTCCCCGACCGCTTGCGTCAGCCTCGTTTGTCCCCCTGGCGACCGGGCGGGCGCCGGGGCCGAAAGGAAGCGTGGCCATCCGGGAACGGTTGCGTCACCCCCGGGCCATTCCCTACAAGCAGCTGGGACCACCCATCCGAGAGGACGTACATGTTCTGGGACAAGCTCAAGCCGACCGAGGCCGAACCCCGCGCCGAGGCGGTGGACGTGGGCAGGGACGGCACCTTCCAGGTCCGCTGGAACGACGGCAAGGTGTCGAGCGTCGCGGTCCGCGACCTGCGCCTCGACTGCCCCTGCGCCTCCTGCATCGACGAGTGGACCGGGGCGAAGCTCCTCGACCCGACCCGCGTCCCCGTGGACGTCAGGCCGGTGGCGATGGAGCCGGTGGGCAACTACGCCGTGCAGATCCGCTGGAGCGACGGCCACGAGACCGGGCTCTACACCTGGCGGCAGCTGCGGTCCTACGCACCGGGCGAGCCCCGCTACGTGCCCCGCCGCACGGCTACTTGATCCGGCGGAGGTGGGGCACCTTCGGCTGCCCGCCGCCGGGCGGCGGCTCCTCGGGGCCGCCGTCGTCCTCGGTACCAGGCTCCGGGGGCGCCGGATTCTCCGCCGACCCCTCGAGCACCGCGAAGCGTGGCCGCCCCTTGCTGGTCTGCTGCTGCGGCGGGGGCGGCGCCTCCCCCTGCGCCAGCGTCGCCTGGACCAGGTCCTCCGGCACGTCGGCAGGGAAGAGGAACTGGTCCTTCGTCGCGTGCGAGTACATCTGGTAGAGGCTGTTCCAGGGGAGCCTGCACGAGTGGGGCATCCCCCCGAAGGTGAGGCTCGCGATCACCCCCCACTCGTTCATCTCGAGCGGGAGCTGGAAGCGGTACGAGAGGTTGAGCCGCAACCTCGGATCGTTGGCGAATTGCGCGGGCACGTCGACGCCTGGACGGCGCGCGTCGACGGTGACCATCACCATTCCGCGATCGAGGAGACTTTCGAGCAATTCCTGCTTGCTGGCCGGCTTTCCCGTATCCATGGGCGGCGCATCATGACCACGCCGCGGGCCGGAGGGCAACTGCTGCCTTTCGGCCTTGCATCCCTTCGCCGGGCCGCAGAGAAAGTCGCCACCCGTCCACCGGAGGCAAGGACATGGAACGCAGGCAGCTTCCCGGAACCGACCGCACCGTCTCCGCCATCGGGCTGGGGACCTGGGTTGCAGGCGGCACGTCGTGGGGCGGCTCCGAGCCGCGGCTGATCGCGAAGGCGATCGAGCGGGCGCTGGAGCTCGGGATCGATCTCGTCGACACCGCCCCGGTATACGGCTTCGGCAGGAGCGAGGAGATCGTCGGACAGGCCCTCGTCGATCAGGGCGCGCGGGACAAGGTCTTCCTCGCCACCAAATGCGGCCTCGCCTGGGACGACCAGGGGCGCGTCCGCCGCGACTCCTCGCCTGCCCGGATCCGCGCGGAGATCGACGATTCGCTCCGGCGCCTGCGGACCGATCGGATCGATCTCGTCCAGGTCCACTGGCCCGATCCGCGCACGCCGATCGCCGAGACGGCGCGCACCCTCGAAGAGCTCGTGGGCACGGGAAAGATCCTGGCCTGGGGTGTCTCCAATTTCGACGCGGCGCAGCTCGCCGAGGCGCAGGCCTCCGGCAGGCCGGTGGTGGACCAGGTGCCGTACAACATCTTCGAGCGGGAGATCGAGAAGGAGCTCCTCCCCTTCTGCAGGGAGAAGCAGGTGGGCGTCTTCGCCTACGGCGCGATCTGCCGGGGCCTCCTCTCCGGGAAGTTCCGCTCGGACGCCACCTTCCCCGAGGGCGATCTGCGCCGGGCCGATCCGAAATTCCAGCAGCCCCGCTTCGGCCACTACCTCGCGGCGCTGGAGCGCTTCCGTCCCATCGCCTACGCCCGCGGCAAAACGCTGACCCAGCTCGCGGTGCGCTGGCTCCTCGATCGGCAGGGGGTCACCGCGGCGCTCTGGGGCGCCCGCTCCCCCCGGCAGATCGAGGAGGCGGCAGGCGCCATCGGCTGGTGCTTGAGCGAGGGCGAAATCGCGGGCATCGACCGGATTCTCGGCGAGACGGTGCCCGATCCGATCGACGCCTCCTTCATGGCGCCGCCGGCTTAGTGGATCGCGGGGGCTCGACGGAAGTCCTCGGCGATCCCCCAGGCGAGCTTCGTGGCCAGCGCCATGATCGGCAGCTGCGAGTTGACGCCGATCGAGGTGGGGAAGATCGATCCGTCGATCACGTAGAGCCCCTCGACATCGAAGGTCTCGCCGGTCTCCCGCACCGCGCCGGCGCTGCGATCCCGGCCCATCCGCGCGCTGCCGAGCGGATGGAAGGTGAGGCATTCGAAGCGCTTCGCCCGGATGTTGGGATCGTCGAGGAAGGCGAGCTCGTCGGGTGAGCGGATCGGCCGCTGGCCGAAGACCGGCAGGAGCACCTCCCTGGCACCGGCGGCGAACCAGGTCTCGGCGAGGAGCTTGATCCCGCGGATCAGCCGCGCCTTGTCCCGCGGCGCCATCCGGTAGGTGAAGAGCGCCCTGTCGCCGGGCAGGCGCCAGACCCTGCCGCCGCCCTCGTCGTGGACCATCAGCCCGAAGGTGGCGAGGTGGCGCATCCGGCCCGCGTATTCGGTGAACTCCCTGCCGATGCCGGGGAGCATCGCCGCGATCACGTTGGGCGCGGTGAAGATGCTGTTGAGCGTGAGCCCCTCGTCCTGGAACGCGTCGGCGTAGGCGCTCTGCATCGCCCCCTTCCAGCCGCTCACGTCCTCGTCGAAGAAGGCGGCGACCCTGGCGGCGGGATGGAGGGAGAGATGGCGGCCCACGTGGCCGGACCAGCGCCCCACCCCTTCGCGCTGGAGCAGGAGCGGGGTCGAGAGCGCCGAGGCGGCGAGGATCACCCGGCGCGCCCGGATCCGCACCCGGCCCCTGCGCCGCCCCTCGCCGTCGAGGAGCCTGCCCTCCACGCCGGCAGCCCTGCCCGACTCGATCCGCAGCCGCGTCACCCTGCAGTCGGCGATCACCAGCGCGCCCCGCTCCCGCGCCCGCAGCAGGTAGGTCAGGTCCACCGACATCTTGGCGCGATGGGGACAACCGAAATTGCAGCGGGAGGACCCCAGGCAGCCCACGGTGTTGCGGCGCATCGGCTCGAGGCCGTAGCCGAGGCGGCGGGCCCCCCTGGCGAAGAACGTGGTGGAGCGGGATTGCATCGACGCCGGCACCGTGTGCACCGAGCTCGTCTCCTCGACGCTCTTGTAGGCGGGCTCGAGGTCCGCCGGCGAGAAGCCGCGCAGGCCGTGGACGCGGCCCCACTCCTCGAGGACGGGCTCGGGGATCCGGAAGATCACGCCGCCGGTGAGGGTGGAGGATCCGCCCACCGTGCGCCCGGCGAGGATCGAGAGGAGCGGCGTGTCGCCGAGGCCCAGCGCCGCCGTCGTGCCGGCGTCCCGGAACATGTGCTGCATCGTCTCGGAGGGGCGGAAGCGCGCGTAGCGCTCGGGCGGCACGTGGCCACCCTCCTCGAGCACGATCACCGAGAGGCCCGCCTCGGCGCAGATCGCGGCGGCCACCGAGCCCGCGGCGCCGGAGCCGACGATCACCACGTCGGCGTCGAGGGAGAGATCGCCTGCGTGCTGGCGACCTTCGAGGATCGGCGTCGTCTCGGCCATCACGCCCCTTCCGCCACGTGCGGATCGTGGCGCTCGCCGCCCACCACCTGCAGCTTGCTGCCGGTCGCGGGCAGGGGCGAGCCGCCGTCCCGGGCCCAGGCGGGACCGAGGAGCCCCTCGCCGTCGTAGCCGGTGCGGGCCAGCATCTCCGGGTGCTCGAAGTAGTGGAGCCCGAGCGCGGTCTTGAGCAGCACCATGAGGAGGCCGAGGCGGCGGCTGCGCTCGATGCCGACCAGGCAGCGGGCCCGCTCCGCCGCGCCGAGCCGCACGAAGCGCTGCAGCCGCCGCAGGAAGAGCAGCGGAGAGAATTGGACGACGAGG
This sequence comes from Vulgatibacter sp., assembly GCF_041687135.1. Classification (NCBI taxonomy): domain Bacteria; kingdom Pseudomonadati; phylum Myxococcota; class Myxococcia; order Myxococcales; family Vulgatibacteraceae; genus Vulgatibacter; species Vulgatibacter sp. The sequence goes on along the minus strand of NZ_JAWLCN010000009.1, from coordinate 188,049 downwards.
AGGGCGCCGCGGAATGCCATCTGCGTCTGCAGGCCCGCCCTGGCGAACCAGGGACGCAGGCTCGCGAAGACGAAGGCGACGCGCTCCTCGGGGAGGCTGCCACTGCCCTCGTCGAAGAGGGTCTCCATCACCCGCCGCACCACCGCGAGCTGCCGCGGAGAGAGGTCTTTCATCCGGCGCACCCCCTCTCCTCCTTCGTCCCTCCGGGCAACGGAGCCCGGATCAGGAAGGAAGATGCTTCCTCTCCGCCCGGGCGGCAGCAGGGCCTCCCCTCCCGGGGGCGCCGGCCTGCCCCGGCGCTGGGGGAAGGGAGCGGAAGACCCAATCCCAGAGGGGAGAGGTGACGCCGTAGCGGGCGTGGAATTGGGCGTGGTGGTGGATCATGTGGTGGCGGCGGAGCGCCTTGAGGATCCGACCCCGCGGCACCCGGTAGTGGGTGGCGTAGTGGACCCACTCGTACGCGAGGTAACCGGCCACCAGACCGGCGAGGAGCGAGAGGCCCGGGCCCGTGCCGAAGAGCCCGAGGAAGGCAAGCGCGTGGATCGCCGAGCCACCCAGCGCCGAGGGGAGCGGCGCGAGGGCGAGGCGGCGCTCCTCGAGGCTCGCGTGGTGGGCGAGGTGTCGCTTCCCGAGGGTCCGGGGGAAGTGGTGGAAGACGAAGCGGTGGAGCAGGTACTCGAGCAGCGACCACCAGGCGAGGCCGGCGAGAAAGAGCAGGAAGATCGACGAAGCGTTCACGCTGGCGCCACCCCCGATGGCGATCCTCTGTCCACGGGCCGAGCGGCGGACAACCGACCGTTCAGGCGAGCCGATCCTCGTTCCGCGCGGGACGGATCCGTGGTGGCTGCGAGCGGAGCTGGACCTGCCCCGCCGGCCCCACCCTGCGGAACGGCTCCGAGAGGGAGACCATGCCCCGCCGCGACGGCGGCCGCAGCTCCGTCGCGGGGAGCGGGGCCCGGGTTCCCAGCCAGAGCAGCCAGAAGAACACGCCCACGCTCACCACCCAGCCGGCCCAGAGCACGACGCCGGGCATGGGACCGATCTTCGCCCGGGCGATGAGCTCACCCCAGCTCGTCGCAGGGACCGGGTGGATGTCGATCTTCACCACCCAGGAGGCGAGGAGGAGGGCGAGGATCGGCGCGTAGGTCCGTCGCATCCGGAAGACGAGGGAGTCGAGGGCGGAGATCCGCAGGCGGGGCCTCGTGAACTCGCTCGCCATGGCCGAGTAGAAATCGACGGTGATCGGCTCGCGGCGCATCAGGGGCACGAGGTAGCCCGACTCCATCAGGCGCACCCGGCGGGCCCAGATGTCGTAGTAGCGGTAGCGCCGCGCCTCGACCACGAGGAAGGTGAAGACGAGCATCGCGCCGGCGAGCAGGGTCGGATGGGGCGAGGTCGCCGAGGAGAAGGTGAAGGAGACCACCGCGGCGGTGGTGGTGATCGCCCAGTTGGTGGTGGTGTCCAGGCGCGTCCGCCAATTGGTGGATCGCTGCACCTCCGCCCGGTAGATGTGGGCGAGCGTGACTTCGCTGATGCCGGGACTCTTGCCCTGGCTGCGGCCGAGCCGCTCGGCCATCGCCGACCTCCTGCTTCCTCCAAAGATTCGGCGTGGGGGCCCCAGATGCCAGCGGGCCTTTGCCGCAGGCCCCGGGGATGCCGATCGTGAGGCGGTGTTCTACGAGTCCGCCGGCCCCGAAGAGATCAGCCCCGAGATCCTGGAGCTCGCCTCCTTCCTCCACAGCGAGGCGTCCTCGATCGCGCGGACCGCGGCCACCCTGATCATGGGCGGGCTGCCCCTCCTCGGCACGGGGGCCAGGCGCAGGCTCCGCAGCCTGCTCGGCGACCAGCTCCTCGAGCTGGCGCGCCACCTCCAGAGCTTCGGGGACGAGGGTCCCCGCCTCTACGGCGAGAGCCAGCGCCGCTATGCGGCGTCCCGGCTGGCGGAGGGGATGGCGCTTCACGAGGCCCTCGGCGAGCGGGCGGTCGTCCACGAGTGCATCCTCGTTCGCTGGTCGGAGGAGAAGGGCGCCATCCCGGTGAAGCAGGCGCGCATCCTCGCCCAGAGCTTCGCCGAGGTCTCGAGCCAGGCGGCGGAGGTCTACCTCACCTTCCAGCGGGCGGAGAGCGTGGCGTTCCAGGAGGCGGCCCTCCTCGACACCATCGTCCACCACCTCGACGAGGCGATCCTCGTGGTGGAGCCGGACGGCACGATCAGCTACGTGACGCCGGCGCTCGAGCAGATCGTCGGCCTGCCGCCGCGCTACTTCATCGGCGTGCAGCCGGAGCGCCTGGGCAGCCTGCTGCAGCGCCTCGACCTGCGCGATCGGCAGGGCACGCCGATCCCGCGCGAGGAGCTGCCCGACCGCAAGGCCCTGGTGAGCCGCGAGGCGCAGCACGCCGATTTCGTCCGGATGCGGCGGATGGACGGCACCGAGGGGATCGTCGAGCTCTACGCGGCGCCGGTCTTCGCCGAGGAGGGGCAGCTGCGCGGCGCGATCGTGACGTTGCGCGACCGGACCGAGAGCGCGCGGCAGACCGTGGCGCTGGAGCGCGCCTACGAGGACCTGCAGACGATGCACGCAAGGCTCCTCTCCCGGAGCAGGCTCGAGGCGATCGGCGAGCTGGCCGGCAGCGCCGCCCACGCGCTCAACAACCAGCTCAACGTGATCACCCTGCGCGTGCGACGGCTCCTCGAGAAGCCCGAGGCGGCGGAGGACGCCGCGGCGGTGGAGAAGTCGGTGCGCGAGATCGCCGCCCTGGTGGGCCGCCTGCAGGAATTCGCCGAGGCCCCCGAGGCGCGGGAAGCGGAGCCGATCGACGTGCGCAAGGTGGTGGAGACCGCGCTGCAGATGACGCGCGCCGAGCTCGGTCCCGGCAACCCGGTGCAGCTCGCCACGAGGCTGCGGGAGATGCCGCCGGCGCTGGCGGAGAGCGACGCCCTCCTCGAGTTCACCACCGCGCTCCTCCTCGGCGCCAGGGATGCGAGCCCGCCGGGCTCCACGGTGCTGGTGGAGACCCGGATAATGGACGACCACGTGGTGCTGCGCGTGGTGGACCGGGGGCCGGCCTTGAGCGCCGCCCAGGTGGAGCAGCTCTTCGAGCCGCTGGCGCCCGGTGGTGCGGAGCGCGCCCTCTCGCTCTCGGTGGGCAGGCAGGCGGTCCAGCGGTGGGGCGGCGAGGTGCGCGTTCTCCACGAAGCCGAGGGCGGCAACGCCTTCGAGGTTCATCTGCTCCTGCAGGGCGCAGCCGCCGTCGCGCACGCAGCCGAGGCAGCGAAGCACGTGGAGGCCGAAGCGGAGGCGGAGGCGGAGCGCCGCAAGGGCGCCCCGGCGCCTGCCCGCGTCCACCGTGTGCTGGTGGTGGACGACGACGTGGACAATGCGTCGATGCTCGCCGACCTGATCCGCGACGCGGAAGGCACCGAGGCCTTCACCGCAGGCACCGGGGCAGAGGCGCTGCAGGTGGCGGAGCGCTCGCCGCCGGAAGCGGCGCTGGTGGATCTCCTCCTTCCCGACACCAAGGGCTGGGAGGTGGTCACCGAGCTCAAGCGCCGCTTCCCCGACATCCGGGTCGCCGTGGTGAGCGGCCTCGCGGTAACCCGTGAAGAACGCGAGCAGAGCGGCGCCGATGCCGTCTTCCGCAAGCCGATCGACACCGACGAGCTGCTGCGTTTCCTGGGGTTCTGATCGAGGTTTGCAGCTCGCTTGCCTGGTGGTACTTGCAGCGACGTGCCGATCGCCGAACCGACGTTGACAGCACTCGTTCTCCTTACCGTCGGCGTGCTCATGGGCGCGAGCGTCCTCTTCAGCCGCGCCGCCGGGAAGACCGGCGTACCCGTCGCCCTGCTCTTCCTCATCGTCGGCATGATCGCCGGCGAGGACGGGCTCCTCGGCATCCGCTTCGAGGATTTCGGCTTCGCGTTCCGGGTCGGCACCACCGCGCTGGTGCTCATCCTCTTCGACGGCGGCCTGAACACCCCGCTCTCCTCCCTGAAGCAGGGGCTCCGCCCGGCGCTGGTGCTGGCGACGGTGGGCGTCGCGGGGACGGCGGGGTTTCTCGCAATCGGCGCCAGGCTCCTCGGCTTCACCTGGGGAGAAGCGTTCCTGATCGGCGCCATCGTCTCCTCCACCGACGCCGCCGCCGTCTTCACGGTGCTCCGCTCGAGCGGCATCCACCTGAAGAAGCGGCTCGGCACCACCCTCGAGCTCGAGTCGGGACTGAACGACCCGATGGCCGTGATCCTCACCATGGCGGCGACGCAGGCGCTGGTGGCCCACGAGTCGCTCGGGTGGGGGATGCTCCTCGACGTCGTGATCCAGCTCGGCGTCGGCGCCGGGCTCGGCATCGGCATCGGGTTCGCTGGCCGCTTCCTCATCCAGCGCTCGCGCCTCTCGGCGAGCGGGATGTACACGGTGATGACCGTGGCCGTCGCGTTCATCGCCTTCGGCGTGCCGACGCTGGTCTGGGGCAGCGGCTTCCTCGCCGTCTACCTGGCGGGGATGACGATGGGCAACGGCAAGCTGCCCTACCGGACGGGCCTGCTCCGGGTCCACGACTCCCTGGCGTGGCTCGCGCAGATCATGATGTTCCTCCTCCTCGGCCTGCTCGTGACGCCCTCCGCGCTGGTGGAGGTGGCGGTGCCGGGCCTCGCCCTCGGCCTGATCCTCGCCTTCCTCGCGCGGCCTGCGGTGACGGCGCCGATCCTCGCGGCGTTCCGCTTCAAGCGGCGGGAGACGCTCTACGCGAGCTGGGTGGGGCTGCGCGGCGCGGTTCCGATCATCCTCGCCACCATCCCGATTCTCGCCGGTGTCCCGGGAACCGAGCGAATCTTCAACATCGTCTTCTTCATCGTGGTGGTGAACGCCTTCCTTCCCGGCGCCACGGTGCAGCGGGTCACCCGGTGGCTGCGCCTGGAGGCCCCGGAGCCGCCGCCCCCCGCAGCGGTGCTCGAGATCGCCTCCTCGCAGATCCTCTCCGGCGACGTGCTCTCCTTCTACGTGGACAGTTCGTCCGCGGTGGCGGGCAGCGTGATGGCGGATCTTCCCTTCCCGGAGGGCGCCGCGGTGATGCTCGTGGTGCGGGGCAACGAGATGATCGCGCCCAAGGGGCAGACCCGTCTCGATCCGGGCGACCACGTCTACGTCTTCTGCCGCCCGACGGATCGCCCCTTCGTGCAGCTGATGTTCGGCCGCACCGAGGAGAGCTGACGACCGGGGTCGCCGTCGGGCAGCGGACGCTGTAGCCCTGCGGCTTCGCAGCAGGAGCCCATGTCGCACCCCCGCGCCGGTGGGAGGCGCCGCTGCAGCGCCGGCGCCGCCTGCGCAGCTTTCGTTCGGGCGGCCCCGGTCGAGGGGGCACCGGACGAGGAGGCTGGCGTGGGGCGCGGGTGGCGGTGGTGGTTGGCGACTGTCGGCGCGGTGGGCTGCATCGGCCTGCTGGCGGAGGGGGCTGCAGCCTGGCTGCAGCCGCCGTCGCCTCCAGCGCCACGCGCATCCGATCCTGCCCCCGCCACCCTCCTCGGTCCGGCGCTCCGGGATCGCGCGGTGCTCCGGCCCGGAAGCAGCCTGGCCCGTCGTGATCTGGTGGCTGCGCCGGACGGTCCCTCCCTCGGCATGGTGCGCGAACCGCGCTTCGGCGCCACGGTCCAGTGGCTGCGCCGCTGCACCTCGGGCGACGCGGTCGTCACCGTCGAGCGGCTGCGCGAGGGCGTGACCTGGGTCGTGGTCCACCGCGAGGGGAAGCCCTGCTTCCGCCTGCCCTTCGCCGACGGCCCGGATCAGGCGCCCGCGTCGCTCCGGATCCACGGCACCGTCGACGCCGCCGGCGACGCGGGGCCCATCGGCATCGTCCACACCGCCGCGCTCCAGCCGCTCCTCGGCGACGACGGTCTCATGTTCCGGCGCGAGGAGGTCCACATGCTCCTGGTCGGCCTCGACGGCAGGATCCTCCTCGAGCGGGCGCTGGAGACCCGCGCCGCAGCTGCCGGTGCGTGGGGAAGCGCCCTCTCCCTCGCGCCGCTGATCTGGGATGGCGAGACCCTCGTCGCCTGGTCGAGCGCGCGCCGCTGGGAGGCGAACGCGACCCAATGCCTGGGCAGCCTCCTCCGCCTCCAGCGCCGGGGTCCTGCCGCGGTGGCGGAGGGCGTTCCCTGCGAGGCCGCCGGCGTGGTCGACGTGGACGGCGACGGCCTGGTGGAGATCGCAGCGACCACGGCATCTGCGGACGGCGTCCCCTGGGAGGCGATCGTCGACGCCGGCGGCGACTTCGCCGCCACCTGGGCGAGCGCGGCGACGCCGCCGCGGCTCATCGGCGAGGTGGCGCCCTCGCTCCTCGTCGGTCCTGCCGATCCCCTCGCGGGCAGCAGGCTGGTGCCGTGGCCGTGGCGCGACGAGGGAAGGGAGCTGCCACCGGACGACGGGGTGCGCTTCACCTTCGACTGGGATGGCGACGGTGCGGACGAGGTGATCCTCTCCCGCGCCGGCGGCGCGCTCGTGCTCGATGCTGCCGGCGTCCGGCTCGCGGAGGTGGAGGGCGTCCCCCTCGTCGGCAGGATCGACGGATCGGTCCGCGAGCTCCTCGTGCGCCGGGCCACCTGCGTGGCGGCGGTGGCCACGGACGGCGGGAGCCGCTGTGCCCCGGGCGACGTCGGCGCGCTGGAGCGGCAGGTCTCCGTGGGCCGCTCCTTCGACTGGACGGCGGACGGCACGGCGGACGTGACCGCGATCGGCACCGGCGCCGACGGGACGCTGCTCCTCGCCGCGTGGGCGGAGGGGGACCTCACCTTCGCGTGGACCGCCTCCACCCTCGAGGAACTGCCGCCGCGCCACCAGGCGCCGCGGGCGCTCTCCCTCTCCGGGAAGCGGGGCGCGGAGGTGCTGGTGGCGACGCCGGAGGGCTTCGCCATCCGCGCGGTGCCCGATGGCGCGATCCGCTGGAGGGCGCTCGCGGAGGATGGCGTCCTCGACGCCTGGGCGCTTCCCGCCTCGGGTCCCTCCTCCATCGCCGTTCGCTGACCCTGCGGGGGTGCGGGTTCGAGGCTCCCCGCCGGGTCGGTGGCACCCTACCTTCTTTCGTCTCTCGCACCCCAGCCATCGAGGCGACGAGGAGGTGGCGCGTGATCAACCAGCGCAGCGTATTCCGGATCGACGACCCCTTCCGTGGCGACGTGGTGGCGGAGGTGCCCCTCCTCGACGCGGCGCAGGCCCACTCCGCGGTGGAGCGCGCCGCGGCGGCGCAGCGCGGCTGGGCCAGGCGCTCCCTCGAGGAGCGCATCGCCGTCTCCCAGGGCTTCGTCGGCGCGCTCGAGCGGCGCACCGAGGCGGTGGCCCGCGACATCAGCCGCCAGATGGGAAAGCCCCTCGCGCAGGCGCGGGCGGAAGTGGGCACCTGCCTCGACCGGGTCCGGAGTCTGATCGCGCAGGCGCCGCGGGCCCTGGCGCCGGAGGCGCTGCAGGAGAAGGCCGGCTTCACCCGGCGGATCACCCACGAACCGGTGGGCGTGGTGCTGGTGATCGCCGCGTGGAACTACCCCCTCCTCGTCCCCGTGAACGCGGTGGTGGCGGCGGTCCTCGCAGGCAACGCGGTGCTCCTCAAGCACGCGCCCCGCACGCCGCTCTGCGCGGAAGCCTTCGCCGCAGCGTTCTGCGAGGCCGGCGCCCCGCCGGATCTGGTGGTGCCCCTCCACGTCGACCACGACGTGGTCGCGCAGGTCGCCGAGCATCCGGCGGTGGGCTACGTCTCCTTCACCGGCAGTGTCCGGGGCGGCAGGCAGGTCTATGCAGCGGTGGCGCAGCGCCGCTTCGTCGAGGTGGGGCTCGAGCTCGGCGGCAAGGACGCCGCCTACGTGGCGCCGGACGCCGATCTCGGCGCCGCGGTGGAGAACCTGGTCGACGGCGCGATGTACAACGCGGGCCAGAGCTGCTGCTCGATCGAGCGGATCTATGTGCATCGATCCCTCTACGATCGCTTCGTCGAGCAGGCGGTGCGGGTGGTGCGCGGCTACCGGCTCGGCGATCCCCTCGACGAGGCGACGACGATGGGGCCGATGGCGCTGCCCGGCGCGCCGGCGGCGCTGGCGGAGCAGGTCGCCGACGCACGGGAGCGCGGCGGCGCGGTGCTCTGCGGCGGCGAGCCGCTGCAGGTGGAGGGGCGCGGCCGCTTCTTCGCACCGACCGTGGTGGCGGACGCGCCGCAGGATTCCGCGCTGATGCAGGAAGAATCCTTCGGGCCGGTGGTGGGGATCGCGCCGGTCGACTCCGACGAGGAGGCGGTGAAGCGGATGAACGACAGCCGCTACGGCCTCACCGCCTCGGTGTGGAGCACGGCTCCGGCGCTGGCGGAGCGCCTCGGCGCGCAGCTCGAGGCAGGCACCATCTTCCTCAACCGCTGCGACTTCCTCGACCCCGAGCTCGCCTGGAGCGGGTGGAAGGAGAGCGGCAGGGGTGTCTCGCTCTCCCGCTTCGGCTTCCTGCCGGTGACGCGCCGGAAGAGCTGGCACTTCCGGCTCCCGTAGCCCTGCGGTAGGCCGCGGCGTCGCATCAGAGCGGGCGGGGCTGCTGCTCCGTCGGGCGCGGGGCCTTGCCGCTCGCGGGCGCTGGCGGGCGCCGCCGCTGCTGCTCCTGCGGCGAAGGCGTCGTCGCTGCGGGCGGGGGCGAAGCGGGCCTCCCACCGCGCTCCGCTGCAGCCGGTGGCTGCGGCGCAGCCGGCGCCGGCGCGGTCTCGCGGAGGATCCACCAGGCGGCGATGCCTGCGAGGAGGGCGAGGCAGGCAGCTGCCGCTGCCACGAGAACGCGCGCCGATCGCCGGGCCTGCGCCTCCGCGTTCGTCGGCTGGGCAGCGGTCGCCGTAGCCGGTGCGGAACCTGCAGCCACGGCCCCTGCCGCATCGAGGAGGGTGGCGCTCCCGGCAGGCCTCGGAGTCGTTGCCCTCTGCTCGGCCGGAGCCTCCAGCAGCGCGCGAAGCCCGGCCTCGACCTCGACCACCGTGGGCCGCTCCGCCGGCGCCTTCGCGAGGCAGGCCATCACCAGCGACTCGAAGGGCTGCGGCAAGCCGCTGGGCAACCCGGCCCCTGGCGGTGGTGGCGTGAAGGTGAGCTGCCGCACCAGGGTCTCGCCGAAGGTCTTCCCCTTGATCGGCTGCACGCCGGTGGCGAGCTCGTAGAGGATGACGCCCAGGGCGTAGACGTCGGCGCGGTGGTCCACCGTGTCGCTCCCCGAAGCCTGCTCCGGGGCCATGTACTCGGGCGTGCCCACCACCGCCCCGGCAGCGGTGCGGGCCATCGAGATCCCCGGCTCGGGATCGAGATGCCGGGCGATGCCGAAGTCGAGGAGCTTCACGAAGTCCCGGACGCCGCCCCGCTCGGTGAGGAAGACGTTGTCCGGCTTGAGGTCACGGTGGACGATCCCGGCGCCGTGCACGGCGCCGAGCGCCGAGGCGAGCTGCGCCCCGACGTGCGCCGCCCGCACCGCAGGGAGGGCGCCCTCGTGCTCGAGGAGCTGCCGCAGGCTCTGGCCCCGGAGGAGCTCCATGATGAAGAACTTCGGATCCTCCGGGGCCTCGCCCTCGAAGAAGTCGGTGATCTCCACCACGTTTTCGTGGGCGAGGAGGTTCACCGCCCGGGCCTCGGCGAAGAAGCGCTTCACCGCCTGCGGATTGGAAGCGAGCTCGGGCTTGAGCATCTTGAGCGCCACCTTGCGCCCGAGCCGCGTGTGCTCGGCGAGGTAGACGCGGCCCATCCCGCCCTCGCCGATCAACTCGACCAGCCGGTAGGAGCCGAGGACGAGGCCCTGCTGCCCGACGAGAAGGGTCCGTTCGTCCACCGCGTCGGCGGGGCCGAGACGGGTTCCGTCCCTCGTGCAATAGGCGGCGTCCGAGCCGTAGCTTCCGCCGCACCGGGGGCACAAACGCATGTGACAAGCTCCATCCGGCGGCTTCTCGATCAACCGGGACGGCCCGAATATCACAGCGCCACAGGCGCAGACGGAAGGGGCGAACGGAGCACACATCCACCTACCGACCAGGCAGCCCCCGGGAAGGCGGGGGCGGCCCTCGGTGGTTCCGCCGCAGAATCCGCCGGACCCGAAGCCGCGGCCAGGCAGGTACGGCGGGTGCCGCATGCTCGCCCGCTTCTTCCGTACCGCCCCGGTTTGGGTTCAAATGAACGTCGATTGGTCGACAGTGGGGTCGGGAGCTCCGCCCCCCAGGAGAAGCAAGAGATGTCCCAGCCTCGCGTCGCCTATTTCTGCATGGAGTACGGGCTCCACGAGGAGCTGCCGATCTATGCCGGTGGCCTCGGAATCCTCGCCGGCGACCACGTGAAGAGCGCGGGCGACCTCAAGGTCCCCCTCGTCGCCATCGGCCTCTACTGGCGCGAGGGCTACACCCGCCAGCGGATCGGCCAGGACGGTTACCCCTACGACGAGTTCCCGGCGCAGCACCACGACTTCCTCGAGGACGCGGGCATCCGCTTCACCGTGCCGATCCAGGGCAACCAGGTGGAGTGCCACGCCCTCAAGTGCACCCGCTACGGCAACGCGCCGCTCTACCTGATCGAGCCGGTGGAGGAGCGCTTCCGCTGGATCACGCGGCGCCTCTACGGCGGCCGCCACCACGACCGCATCGCCCAGGAGATGCTTCTCGGCGTGGGCGGCGTGCGGATGCTCCGGGCCATGGGCCACGAGGTGGACGTCTACCACTTCAACGAGGGCCACGCGGTCTTCGCCGGCCTCGAGCTGGTGCGCGAGGCGATGGCGGCGGGCAAGTCCTTCGAAGACGCCTGGAACGACACCCGCGACCAGATCGTCTTCACCACCCACACCCCCGTGCCCGCAGGCAACGAGTCGCACGATCACGGCGTGCTCCGGGAGATGGGCGCCTACCTCGACTTCAGCTACGAGCAGCTCACCCGGATCGGCGGCGATCCCTTCAACATGACCGTCGCCGGCCTGCGCCTCGCCCGCCACGCCAACGCGGTGGCCCAGCTCCACGGCGAGACCTCCCGCGAGATGTGGAAGCAGGTCTCGGGCGCCGCTCCCATCGGCGCGATCACCAACGGCGTGCACCGTCCCACCTGGCAGGACGCGCGCGTCGCCGCTGCCTACGAGGCGAAGGACGAGAGCGCCCTCTGGAACGCGCACCAGGAGGCCAAGCGCGAGATGGTGGCGGAGGTCCGCGCCCGTTCGGGCATCGAGCTCGACGCGGGCCGCCTGATCATCGGCTTCGCCCGCAGGGCCGCTGCCTACAAGCGCTCCGACCTCATCCTCCGCGACCCCTCGCGGATCGAGCCGATGCTCGAGCGCCGCGAGGTGCAGCTCATCTACTCGGGCAAGGCCCACCCCCACGACGAGATCGGCAAGCGGATCGTCGCCAACCTGGTGCGCCTCGCCCGCCAGTACCCGCACTCGGTGGTCTTCCTCGAGAACTACGACATGGCCATCGGCCGCAGCCTCACCCGCGGCTGCGACGTGTGGCTGAACAACCCGATCCGGCCGCTGGAGGCCTCGGGCACCTCGGGGATGAAGGCTGCCATGAACGGCGTGCTCAATTTCTCGGTCCTGGACGGCTGGTGGCCGGAGGGCTGCGAGCACGGCGTGAACGGCTGGCAGATCGGCGACGCGTACGAGGGCACCGACCGCGACGAGCACGACCTCAACTCGCTGATGGACGTGCTCAGCCACCAGGTCCTGCCCACCTACTACGGCAACCGCAAGAAGTGGGTGGAGATGATGTTCGCCTCGATCGAGATGAGCGCGTGGCGCTTCTCCACCGACCGCATGGTCACCGAGTACTTCGACAAGCTCTACGGCCTGCACAAGCGCCTGCGCGCGGTGGTCTGACCGCCAAACCATCCGGTCCCTTTCCCGGGGGATCGGCGAAGGGCCCGGCGATTCGTCGCCGGGCCCTTCGTGTTCCTGGCGAGGGGAGCGCGCTGCCGCTCGACCCGCCGGGCCGCTTCGTGTTTACCTGCGCGGCGCCATGCGCATCGGCGGCTTCGTCATCCACGGGAACAACGCGGACACCCTCCCCCGCTGCCTCGACTCGCTCGCTTCCGTCTGCGACGAGGTGGTGGCCGTCGACTCGTGCTCAACCGACGGATCGGCGCAGATCGCACGGGCAGCGGGCGCCCGCCACGTGGTGGTGCCGTGGCAGGGCTACGGCTTCGCCCGCGCTGCAGCCGCAGCGCAGCTCGCCGCCTGCGACTTCATCTTCTTCCTCGACTCGGACGAGTGGCTGGCCGAAGGCGCGGTCGAGGACTTCGCGCGCTTTCGGACGTCGCGCCCCACCCTGCCCCACTACCGGCTCGAGCGCCGCGATTGGGCGGAGCTGCCGGGGCATCGCTTCGTCTACCGAAGCGAGCGTCACGTACGGCTGGTGCGGCGCGAGGCGGCGACCTGGACCCCGCAGATGGTGGTGCACGAGGCGTTGCCCAGGCGGGAGTCGAGCTCGATGGGCGCGGTGATCGAGCACCGCTTCGCCACTTCGGTGGAGGAGCTGGTCTCGAAGCAGGACCGCTACGCGCTCCTCTGGGCGATCCGCGCCAACGCCGAGGGGAAGCGACCCAAGTCGACGCTCCTCCAGCGCCCTGCCCACCTGGTCCGCGACTGCGTGATCAAGGGCGGCCTGTTCCGGGGCGGCGTGGATGCGCTGCGCCTGGGCTGGGGGGTCTCCCGCTACCACGTCCGCAAGCACGAGCTGCTGCGGGAGGTGGAGCGGGGCGAGCACGCGGAGGCGGTTCGCGCCTTCGCCGACGGGCGCTTCGCCGACCTCTTCCGGTAGGAACGGGTCCACCCCCCATCGCCGGGAGGGTGGACCGCTTCCCTTCAGGTCACCAACTGCGCGAAAGGATCAGGTCTCGGTGCCGTTGGGGCTGTACGACTTGTCGCACTCGAGCTGGCAGTCGTAGTTGAAGGTGCAGCCGGGCAGCTGGTCGAGGCTCAGACCGTCCGGGCACTCGCAGGTCGGCTTGTAGGTGCTGTCGCCGGCGGTGTAGTAGCCCGAGTCGTAGCAGCCGCAATCGATGACGAGGTCGCCGTAGTAGCCGCCATTGCCGTCGCTCTCGTAGCCCGGGTAGCCGTAGGGCGTCACGTCCTCGCAGACATCGAACTCGAAGGTCTTCTCCGCGTTCTTGGTCAGGCAGACGATCTTGTTCTTGTTCTTGCCCTTCTCGAGCCACTCCACGCTCTTGTTGGCGAGGTACGGGTCCTGCTTGGCGACGTCCTTCGAGTCGTAGCAGACCAGGTTGTTCTTGTTGTATGCGTCGTTGATCGGCTCGCTCCTGCAGTACGAGTCGGTGTGGATGGTGTACCAGAACTCCCACTTCGCCGCGGGGACGTTGGCCGAGGGGCAGAGGTCGTCGAACTTGATCTTCTTGCCCCACGAGTCGACGAGCCCGCCGTCCTTATCGAATTTGTAGCAGTCCTCTTCGAGCTTGCTCAGGCACGCGTACTTGCCATCCGCGTACTCCTTCCGCTTGCCGCCGATCTTGACGAAGTTGCCCGTGAAATTCGGGCCGTCCGCCACGATCGCGAACTCGGCGCTCGCCACGTCCTCGGGTCCGGACCCCGAGTCGCCCTCACCACCGCCGCAGCCTGCGAAAGCAAGCGAACCCGCCACCAGGCTCGCCACGAAGAAACCAGAGACACCGAAATACTTGCTTGCCATCTCTTTCCTCCCCCCTCTGCGGAAATCACCAGAGGCAAGAGAAAGCTGTAGCTCGCAAGACGAGCGGGCAAGCGCCGACCAGTGGTACGAAAGGACTCACCACGAGGGCAAACCCCAACGAATCTGCCTGTCTCCACTTTTTCGCCGACAGGGAAGCCGGCTACCGAGTGATGAACGTCCCTTCCCACACCCATGGGAGAGCGATCGTGCACAGGCGATCCGGAAGACCCTCCGTGCCCCTCCCCGGGAGAGGAAGCGATCCGAACGGAGGCCCGAAACGGACGAAGGCCCCGCCTCTCGCGAAGGGAGAGGGCGGGGCCTTCGAGCGCTCGAGCCTTGCTGCTCGAGGCTACTCCGCGTCCTGGAAGGAATAGCCGAGGGCGGTCGGCGGCGCGAAGTTCTCCTTGATGGTCCGGGGCGAGGTCCAGCGGATCAGGTTGAGGATCGAGCCGGCCTTGTCGTTGGTGCCGGAAGCGCGGCTGCCGCCGAAGGGCTGCTGGCCGACCACGGCGCCGGTGGGCTTGTCGTTGATGTAGAAGTTGCCCGCGGCGTGCCGGAGCTCCCGCATCGCCGTGCCGATCGCCTGGCGGTCGCGGCCGAAGATCGCGCCGGTGAGGGCGTAGGGCGCCGACCGGTCGCAGACCCGCAGGGTCTCCTCGTAGCGGTCGTCCGCGTAGGTGGTCACGGTGACGATGGGCCCGAAGATCTCCTCGCACATGAGGCGGTTCGCCGGGTTGGTTGTGTGCACCAGCGTGGGCTGCACGAAGTAGCCGACCGACTTGTCCGCCTCGCCGCCGGCGACGATGGTGGAGTCGCCGCTGCTCCTCGCGTGCTGCAGGTAACCCACGCACTTGTCGAACGAGCCCTCGTGGATCACCGCGCCCATGAAGTTGCGGAAATCCGAGACATCGCCCATGCGGATCTCGCCGATGAGGCCGACGAGGCGATCCTTGAGCTTCGGCCAGAGGGAGTCGGGCACGAAGACGCGGGAGGCTGCGGAGCACTTCTGCCCCTGGAACTCGTAGCCGCCGCGGGCGATGGCCACCGCGAGGGCATCGAGGTCGTCGGCAGCGGAGGCGTGGGCGAAGATGAAGTCCTTGCCGCCGGTCTCGCCCACCAGCCGCGGATACTGGCGATAGCGGGCGATGTTCTCGCCCACCGTGCGCCACATCGACTGGAAGACGTGGGTGGAGCCGGTGAAGTGGACGCCGCCGAGCTCGGGGTGGGCGAAGATCTGCGCGGTGATCTGCGCGGGATCGCCCTGCACCATGTTGATCACGCCGTCGGGCAGGCCCGCCTCGCGGAGGAGCTGCATCGCGTACCAATTGGAGAACATCGAGTGGTTGGAGGGCTTCCAGACCACCGTGTTGCCCATCAGCGCCGGCGCCGCCGGCAGGTTCGCGGCGATGGAGGTGAAGTTGAAGGGCGAGGCGGCGAAGACGAAGCCGTCCAGCGGCCGGTAGTCGAGCTGGTTCCAGTTCTGCGGCGCGCTGACCGGGGGCTGCTGGGCGATCAGGTCCTGGGCGTAGGCCACGTTGAACCGGAAGAAGTCGACGAGCTCGCACGCAGCGTCGATCTCCGCCTGGTGGGCGGTCTTCGACTGGTTGAGCATCGTGGAGGCGTTGAGGATCTGCCGGTACCTGGTGGAGAGGAGCTCCGCCGCCCGGAGGAAGATCGCCGCGCGGTCCGCGAAGGACATCGCCGCCCAGGCGGGCTTCGCAGCGAGGGCCGCGTCGATCGCAGCCTGCACGTGGGAGGCGTCGCCCTCGTGGTAGGTGGCGAGGACGTGCCGGTGGTCGTGGGGGACGCGGCTCTCGCCGGTCTTTCCGGTCCGCACTTCCCTGCCGCCGATGAAGAGCGGGATGTCGATCTGCTCGGAGGCCATCTTCGCGAGCATCGACTTCAGCGCCGCTCGCTCTGCGGTGCCCGGGGCGTACGAGAGCACCGGCTCGTTGATGGGGGTCGGAACGCGAACGGTCGCGTGGATCACGGATGCCTCCTAGAATGGTGGTTCGCGGGGCTTATACCCCGACCGGTGCCGGGCGGAAACCGCCCCGTGGTGCAGGCGGAACCCTGATCGCCATGTCATGGCCGGCGGGCGGACCGGCACGAGGCGCGGGCCGCTGCACGCGGCCAACCGCTGGGAAATACGGAGATTCCCTGCCCGGCATGCCCCTTGCTCGCTGCGGGCCGAGTCCCGGCGCCCATGCCGGGAGGAGGCAACCATGCAGCACCTCAAGCCCGCCCGCGCGCTCCTGCCGCTCGCTCTGGCCCTCGGCGCCTGCGGTGAAGAGGCCCCGAGCCCGCTCGACGCCCGCACCGCGGCGCTCACCGCAGACGCCAACTTCCGGCGGGTCGCGGTGGAGCTGGCGGACTCCGCAGCCTTCCTCGCCGAATCCCGCACCTTCGGCGGCCTGGCAGGCTGCGACGAGGCCCCCGCGCTGGACGTACCCACCGAGCCCTGCGAGCCCCTCGACCCCGAGGCGACCGCAGCGGCCCTCGCCGACTTCCTCTCCACCCGGATCTTCACCCAGGCCAACGTCGAGGCGGAGAGTGGCACCAGCGTCACCTTCCGTCTCCGCCCCGAGGTGGTCTGCGACGCAGGCGACGCTGCCTGCGCCGACCTCCTGACCGAGCTGCCGGTGCGCCTGCAGGTCACCTCCGACGAACCCGGCGATCTCGACGTCGCCGTCCTCGTCGGCGAGCCGGCGGTCCACCCCCTCGACATCGGCCTCCACCAGGACGAGCTCGAGGTGCAGGCCGACCTCGCGGCGATCCGCGCCCTCCTGCTCCAGCTCGGCGCCCCGGCGGAGGAGCTCCCGGCGGTGATGGAGGGGCGCGTCGCCCTCGGGATCGCCCGCCATGCAGCCGGCGATTTCACCGCGAGCCTCTCCGTCCTCGAGCGGGTGGCGGTGCACAGCGCCCTCGGCGGCCCCTGGCAGTTCGAGCTGGCTGCGGCGCTGCCCGCTGCCGCCGCACGGATCGACGCGGCCTCCCGGCAGATCTCGGTGCGACTCGGCCTCGCGGCGCTCTCGCTCCGCGGCCCCCTCGAATTCTTCTTCGGCGAGGAGGAGGCGGCGTGCGATCTGCCCGACTGCTCCACCTTCGCCGTGGCGCCGCCGGAAGGAACCGTCGGCCTGCACCTCGCCGGCCTCACCGGCGAGACCGTATTCGAGAGCCTCGGCGGCGACGTAGACGTGCTCCGCTTCCGCTCCATCGGCCTCGGGAACGACACCTCGGTCCTCGACATGGACGGCGCGCCGATCCTCACCGTGGACCTCAACCCGCTGGCGGGCAGGGCCTTCGATCTGGTGGCGACCGCAGACGATCACGGGACCGAGCTGCAATTCGCCCCCTCCTTCGACCTCGGCCTGGGCTTCTACTTCGCCAACGCCGCCGATCAGATCGAGGTGCCCGACTGGGCGCTGGAGGAGATGCTTCACATCCGCGTCGACGGCGCTGCGGCGCCGCGGATCCGCCTCATCGAAGAGGCTTCTGCCGCCGAGGGCACGCAGCGCGTACTCGCCCAGGTGCTCGACGGCGCCCTCACCCTCGCATCCGATTCGCTCGCCACGGTGCAGGTCGAGGCGGGGATGTGCCTGCTCAGCCTGCCGGTGGACGAGACCATGCCCGAGCATCCCTTCACCGGGCTCGAGGCAGGCAGCTGCGTGCAGTAGATCGATCGAGAAGCGGGCGCCGGCAGGAAGTGCCGGCGCCCGTCTTCTTTTTCAGAGCGCGACGCCGTAGAGCGCGCCGTACTTCGCTTCGAGGTAGCGCAGGAACGGCGCCGCCGAGAGCTTCTCGCCGGTGGCCCTGGCGACGATCTCCTCCGCATCCCAGCGATGCCCGACGCCGTGGACCTTCTCCGCGAGCCAGTCACGCACCGCGTGCAGGCGCCCCGCCTCGATCACCTGCGCGACCCCGCCAAGATCACGCTCGAGCCGCTCGTGGAGAATCGCCGCGTAGAGGTTGCCGAGGGTGTAGGTCGGGAAGTAGCCGAACTCCGCCCAGGCCCAGTGGATGTCCTGGAGCACGCCCTCACGATCGCCCTTCGGCTCGATGCCGACGTCCTTGCGCATCCGCTCGTTCCAGGCGGCGGGCAGGTCCGCAACCGTCAGGTCGCCGCGGAGCAGCGCCAGCTCGAGCTGGAAGCGGAGCAGGATGTGGAGGTTGTAGGTGACCTCGTCGGCCTCGACGCGGATGGGCGAGCGCTCCACCCGGTTCACCGCAGCGTAGATCGCCTCGGGGGAGACGCCCTCCAGCTGCGCCGGGAAGAGCCGCCGCAGCGCCGGCAGCTGCCTGCGCCAGAAGGGCAGGGAGCGGCCGATCATGTTCTCCCAGAGCCGCGACTGCGACTCGTGCAGGCCCATCGAGGCGGCGCTGCCCACCGGCGTGCGCACGTGCGCCCGGGGGAGGTTCTGCTCGTAGAGGCCGTGGCCGCCCTCGTGGATCGTGGAGAAGAAGGCCTGGAAGGGATTCTCCTCGGTGAGCCGGGTGGTGAGGCGCACGTCGTCGACGTGGATCCCGTCGGTGAAGGGATGGGTGCTGCGGTCCTGCCTGCCCCGGGTGAGATCGAAGCCCATCTCCTCGAGCAGCCCGATGGTGAAATCCCACTGCGCGTCGACGGGGAAGCGCTGGCTGGCGTAGTTCCAGCGCGCGGGCTGCGGCGCAGCGGTGATCGTCTCGACGATCGGCACCAGGGCCTTCTCCAGCTCGGCGAAGAGGGGCTCGAGGCGGCTCACCCGCATCCCCGGCTCGTGACCCTCGAGCAGGGCGTCGTAGCGCTCGCCCGCATGCCCGATCGCGTCGGCCTGCGCGCGGCGCAGCTCCACCAGCCGCTCGAGGTGGGGCTGGAAGATCGAGAAGCGCTCCTCCGCGCGGGCCGCCCGCCAGGCCTCCACCGCCCGGGACTGCGCCTGTGCCAGCTCGCGCACCAGCGCAGGCGGCACCTTCACCGCCCGGTCGCGCTCGCGCCCGAGGTTGCGCACCATCGCCGCGCGATCCTCGTCGAGGCCGCCGTCCGCGGCGGCGGCGACGAGCAGCTCGCCGAGCCTGGGATCCACCACCCGCTCGTGGATCAGCGCCTGCATCGCGGCGAGCTGCGCCGCGCGTCCGTCGGCGCTCCGCTGCGGCATGAAGGTCTCCTGATCCCAGGTGAGGAGACCGACCACGCCGCCGAAATCGCGCAATTCGCCCATCCGGCGCAACAGCTCGTCCCAGGCCACCTGCTCCATGAAAGCTCCTTCACTCGGGTTGCTGCCCGAAGGGCCGTCGAAGCCCGCTGGGCATGAGGACCTCACCCGATAGCACGCCGGCGCCAGCAAGGCATGGAAGCTGACCGGGTTCGGGGTAGACTCCCGCCCATCGTTCGACACCAAGGAGCCCCGCATGAACCGCCACGCGTTCCTGCCCGCGCTGCTGCTCCTCGCCGGAGGCTGCAGCGAAGCAGGCGAGGATGCGCCCGCCCGCACGCCGCACCAGCTGGTGTGCCCGGGCCCCGTCGTCGTCGACGCCTTCGTCCTGGAGGAGGGCAGCGCCGTCCTCACCTGCGACGTGGAGTGGGGCACCGCGGAACGGCCGCTGGCCCTGATCGGGGTCGAGGCGGAGGGTCCCTTCAGCGCGACGCTGATCGGCGCCGGCGAGGGAGGCGGTCCCCTGGTCGAGGTGAAATACCGGCCGATCGAGGGCGGCACCCACCAGGGCCTGCTCCGCGTTCACTACGGCAGCGCCGGCAGGGTCTTCGTGGCGGAGAGCGCCCTCGAGGGAAAGGCACAGGACCTGCCCGCGTTCTGGGACGACGAGCCGCTCCCCGGCCTCTGCCGCGCGGAGGGCGAGGCGCCGCTCCTCGACCAGGCCCTCGCGCTCACCGGGCTCAACCGCGACACGTTCACATGGAACGTCGACCTGAAGGCGATCGAGATCCTGGACGATCCCTTCCGCCTCTCCTGGTTCGACGAGCTCCGCGCCTCGCCTGCACGGGCGGGCTGCTTCGAGGGCCAGGTGGCAGGCGGCATCGACCACGCCGTGCGGCAGCAGCACAAGGTCGCCGGCGCGATCCGCCAGGCGGCGGCGCTCCTCGATCGGATCCCCGACTACGGCGAGCCGCTCCGCCGCGGCAGCTTCGACGAGGCCCTCGCCGCGCTCTGCGCGCAGACGAGCTGCGAGGAGGCGACCGGCGAGCTGCCGGCGGACCTGCGCTACGCGCTGGCGCCGATCCTCTTCGCCATCACCGAAGGGCTCGAGGCCCGGGCGCAGATGGACGCGGAGCTCACCGACACCGCCCCCGCGTTCTGGCACCTGAGCGGCGGCAACCACAACCTCGGCTCCCGCCCCGTTCCCGACGCGCTCGACGAGGAATCCCGCGCCTATCTCCTCGGCGAGAACGGCCGCAAGGCGCTCTACCGGGCGGCGGCGAAGATCGCCTTCGCGGTGGAGAACGCGCCCTGGTTCCGCTTCGAGGGGCGCGAAGGGATCCGCTTCGATCTGCGCACCGGCGCCGGCTGGATCCGCGTGCGGGATGCGGCAGGCGAGACCTACGCCGACGACGGCGAGGCGCAGCTCCTCTTCCTCGATCTCGGCGGAGACGACGTCCACCTCGATCCGATCGCCGCCAACCGCAGCGCCGAGAACGCGGTGAGCCTCGCCATCGATCTCGCCGGCGACGATCGCTACGGCTACGAGCCGGTGGCCAACCCCAACGACCGCGAGGGGCTCCTCCCCAGCGACGAGGGCGGCAGGTCCCGGGCAGGCGCCTCGGCTTCCCATGTCTCGCGGCAGGGCGGCGCCCGCAACGGCATCGCGATGCTCTTCGATCTCGGCCTCGGCTCCGATCGCTACGAATCGCTGCGGGCGAGCCAGGGCTACGCGCACCTGGGCGTGGGCGTGCTCTACGACGGCGGCGGCAACGACGTCTACCTGGGCGAGGCGCTGGTGCAGGGCGCCGCGCAATTCGGCATCGGTCTCGCCATCGACGACGGCAGCGGCGCCGATGAATACACGGCCTTCAGCCTCGCGCAGGGCTTCGGCTACGTCGGGGGTGCCGGCTTCCTCTTCGACGGCGGCGGCCCCGACCGCTACCGCTGCGACAACGGCGATCCCGCCCACGGCGGCATCCCCGGCGTCTACCCGTCGCCGCAGCTCCCCGAGACCGGCAACACCTCGATGTGCCAGGGCGCCGGCTTCGGCCTGCGGCAGGACGCGCGGGAGCTCTTCCTCTCGGGGGGCCTCGGCGTGCTCCGGGACCGGGACGGCGACGACGTCTACGAGGCCTCGGTCTTCGCCCAGGGCACCGGCTATTGGCAGGGCACCGGGCTCCTCTCGGACGGCGCCGGCGCCGACACCTACGACGCCTTCTGGTACGTGCAGGGCGGCGCCGCCCACTTCGCCGTGGGGATCCTCGCGGACGGCGGCCCGCTGGGCGACGTCTTCTCCGGCAGGCTCCCGACCCGCAACATGAGCCACGGCGCAGGCCACGACTTCAGCACCGGCGTGCTCATCAACGATCAGGGCGACGACGTCTACCACTTCGGCACGCTCGCCGGCGGCGCCTCCAACTGCAACGGCATGGGGCTCTTCGTCGACAACGCCGGCGACGACACCTACGTGGCGAGCAGCGACTACGGCTCGGGCATGGGCAACGTCAGCGGCGAGTGCATCGACACCAGGCCGGAGCCGGTGAGCATCGGCGTGATGATCGACGCCGGCGGCAGCGACACCTACGACTACCCGGCGAGCAGCTTCCCGATCCCGAGCGACGGGGGCACCTGGGGCCACGCGCGCAACGATCTGTCCTCGGAGCACGGGGCCGGCCTCGATGCGGAAGGCGAGAGCGGCGTGCATCCCGAAACGCTGCTCTGATCGAAGGGCGCCGACGCAAAAAGGCCCGCGCTGCTCGAAGCGGCGCGGGCCTTTTTCGTCCTGCGTTGCGCTGCCGATTACTTCGGCGCGGGCGCCTTGGGCTTGGTGGTGCCCGCGGGAGGCGGCGCCGAGGGCTGCGGGCGCGGGCTCGGGGTGCTCGGCGCCACGATGTCGAGGAGCTCGACGTCGAAGACGAGCATGCCCTGCGGCGCGCCGGGGCGGCCCTTGTAGGCGAGCTCCTCGGGGATCCAGATCCGGGCCTTCTCGCCCTTCACCATCTCCTGCAGCGCCTGGGTCCAGCCGGGGATCACCGCGCCGAGGGGGAAGGTGGCGGGGCGGCCGCGGACCACCGAGCTGTCGAACATCTTCCCGTCGGTGGTCCAGCCCGTGTAGTGGACCTCGACCTTGTCGGTGGCCTTGGGCTTCTGGGTGCCGGTGCCCTTCTGCAGCGTCTTGATCGCCACGCCGGAGGGGAGCTTGCGCGCGTCCCTGGGCGGCGCCTTCACGTCCTCGGGTGCGGGGATCGGCTTGGGCGCTTCCTTGATCGCGACGAGTTCCACGTCGAAGACCAGCGTGCCCTGCGGACCGGGGCGGCCCTTGTAGGCGAGCTCCTCGGGGATCCAGAAGCGGCGCTTCTCGCCCACGGTCATCAGCTGCAGGCCCTCGGTCCAGCCGGGGATGACGCGGTTGAGCGGGAAGTTCGCGGGCTGGCCGCGGGTGACCGAGCTGTCGAACATCTTCCCGTCGGTGGTCCAGCCCGTGTAGTGCACGGTGACCACGTCCTCGGGGCCGGGCTTCTTGTCGCCGGTGCCGGGCTGCAGGACCTTCGACGCGAGACCGGACTCGGTCTTCTGCGCGTCGGCGGGCGCCGCGGCGACGTCGGGCGGCGCCGGCAGCTCCTTCGGCTGCTGCGCCTCCGCGCCTGCGGTGGGGGTCGCCTTCTCCGGCTGCTGCTGCTCTGCAGCAGGAGCGGTCTCGGCGGGCTTGTTTTCGTTGCAGGCGGTGACGAAGAGTGCCAGCGCCACTGCGGTCAGGATGCGGATCTGGTTCATGGCCGGCGACGAGAGCACAACCGGATCGGAGCGTCAAAAGATCCGTCTGTTGGACAATTTTTATTTTACGTCCTAGCTTTCGTCGTCGGGCGGAAGCGGGGGGCCGCCAGGAGGACGAACGATGACGAAGACGTGGATGCTGCTTCCCCTCGTACTCGCCGCGGGCTGCGTGTCGCAGGGCAAGTACGACGAGCTGCAGAAGAACTTCGACGAGCAGGCGGCGACGCTGCAGGAGCGCGAGGCGCGGATCGTCTCCCTCGAGGAGGCCCTCGCTGCCGAGGAGCGCAAGAGCGCCGAGCAGGCGAAGACCATCGAGCAGCTCCAGGGGCAGCTCGCGTCGCTGCAGCGCGATCAGGCCAACCTGCTCAAGGATCGCGCGAGCCTCGCCGCCTCGGTGGAGGAGATGCAGGACGCCCTCGCCGAGGCCAACCGTCGCAAGGCCGAGGCGGACGCGCGCATCGCCGAGTACCGCAACCTCCTCGCCCGCTTCCAGCCGCTCATCGACGCCGGCAAGCTCCGGGTGAAGATCGTCGACGGCCGCATGGTGGTGGAGCTGCCCACCGACGTGCTCTTCGCCTCGGGCTCCGCGCGCCTCGCGCAGGAGGGCCAGCAGGCGGTGGCGGAGGTGAGCCGCGTGCTCGCCGAGATCCCCGACCGGCAGTTCATGGTCGAGGGGCACACGGACGACGTGCCGATCAAGACCGCGCAGTACCCGTCGAACTGGGAGCTCGCTGCGGCGCGCGCGATCACCGTGGCCAAGACGATGATCGACGCGGGCATGCAGCCCGAGCGCCTCAGCGCTGCGAGCTTCGGCGAGTTCAAGCCGGCGCAGTCGAACGAGTCGAAGGAAGGCCGCACCGCGAACCGGCGGATCGAGATCGTGGTGGTGCCGGATCTCTCCAGCCTCCCCGGCTTCGAGGAGCTGCAGCGGGCAGCGGGCGAGAGCTGATCGTGGGTCCGGGCAGGGCGTGAAGGCTGCGCCCTGCCCTGCTTTGGCGCCTCAGGTGATCGCGCGGATCTGCACCAGATCGGCAGGGGGATCGAGGAGCGCCTCGCGCACCAGCCCCTGCCAGCGCTCCACGAAGGCGCGGTGCTCCTCGGGGCTGGCCTCGCCGGCGAGGAGCCGGGGCAGGAGGAGCGGCGAGGGGCCGGCGCCCTGCAATTTCTCCGGGTGGTAGGTGGCGAGGATCGCGCCGCGCCCGTCGAGGCGGCGCAGCTCGAAGCCGTTGGCGACGAAGCGATCCGGCGCGAAGCGGAGCAGGCCGCGCCTGCGGTGCGCGCCCCAGAGGCCGCCGAAACCCGCCTCGCCCTCCGCGCCGGCGATGGCGCCGATCACCATCGCCATCGGACCGAAGGCCAGCTCCTCCGGCGCCCCCAGGGCGACCACCTCCACCGCGCCGCGCACGGGAAGGCCGCCCTCGAAGAGCGCCGGGAGCGCACGGGCGGCGATGGCCCACGCGCCTGCGACTGCGAGGCAGGAGTGGCCGGCGAGGCGCACGCAATCCTCGTAGCGGTATTCGAAGACGGCGCCGGGCTGCACCACGCCGAGGAGCTCCGCGAGCGGGTCGCTCATCCGCAGCGGCGCCACGCTGTCGAAGAAGGGCAAGGCAAACGAGGTCATCGTCGGCTCCGGGAAAGCGGTCAGTCCTGCCGCCCGGTTCGGTTGCAAGCGCCGCGCCCACCCTTGAGCCAGCGCCACAGCGTGTTGCGCCCCACGCCGAGGAGGCGGGCGGCGGCGGCGCGGTTCCCGTCGCAAGCATCGACGGCTGCGCGGACGTGGGCGCGGACCACGTCGTCGAGGGGCGCGGTCGGCTCGAAGGCGTCGAGGTGGTGCTGCGACCGCTGCTGCTGCTGCTGCTGCTGCTGCTGCGGGACGAGCACGGGCTGGGGCAAGGCGATCGTCTGCACCGGCGGCGGGGCGGGACGGTCCTCGGGGCGGCCTGCGCCGATCCACAGGGGATCGATGGCAGCCTCGCGCTGCGGCGGCGGGGGTGGCGCGTGGGCGGCGCCCGCTGCGACCTCGGGGGGCAGATCCCCCGGCATCACCAGCGCGCCCTCGGCGAGGACGGCGCCGTGGCGGACGGCGTTGCGCAGCTCGCGGACATTGCCGGGCCAGGGCCAGGCGGCGAGCGCGACCTCCGCCTCGGCGGAGAAGCGCAGCCCCTCGCGCTCGGTGGCGAGGAAGGCCCGGGCCATGGGGAGCACGTCCTCGCGGCGGGCGCGGAGCGGCGGCAGCTCGAGGGAGAAGACCTTGAGGCGGTAGTAGAGATCCTCGCGGAATTGCTTTTTCGCCACCAGCTCGGGGAGGTTGCAGTTGGTGGCGGCGATGATCCGCACGTCGACGAGGACCGACTCGTTCTCGCCGACCCTTCGCACCTCGCCCTCCTGCAGGGCGCGGAGCAGCTTGGCCTGCAGGCCAGCGGGGAGCTCGCCGATCTCGTCGAGGAAGAGCGTGCCGCCGTGGGCCTCCTCGAAGAGGCCGCGGCGGGCGCCGGCTGCGCCGGAGAAGGCGCCGCGGGCGTGGCCGAAGAGCTCGCTCTCGAGGAGATCGGGCGGGAGCGCGGCGCAGTTGATGGCAACGAAGCGTTTCGTGGCGCGGGCGCTGGCGTCGTGGATGGCGCGGGCGACCACCTCCTTGCCGGTGCCGCTCTCGCCGGCGAGGAGGACGCCTGCGTCGGTGGGGGCGATCCGGGCCACCCGCCGCAGCACCTGCTGCATGCTGGGGCTCTCGGCGACGATCCGGATGGCGTTGCGGCCGAAGGTGAGATCCTGCGAGAGGCCGCAGACCGTGCAGAGGCCGTCGTCCATCGTCGGGAGTGCTTCGGGCATGGCGTTCCTCCTCGCGCAGCTTCGCGCACCGGGGGAGTAACCCCGCTCCGTGCTGGAACAAGTCCCCAGTTCCATTCGGGAGCGCTCGGGGCTCCACCCTCCGGGCGGGCGAGCAGGGGGCGGGCCGCGCCGGGAGGCGGCGCTCGTGATAGGGAGAGCCCCGGAACCCCGAGAAGAAGGTGTGTGGATGAGCGAAGCGATCAGGATCGGAATCGTCGGCTACGGGAACCTCGGACGCGGCGTCGAGCAGGCCCTCGCGCAGAACCCCGACATGCGGCTGGAGGGGATCTTCACCCGCCGTGCGCCCGCGTCGATCGCCCCGCTGCAGGCAGGCACGAAGGTCCACCGGATGGAGGCGCTCGACGGCCTGCGCGACGCCATCGACGTCCTCGTCCTCTGCGGCGGCTCCCGCGACGACCTGCCGGTGCAGGCGCCGGCGCTGGCTTCCCGCTTCTGCGTCGTCGACAGCTTCGACACCCACGCGCGGATCCCCGAGCATTTCGCCGCCGTCGACGCCGCCGCCCGCGGGGGCGGGACGACCGCGGTGATCGCAGTGGGCTGGGATCCGGGCCTCTTCTCCCTCGGCCGCCTCTACGGCGAGGCCTTCCTCCCCGCAGGCGCCACCCACACCTTCTGGGGCCCGGGCCTGAGCCAGGGCCACTCGGACGCGATCCGGCGCGTGCCGGGGGTGAAGATGGGCGTGCAGTACACCCTGCCCGCAGAGGCGGCGATGGAGCGGGTGCGCGCCGGCGAGCGGCCGTCGTTCGTCACCCGGGAGATGCACACCCGCGCCTGTTACGTCGTCCTCGAGGAGGGCGCGGATCCCAGCGAGGTGGAGCGCGCGATCCAGACGATGCCCCACTACTTCGCCGACTACGACACCACGGTGGCCTTCATCGACGAGGAGGAGTTCCGCCGGTCGCACGGGAAGATGCCGCACGGCGGCTTCGTGATCCGCACCGGGGAGACGGGGCAGCAGAGCAAGCAGCTCTTCGAGCTCCGCCTCGCCCTCGACAGCAACCCGGAGTTCACGGCGAGCGTGCTCGTGGCCTACGCCCGCGCCTGCCACCGGCTGCGCCAGCGCGGCGAGGTGGGCGCGAAGACGGTCTTCGACATCGCGCCGGGGCTGCTCTCGCCGCGGGAGCCTGCCGAGCTGCGGCGGGAGATGCTCTGAAGAACTTCGCAGGAGCCAGAACGATGGGACGGAACGATCGAATGAAGTGTGTTGGGCTCATCGCCTTCGCGCTGCTGCTCGCCGCCTGCGCCGGCAGCAACGCGGCGCGGGTGGCGCCTGCCGTCGAGCACGTCGACCTCGGCGACGACCTCGAGCTGCGCGAGCTCGCGGACGGTCTGTGGCTCCACGTGTCGTCGAAGGAGATGCCCGGCTACGGCAAGGTGCCGTCGAATGGCCTGGTGGTGCTCGGGCCCGACGGCGCGCTCCTCGTCGACACGCCGTGGACGCCTTCGCAGACGCAGGCGCTGGTCGCGTGGATCGAGCAGGTGCAGCGGAGCCGGCTGGTGGACGTGGTCGTCACCCACGCGCACGAGGACCGGACGGGCGGCGTCGCGGCGCTCGCCGACGAGGTGCGCATCCACGCTCTCGCGGAGACCGCGGCGCTCTCCGCCGGGCTCGGCAGGCCGTTCACGCCGGTGGAGCTGCCGCCTACTGCGTCGCTCGATCTGGCGGGCGGGAAGATCGAGACCTTCTTCCCCGGCGCAGGCCACGCCCCCGACAACATCGTGGTGTGGCTGCCCGAGCGGCAGCTGCTCTTCGGCGGCTGCTTCGTGAAGGCGGGCGCCGCCGGCAACCTTGGCAACGTGGCGGACGCGGATCTGGCCAGCTGGGGCGGCGCGGTGGAGCGGGTGCGGGAGCGTTACCCGGATGCCGACGTGGTGGTGCCGGGGCACGGTCCCCTGGGCGGCCCTGAGCTGCTGGTCCACACCGGCGCGCTGATCGAGGCTGCCGGCGGGGAGCAGGCGCGTTGATCCGCTACGACGAGGCCCTGGCGCGGATCCGCACGGGCATCGCACCGCTGGAGGCGGTGGAGCTGCCGCCGCTCCGCGCCCTCGGCTGCCATCTCGCCGCGCCGCTGGTGGCGCCCGTGGCGCTGCCGCCCTGCGACGACAGCGCGATGGACGGCTTCGCGATCCGGGCCGCGTCGTGTGTTGGGGCGTCCCGGGAGGCGCCAGCCCTGCTGCCGATCGGCGACGGGGCGGAGCCGATCGCCACCGGGGATCCGCTGCCTGCGTGGGCGGACGCGGTGGCGCCGATCGAGTGGGTGCGGATCGAGGGGGAGCGGATCGCCGTGCTCCGGGCGGTGGAGCCCGGGGCGAACGTCCGGCGCCGCGGGGAGGACGTGGAGCCTGGGGACGTGGTGGCGCCTGCAGGGGCGCGGGTGGATGCGGGGATCGTGCTCGCCGCTGCATCGCTGGGGCTCGCGCGGATTCGCGTGGTGCGGCGGGTGCGGGTGGCGGTGCTGCCGGTCGGGCACCACCTGGCGGCGGGGCGCCCCGACGCCACGGGGCCTGCGGTGGTGGCGGCGGTGCGGGCGTGGGGGGCGCTGGCGCGGCTGCTGCCGCCGGCGACCGGCGATGTTTGCGCCGTGGCGGAGCGGATCGAGTCCGCGCTGCGCTCGGCCGATCTGCTGATCACCGCGGGGGCCGCGTCGGTGGGCGAGAGCGACGTGGTGCCTGCAACGGTGGAGCGCATGGGCGCGGAGCTGCTCTTCCACGGCGTGTCGATCAAGCCGGGCAAGCCCATCGGCGTGGCGCGGCACGAGGGGCGCACGCTGCTGCTCGTGCCCGGCAGCCCCACCGCGGCGCTCGCTGGGCTGGAGGGGATCGGACGGCAGGTGCACGCGTGCCTCGCGGGGGATCCCGTCGGCGTGGCGCCGGTGGCGACACGGCTCGGCGCGCCGCTCGACCGCCGCAAGGGCAAGACCGGCCTGCTCCGCGGCAAGGTGCACGCTGCTGGCGGTGGCCTGGTCTTCACCGCAGCGAAGAAGCAGGGCCCCGCGCAGATCGCGGCGGTGGCGGGCACCAACGCCCTCGCGGTGATCCCGCCGGATGTCGAAGCGATCGATGCGGGCAACGACCTGCCCGTCCTTCTCCTCGATCGCCCCGAGGTCAGGGCGGAGGCGGCACGCGTCGTCGCCGTGTGCGGCTACTCCGGCGCGGGAAAGACCTGGGTGGTGGAGCAGCTCGTCGCCCGCCTCACCGCACGCGGCCTGCGCGTGGCCACCGTGAAACACGACGGCTGCGGAGGAGCCACCGAGGAGTCGGACTCCGACACGGCCAAGCACCGCGCCGCCGGCGCCTTCGCCACCACCCTCGTCGACGACGCCGGGACGGTGGTGCGCAGCGGCCCCCTGCCCCTCGCGCGGATCGCCGCCGATCACCTGGCACGCGGCGCCGATCTCGTGATCGCCGAGGGCTTCAAGACCGACCGTGCCGTGCCGAAGATCGAGGTCGCCGCCCGGGGGCGAGAGCGCGTGCACGCGGCCCCGCTGCTCGCGTACGCGACGGACGGAGAGCCGGAGATGAGTGCGCCCAGCTTCGCGCCCGACGCGGCGGGAATGGACGCCCTCGCGCAGCTGATCCTCGAGCGCACCGGCTTCTAGCGGCGCGTCCACCACCGCCGCGCCGCGATCAAAACGGGACGTCGAGGGCAGCGCGTGGCGCCGGCGCTCTCGTCCACCCCACCCGCAGCAGCCAGGTCCGCGGCGCCTCGAGACCCGGGCGATCCTGCCCGGGCCCGGCAGCGAAGGGATCGGCTGCCGGCAGCGTGATCCAGAGGCCCATGCGCTCCGCGTGTTTGCGCGAGTTGCCCAGCACGTAGGCGATCGCGTGCCGCACTTCGCGTGGCGTCTTCAGCAGCCGCGACCAGAAGCGATCGGCAAAGACCTTCCCGGTGCGCTTCGCCAGCCGGTTGATGGCGCGGGCGAGACGAATGCAGAGTCCCTGCATGCCGCGGGAGAGCGCGCTGCCGTTCTCGGCCTCGACAATGAGGTGCAGGTGGTTCCCCTGCACCGAATAGTGGGTGACGCGAAAGTCGTCCCGCCGTGCTGCAGCCGCCTCGAAGGCCTTCTCCACCGCAGCGAACGCCTTTCGGCGCTGGAGATCCGGCAGCCCTCGCTGCAGACGAAGGCCCACGTGCACCGGCTCGCGCCCGTTCACGTGGCTGCGCGCCAGGTGCGAGACGCCGGCGCGCTCGCCCTTCGGCTTCCGCCCCGCCCCATCACGCTTGCCACCCCGGAACCTGTAGGGCAGCTCGCCCTGCTCCGGCTCGCGTTCCTTGCCCATGCGCCGCCCCCCTTCGTTTGAATTAGCATATATCCGTGCTGGGACCATTTCCACGCCCCGGAAGGGACCAAGAAGCATGGGTCCAAACCGGGTACATCTCTGACGCTTCGGACCAGGGACACGCCTGACACTCGTCTTCGCTGGCCGGGTCCCGACGGAGCTGATCGATTCACTCGTCGTGGCGGTCGGGCAGAGCTCGCCGTCCAGAAAGGCGCCGGCGGCTCTCGGGTGCGAAGCCGCGTAGCGCGCGACGCGGCACGTCGCCCGTATTTCCCGGGGCCAGCGTTGCTGTGCGCGATGGACAAGCGCCCCGGCGCAAGTTGGAGCCAGGCAAGGGGAGCCGCACCGACGCCCAGGTGCGTCGGTGGAGCAGCGAGGCGAAGAAGGCGGGCGCCGGCGTGAGGCTACGCCGCCTCGTCCGGTGCGCCGCGCTTCGGCGCAGGAGCGAGGGCGCCCACCTTGTCGATCCGCACCCAGGCGTTGTAGTCGGGGACGCCGGAGCCGGGATCGACCACGCGGTCGCCGATGAGGACGTTGGCCTCGGGCCAGTGGGCCTGCAGGGAGCCGGGGGCGATCTCGGCGAGGAAGACGCGGCCCTGCATCTCGCCGTGCGCCGAGCGGAGCACGATGGGCTCGTCGGCGCGGAGGCCGAGGCGGCGCGCGTCCTCCGGGGCGACGAAGACGTGGTCGCGCGCGGCGCCGGTGAGCGCGTCGACGTCCTTCTGCACCATCGAGTTGAACTGCTTGCCGCGGCGGGTGCCGAGGAAGAAGGCGCCCTCGGGTCGCTCGAAGCTGGGCGGCGCGATCTTCACGAAGCGGGCCTTGCCGCCTGGGAGCGGGAAGACGCCGCCCGGGGCGAGGTGGGGGCCGCCCCACTGGAATTGGTCGCCCTGCTTCGATAGCCCGGCGATCTCCGCGTAGGCGGGGATGGTGGCGGCGATGTCGCGACGGATGGCGGCGGCATCCGTGAAGGCGAGCTGCTCTGCGCGCTCGGGCGCGATGGCGCGGGCGAGCTCCACCACCGGCCACCACTCCTCCTTCGCCTCGGGGATCTCGTGGCCCGGCACATGGGGCGAGAAGATGACCCGCCGCTCGGTGGTGGTCTCGGTGATGCCGCCGCGGTGCTCGTAGCGGGTCCGCGCCGGCAGCACGTAGACCACCTCCGCCGGGTCCACGAGCATCTGCTTCGTGAGCACGATGTCCTGGTGGATGCGCACCGGCACCCTGGCCAGCGCCTCCTCCACCCGCTGCGGCTGGGGCATGGTCTCGAGGAAGTTGCCGCCGATGGTGAAGAAGGCCTCGAGGCCGCCGCGGGCTGCCGCCTCGATCATCGCCACCGTGTCCATGCCGACGCGATCCGGCGGGCGGAAGCCCCACAGCCCCTCGAGCCTGTCGGCCTCCTCGGGCGTCACGGCCTTGCTGCCGGGGAAGGCGGTGGCGTAGGCGCCCATCTCCGCGCCGCCCTGCACGCCGGAGTGGCCGCGGATCGGCATCAGCCCGCACTTCTCGCGGCCGATGAAATTCTTGAGGAGCCCCACGCCGAGCAGCGCCTGCACCGTGGCGGTGCCGTGGGCGTGCTGGGTGAGGCCCATGCTCCAGACGAAGACGCCGGTCTTCGCCGGGCCGAGCACCGAGAGGAGCAGCTCCACGTCGGCGGCGCTCGCCCCGCTCTGCCGCACCAGATCGTCGAAGGAGAAGCCGTCGAGGTGGGCCCTCCACTCGTCGAAATTCTCGACCCGCTCGGCGAGGAAGGCGTGGTCGATCTGGCCGCGCTCGATCAGGCGCTTCTGCACCGCGAGGAGGAGCGCGAGATCACCGCCAGGCGAGACACGCACGTGTTTGTCGGCGATCCGCGAGCCAAGCACCGCCGAGTCGAGGTTCGAGGGGACCCAATATTTGTTGAGCCCCGGCTCCTCGTAGGTGTTGACGCTGATCACCACCGTGCCGCGCTTCTTCGCCTCGAGCAGATATTTGAGCGAGACCGGCTGGTCGTTGGCCACGTTGGAGCCGAAGAGCACGATGACGTCGGTGCCGTACCAATCCTTGTAGGAGCAGGTGCTGGCGGAGAGCCCGAGCATGCTCTTCATCGCGGTGGTGGAGGGGCTGTGGCAGAGCCGCGCGGCGTTCTCGACGTGGGGTGAGCCGAGGAAGCGCCACGCCTTCTGCGCCGCGTAGTAGACCTCGTTCCCGATGCCGCGGGAGGTGAGGTAGAGCGCCAGCCGATCGGGATCGACGCCACGCAGGCGCGCCCCCAGCTCGGAGAGGGCCTCCTCCCAGCCGATGGCGGTGAAGCCCGCCTCGCCCTTGCGGCGGCGGAGCACCTTCGGGATCCGGCCGAGATCCCGCAGCTCCCTGCTGTCGAGCCGGCGCAAGCCGTCGACGTCGCCAGCAAGCGCCGCGTCGAAGGCATCCATCGTGTTGAGCTTGAGGAGGTTGAGGCGCACCAGGCACAGGTGGGTGCCGTCGATGGTCCAGTCGGAGAGGCCGCTTGTGCCCAGGGCGCAGCCGTCGCAGACGCCGCGGGAGAGTACCTTCCAGGCGTAGTACGGATGGCGCCGGTTCTCCCAGGCGATCCGGAACATCTCGCGGAAATGCTGCGGCTTCTGCTGGCCGAGGCCGAAAGGCACGAGGCCCGCGGGCCGGCGATCGGCGCGGAGCGGAACGAGGCCCGTGCCCCCGGACGGAGCGAGTTCCTTGTTTTTCATGTGGCAGCGAGCGTAGCCCGCGGTGGAAACCACAGCAACGAGCGCTTCCACCTGCTGCGGAGGCGGTACATCATCCGATATCGTCGTGGTAGGCAGAGGTAGGAGTTCCCCGGGGGCGAAGACGCGGTGAAGCGGCCGATCGATCCAGCAGGCGTGGCACGCCGGAAGGTGGAGCGGATCGGGGAGCGTCCCGGCGGCGCCACCGACGAGCTCGACGCCGTGGTGGCCGAGGAGCCGCTGGAGATCCGCGTCGACGGCGAGACCATCGGCGTCACCATGCGGACCCCCGGCGACGACGCCCGCCTCGCCCTCGGCTTCCTCTTCGGCGAGGGGATCATCTCCTCCCTGCAGGACGTGGGGACGGTGAGCCATTGCGGCAGGCCCGGCCAGGACGGCTGGGGCAACGTGATGGAGGTCCGCTCCGGTCCCGGGGTGAGCCTCGACGCCGACCGGATCCTCGAGGGGCGGCGCTTCGTCCCCACCTCGTCGGCCTGCGGCGTCTGCGGCAGGCAGACCATCGACGATCTCATCGCCCGCTGCGGCACCCTCGAGGGCGGCGCCGTGCTGCAGGCCGATCTGGTGCTGCGTGCGGTGGACCGCATGCGCGCCGCGCAGATCCGCTTCGAGCGCACCGGCGGCCTCCACGCCGCGGCGGCCTTCGATGCCGCTGGCGAGATGCTCTGCTGCCACGAGGACGTGGGGCGGCACAACGCGGTGGACAAGGTGGTGGGCGAGCTCCTGCGCTTCGGCCTCGTGGGCGCGGAGCGGCGGGGCAGCCCGCCGGCGCTGCTGGTGGTGAGCGGCAGAGCCGGCTTCGAGATCGTGCAGAAGGCGGCGGTGGCGAAGATCCCGATCGTCGCCTCGGTCTCGGCGACCACCTCGCTGGCGATCGATCTCGCCCAGTCCACCGGGCTCACCCTGGCCGGCTTCGCCCGCAACGGTTCGCTCAACGTCTACACACACCCGTGGCGGATCACCGCCGGCGACGGCCGCGGCAGGTTGCGCGCGGTGCC
Organism: Vulgatibacter sp.; assembly: GCF_041687135.1. Lineage (NCBI taxonomy): Bacteria > Pseudomonadati > Myxococcota > Myxococcia > Myxococcales > Vulgatibacteraceae > Vulgatibacter > Vulgatibacter sp. Next base: position 154,632 of record NZ_JAWLCN010000009.1, on the reverse strand, counting down.
CGACGTGACGACGCCGGGGCCTGGTCCGGCGCAGCAAAGCGGCGCCACCGGCGGGACGATCCCGGGCAGCGGCAGGGATGGCGGCACCAGCGCCAGGCTCGGCGGCTACGCCACGGGCAGCCGCGTTGCTGCGGCGGGCGGCTACACCCGCGGCTTCTCGATGGCGGCGCAGGCGGCGCCGCTGCTCCACCCCGACGTCGACGAGACCGTCGCCTGGTTCGACCTGGACGATCCCGAGCTCTTCTCGCCGCCCCAGCCCGGCCCGGTAGCCGAGGACGAGGAGCGGCGCCGTCTCCTCGAGGCGATGCGGCAGGCCGAGGAGCGCAAACTGCACGAGGCGGTCCGCAGGGACGAGGAGGCGCGTTTGCGCTACCACGCGGAGAAGCCGCTCGCCGTGCAGGATGCGGCAGCGGAGGCCGACGAGGCTGCGGCACGGGAGCGGCGGCGGAGCCTCGCTGCGGAGCTCGTCGCCAGGACCGATCGGATGATCGCCCAGCGCCGTGCGGCAGGCAGGCGGATGGCGCCGGAGGACGGCGACGAGGCGCTCTCGTTCGACGGGGGCGGGATCCGCGAGGAGGTCGAGGAGATCCGCGCCGGTGCGGACGCCCTCGAGGCGGCGCTGCAGCGCTGGAGCGAGCCGCCCCCGAAGCCGAGGCCTGCCGCTCCCCAGCGCCCTGCGGACGTTGCGCCTGCCGACCAGAAGCCGGTTTTGATCGACGATCGCGATCCCGGCAACCCTTCGCTGGTCTTCTGGCCCGGTGGCAACGGCTGGAGCACCGGCCGTGTCCGTTAGGCCGGTCGCCGGACTCTTCGTCGGCGGCGGCTCCACACGCATGGGCGGCGCGCCGAAGGGGCTGCTCGTTGCACCCGGGGGCGGAACGATCCTCGGGCGGCTCGTGCGGATCTGCACGGAGGCCAAGCTCGAGCCGGTGCTGGTCGGTCGCAACGAGGCGGTGGAGGCGGCGTTTCCCGCCCTGCAGGCCCTCGACGATCGACCGGGCGGGATCGGGCCGATCGGCGGCCTCGCTGCCCTGCTCCACCACGCAGGCGACGAGGCTTTTCTGCTCGCGTGTGATCTGCCGGCGATCGAGGCAGCGCTGATCCACCGGCTTCGCGCGCACGCGCCCGGCGCAGCCGTGGTGGCGCCGCGCGATCCGGAAGGCCGCTGGCAGCCCTTCTTCTCGCGCTGGCGGGCAGGCGTGATGCGCGACCCTGTCGACGCAGCGATCGCCGGCGGTGAGCGCTCGATGCAGCGGCTCCTCTCGGCCCACGCCGCGGAGCTGCCGCTCTCGGGCGAGGCGTGGCGCAAACTCCGCGACTGGGACACGCCGGGCGACGTCGCCGCCGGCTGATCAGCGCTTCTTGCGAAGCCGCGCCGCCCGGGCCTCTGCTGCGTCGAGCCGCTTCCGCAGCCCCGCTTCCGCGCGCTCCGCCTCGGCCAGCGCACGCGCTGCATCCTCTGCAGCGGAGGCAGCTTCGGATAACTTCTCCCGCAGCCGCTCCAGCGTGCGCGCCGCCGCCTCGACCTCGGCTTCCGTGCGCTCGTGGCGCTGCTGCGCCTGCTCCGCATGCCGCTGCGCCTGCGTCGTCTGCCGGGAGGCCACCGCCGCTTCGGTGCGCAGCGCCCGCGCCTCGCGCTCCGCTTCGTGCACCTCGTCCCGCCGCGCCTCGGCAGCGGAAGCCTTGCGCAGCGTCTCGGACTTCGCCTTCGTCGTAGGCTCCACGGCCGGAGCCTCCGCCCGCTTCTGCTTCCCGGGCGCACGCTTCTCCGACGCCTGCCGCAGCGCGCCGCCCTCGATCCCCAGCGCGGCGAAGGCCTGCTCGAATCCGCCCGGCTCGATCTCCGCGGTGAGCGTCCCGCGACGCAGCCGCTCCCGCTCCTCGTCCGAGGCCCCCGCCGCAGCACGCAGGTTCGCCCGCACGCGTTCGAGGTTGGTCTCGCTCGCGGCGTGGCCACCTGCCTCCAGGATCGCCGCCGCCCGCTCGGTGAGCCTCGCCACCAGCTTGCGATCGCTCTCCCGCGCCGCGCGGAACGCCTCGGGGTCCGAGGCCTGCGCCACCCGCAGCGTCTCCCCCGCCTCGAGGAAGCGCTCCACCTCGGCGCGGTGGCGCCGGGCCAGCTGGTTGAGCGCCCAGAGCGCGACGGTGGGCTTGCGGCGCGAAGCGATCGCCTTCGCCCCCGCCGCATCGCCGCCTGCTTTGAGCGACTTCGCCAGCGCGTTGCGCGTGGCGACGAAGTCCTCGAGCGGCGCCCCGTAGAGCTCGCCTTCCGCCTCCTCGAGTGCCGGGGCCGCCGCCGGGTCGCCGCTGCGCCGCTTGGTCATCCGGACAGCTTACGCACGACTTCGGAACCGCTCACCGCGCGTCTGCGGAGATGAGGTAGCCAAGTGCCGTGTCGTTCACGATCAGGCCGTTCCAGGTGCGGATCGGAGAGTTGGTGGTGACCTCGATGTAGACCGTGCCGTCCGTCGGGGCAGTCCAGCTGACACGTGAGCAGAGGTCGTCGACCGAGATGTCGTCGTTCTCAGCGAGAAGAGCGCCCGTCGTGTCCAGGAGGCGGATGTGCGTGTCGGCTTCGAAAAGGCAGCTGCCATCGAACCGGTTGCGGGTCCAGACGTCGTAGGTGACACCTTGCGCCGCCGGGAAACTCCACATGTCGACGTTGACCGCGGGCAGGAAAGGGAGCGAACCACGACCGATCTGGTTCACCTCCAACGCATGGGCGGACGCAAGCGAGTCATTGGGTTCCAGCTCTCGCACCCCCTCGAACAAGCAGGTAGACGAGCAGCCGTCGCCGTCGAGCAGGTTGCCGTCATCGCACTGCTCCAGCATCTCATGCACGCCGTCGCCACAGATCGCGGGGGCGGCAGCAAGCGCGAACCAGCCCCATTCGTCATCGACCGCCGAATGCCCGTCGACGACAAGGTAGACGACCTGGCCTGCCACCATCTGGAGGTAGATATATTCCTGCGCGTTGAGTCGGTCGCGCGGAACGGTGTTGTACAAGTTGCTGCATGCCAGCTCGGGAGCGGTCTGGCCACACGCGCCGTCCCAAATGAAGAGAGACGCATCAAAGTTGCCGGCCAGCCAGAAACTGTACTCGCCCGTCGAAGGCGCTTCGAAACGTGCGACCCCATCACGTGCTGCCGTCGAAGCGCAGCTCCCCGAGAAGTCCGGCCAGAATCGACGAGTACTGCCTCGCCAAACCCTGACACCGGGTTCCTCCTCGGCAAGGAGCTGCATGTCGACCGCATCGCTGCAGTTGTCCCCCTCCCACCGGCACACCGGGCTGCAGCCGTCACCCGCGACGACGTTCCCGTCGTCGCACTGCTCCCAGCCTTCGATCACCCCGTCGTTGCAATGGACCTGCTTGGCGGTGACCCGGAAGTCGCCGACGCTCGGCACACCTTCCGGTAGCGTCGCCAGGCCGGTGATCGCGAAGTAGGCGGACTCGCCCGCATCGAGCTCCACCTCGATGCCCTCCCCTCCGCCGGCGCCCTCCTCGTTCATGCAGCGCAGCGCGTCGGTGCCGCCGCAAGCGCCCCGCCAGCCGAAGAAGACCACGTCCCAGGCGGCCTCCACCTCGACGTAGTAGCGGCCGTCGGCAGGCGCGGTGAACGAGACGACGGAATCGGGGACGCCGGTCGTCTCCGCGCAGGTGGCGCCGTAGTCGAAGAGCCGTCCCGTCGTCGTGCCGTCCACCGCCCACTCACCCGTCACCGGATCGAGAACGAGTGCCCAGGGGCTGCCGCAGTGGTCCCCCTCGATGAAGCAGTTGTCGTCGCACCCATCGCCCAACACGAGGTTGCCGTCGTCGCAGTCCTCCTCGCCGTCCTGGAAGCCGTCCCCGCAGGTGGCATAGCGACAGGCGCTCGTGTCGAACTCGCAAGAGGAGCTGCAGGCGAGCGAGCCTCCGTCGAAGCCGAGGTCGACACACGACTGCAGCAATGCCCCGTCGCAGGCCTCTCCCTGCTGCACGACGCCGTTGCCGCAGTGCGGGCATTCGGGGAGCATCGAGCAGTCGGAGTCCTCACAATCCACCCGGCCGTCGCGATCCTCGTCCTCTCCCGATCCGCAGATCTCCGGGTCGCCGCACATACTCGTGTCGAAGGTGCATGTGTCGGTGCAGCCGACGTAGCCGAGCGAGTATCCGAACTGTGAGCAGCGTCCGTCGTTGTCCGAGCCGTCGCACTCCTCGCTCTGCTGGTTGACGCGGCCATCACCGCAGTGCGGGCAAGAAGCGGTCGTCGCGCAGTCCGGGTCGTCGCAATCGACGAGCCCATCGCCGTCCTCATCGCGGCCCGAATCGCATTCCTCGGTGCTCGTGCAGGCGCTCGTGTCGTACTCGCACGCCTCGGAGCAGCCCAGGCTGCCACCCTCGAAGTCCAGCGATGCGCAGGTCTCGCCTGCGAGGTCGGCGCCGTCGCACGCTTCGGCGCCTTCGACCACCCCGTCGCCGCAGTAAGCGAGGGCACCGCCTGCGCCGCCAGCCCCACCCGAACCGCCCGTGCCGCCGGCACCGCCAGCGGAGCTGCCTCCCGTGCCTCCGCCGCCCCCTGCACCACCTCCGCCAGCTCCGCCGGTTGCGGTCGCCGGGGGCTGACGGCGTTCCTCCCAGCAAGCGGTGACGAGGAGCGAGGCGGTCAGGCCCAGAAGAATGGCGATGCGCTTCACGGCGGCCTCCCTTGCAGCAGTCCGCGGCACTCCACCGAAAGGCCACCGACGACGTCGCCGGTCCGGCAGCGTGGCTGACGCGTTGCGGGTCGGTGTCCCCGTGCCAAGGGCGAGCGCAGGATGAGTACGAGTCGCGTTCGACAGCTGCACACGCCCAGTCCGCGTGACCACGCACGGTGAGTGCGTCTCTCCACCGACAGGGAGGAGACGGTTCGCCACCCAACACGTAAAACGCCCCCGCCCCCAGCAGAGGGGACGAGGGCGCAACTCGCGAAGCGAGCACTCGCTTACGGGAAGAGCATCTTCTGCAGCGCCACACCCACACCCGCCAGCGACTCGCCGGCGATGAGGCCCGAGGCGATGATCACGAGGAAGCGCGCCGTCCACGAGGGCGCCACGCGGCCGAGCACCAGCGAGATCGCGCCGCCGAGGAACATCGCGATGGAGTAGTAGGCCGGGATGACGAAGGCGAGGCCGAGGCTCGCGGGGCTGGGCACCCAGGTGCGGATCCCCTTGGGCAGCACCTTCTCGAGGATGGCGAGCACGATGCCCGCCGCGCCTGCGATCGCCATGGCGGGCACCACGCCCTGGGGCATCGCCTCGATCCCCTTCATGAAGACCTCGGCCACCGCCTTCCACGCAGCCGCTGCGGGCGCCGGCCACTCCTCGGTGAGGAGCTGGTTCTTCGGATCGGGGATGAGGACCAGGTAGGCGGCGGAGCCCACCACCGCGCCGCCGAGGGCGCCGAGGAGCTGCGCCGCAGCCTGGAGCCTGGCGGTGGCGCCGAGGATGTGGCCGCACTTCATGTCGTGGAGCAGGTCGGCGCACTGGCTCGCGGCGCCGCCGGTGACGTTCGCGGACATGAGGTTCGCAGCGGGCTGGCCGGGGGCGATCACGCCGAACATCAGCTGGGTGACCTTGCCCATCGCGCCCACCGGCGTGATCGAGGTCTCGCCGGAGACGCGGCCCGCCACCACGGCGAGGCCGAAGGTGAGGAGCACACCGAGCGCCGCCACGAAGACTGCGATGTCGAAGAGCACGACCTGGAGGAGAACCGAGGCGACCAGCGCCACGGCGAGGCCGCCGAGGAACCAGGTGCGGCTCACCTCGCCGGTGTCCTTCTTCTCGGCGCCGGCGTCCTTCACCTTCCCCGCGCCGCGGATGCCGTTCCAGATCGAGCGCCAGGAGAAGGCGAACGAGGTGAGCGAGGCGGTGACCATCATCGCCACGCCGGGCCAGAGCAGCCACTGGAGGAGCGGCCCGGACCACATCGCGTCCGCGGCGCCCGACTTCGCCCAGCCGTTGTCGATGACCACGGTGGCGAGCCAGCCCCAGCCCACCACCGCGCCCAACAGCAGCGAGGCGCCGGCGCGGAAGCCGATGATGCCGCCGACGCCGATCATCAGCAGCGACGGCTCGAGGGCGAAGGTGAGATTGTAGAGGCTCGCCTTGGCGCCGCTCGCCAGCGACACCGCGCCGGGCATCGCCAGCTTGGGGATGGCGACGAGGCTCTCCACCACCTTGAGCACCGCGGCGAGGATGCCCGAGCCCACCAGCGTCTTGACGCGGGTCATCGCCTCCTTGCCCTTGGCGTACATCTCGTTGAGCGTCTGCGCCGAGGCGATGCCGCTGGGGAAGGGGAGCTTGTCCACCTCGATCATCTGCTTGCGCAGGCCCACCGCCACGGTGATGCCGACGAGGCAGACCGAGAAGCACCAGATCGCCAGCAGCGGATAGGAGAGCGTCTCGCCGGTGAGCATGGTGAGCGCCGGGATCGGCGCGACCAGGCCCGCGGAGGAGATCGACGCAGCCGAGGAGGCCGCGGTCTGGTTGATGTTGTTCTCGAGGATCCCGAACTGCGGCGCGCCGGTGGCCTTGCGGGTGAGGCCGAAGAAACCGAAGGCGAGCAGCGCCGCGGTGATCGACATGTTGAAGCCCCAGCCGATCTTGAGGCCGCTGTAGATGTTGCACAGCGAGAGCGCCGAGCCGATCACCATGCCACTGGCGATGGCGCGGAAGGTGAGCTCCCGCACCGGCGTGGCCACCTGCGGGACCGCCGCCAAACCGGGCGCGGCGATCCCTTCGACCGGGGTCTTCTCCTCGAGCTGCTCTGCTTCCGTCCGCTTGCCAGTCGTCACGGCCATTCCCCTCGGGCCGCCGTTGCAGCCCGTCTACGGCGCCCTCGATCCCGGGCGGCTGGTTGCGTGGAGAGGCGAAAATCACCCGTGTAGGGGCGGTCTGTAAAGCAGAAGCGGCCCCTCCGGCGAGCGGCCACCTGCCCCCGTGGCTATGCTCGGGGCCATGCGCCTGCTCGCCTCTCTCCTCCTGTCCGCCCTCTTCCTCACCGCCTGTGCAGGTCCCGGCGGGACCGCGCGAAAGCTCGAACCCGCGGCGGAGCTGGAGCCGGGCACGCTCCTCACCCCTGCAGGCGAGGCCCTCGGGCCCGATCAACTCGCCGCAGCTGTAGCGGACGCACGCTACGTACTCGTGGGAGAGGGCCACGATTCCGCCTGCGACCACCGGGTGCAGGCAGCGATCGTGCGAGCGCTCTCTGCCCGCGCGCCGGTGGTGGGGCTCGAGATGGTCTCCACCGAGCGCCAGGACGTGCTCGACCGCTTCCACGCCGGCGAGGTAACGGTCGAAGAGCTCGACGGCGCCCTCGGCTGGGAAAAGAAGTGGGGCGTGCCCTTCGCCCTCTACCGGCCAATCTTCGACGAGGCCGCGGCGGCACAGCTGCCCGTCGCCGCCCTGAACGTGCCGGCGGAGGTGGTCCGCCAGGTGAGCCGCGAGGGAGAGAGCGCCCTGCCCCCCGAGGTGCCGGCGCTCCTGCCCCCGCCGCCCGAGCAGGAGGAGATGCTGCGCACCGCCTACGAATCCCACGCCCACGGCGCCCAGCCGTCCGAGGAGGGCTTCGCCCGCTTCCTCCGGGTGCAGTCGCTCTGGGATACGGCGATGGCCGGCGCGGCGAAGACGTGGAGCCGCAGGCTCGATCGCCCCGTGGTGGTGCTGGCGGGCGCCGGCCACGTGTCGCACGGATGGGGGATCGGCCACCGCCTCGCGCAGCTCGATCCCGGGGCGGGAATCGTCGAGGTCGTTCCCTGGCGCGGCGCCGAGGCGATCGATCCGGCCGCAGGTGATTTCTTCTTCTACTGCCCGCGCGAGGAGCGGTGATGGCGAGCGGCGAGGTGATCGTGGTGGGCGCAGGGGTCTCGGGGCTCTGCTGCGCCCTCTGGCTCCAGGAGCACGGCGTGCGTCCGCTGGTGCTCGAGGCCTCGGACGGCGTCGGCGGGCGCGCGCGCACCGACGAGCACGAGGGCTTCCTCCTCGACCGCGGCTTCCAGGTGCTGCTCACCGCCTACCCCGAGGTGCGGCGGGTGCTCAACTACGATGCCCTCGATCTGCGCGCCTTCTACCCGGGCGCCAAGGTCCACGCCGAGGGCGAGTTCTTCCGCGTGGCCGATCCCTTTCGCCGGCCGGTGGGCGGGCTCGTCACCCTGCTCACGCCGGTGGGATCGCTGGCCGACAAGCTGCGTGTGGGCAGGCTCCGCCTCGAGGTGATGCGCGACTCGGTGGAGGAGACGCTGCGCGCGCCGGACGAGAGCACCGCGTGGTTCCTCGCCTCGCGCGGCTTCTCGCCGCGGATGGTGGAGCGCTTCTTCCGGCCCTTCTTCGGCGGCGTCTTCCTCGAGGACGAGCTCTCCACTTCCGCGCGCCTCTTCCGCTTCCTCTACAAGATGTTCGGCGAGGGGAAGATCGCCCTGCCCAACCGCGGCATGGGGCAGATCCCGGTGCAGCTCGCGCGGCGCCTCCAGGACGGCGGGATCCGCCTCGGCGCGCTGGTGCGCGAGGTGCGCGACGGCGGCGTGGTGCTGGAGAGCGGCGAGGAGCTGCGCGCGAATGCGGTGGTGGTAGCCACCGAGGCGCCGGTAGCAGGCCGGCTGCTGGGAAGGCAAATCCCTGCTGCGGCCCACGGCACCACCTGTCTCTATTTTTCCGCGCCGGAGCCGCCGGAGCGGGAGCCGATCCTGCTCCTCGAGGGCGAGGGCCGCGGGCCGGTGAACAACGTGGCGGTGCCGAGCCAGGTGGCGCCGGGCTACGCGCCGAAGGGCGAGGCGCTGATCGCGGCCACGGTGCTCGGCGTGCCGCGCGCGGCCGACGCCGAGCTGGAGCAAGCGGTGCGCACCCAGCTCACCGGCTGGTTCGGCACGGCGGTGCGCGGGTGGCGCCATCTGCGGACCTACCGCATCCCCTACGCCCTGCCCGCCCAGCCCCCGGGAGCGCTCGAGCCGGTGGAGAAGCCGGTGCACGTGCGCGGCCGCATCTTCACCTGCGGCGACCACCGCGGCACCGCCTCGCTCAACGGCGCCATGCTCGCCGGCAGGCGCGCGGCGGAGGCGGTGCTCCAGGCGATCGGCTGAGACCCCACGGGTCTCAAACGCAAAGGCGTCTTGCGCGCGCAGCGCGCCACGTTGTCCGCTGGCCCGGCGCCAGCGGGGCGAGTGGGCAACGTACAAGGGATCCGCGAATCTGCCAGCGTCGTGACGCGTGGCCGGATAGCGGCACGGCATGGTTGAATCGGTTCCCTCCCCCGACCGGTGTCGGAGGCCTGGAGCCGAGGTGGCCATGTTTCCCGCGGATGGCGTGCAGTTGCTCAAAGAGCTCACCGAGAAGAACGACAAGCGCTTCTTCGAGGCCAACAAGGCGCGGTACGAAAACACGGTGAAGCTGCCGATGGCGGCCATCGTGGAGTCGCTGAACGCCAAGCTGGAGGGGTTTGCGCCGGCGTACGTGACGCCGCCGAAGAAGGCCATGCCGCGCATCCACCGGGACACGCGCTTCAGCGCGGACAAGTCGCCGTACAAGACGGAGGCCGCTGCGATCTTCCCGTGCCAGGGGAAGGAGAAGCAGGAGGCGGCGGGCTACTTCTTCCGCGTGACGACGACCGGCGCAGATTTGCTCGGGGGCGTCTACATGCCCGGCCCCGAGCAACTCGCGCGGATCCGGGCAGCGATCGCTGCGAAGCCGGCGGCGTTCCGCAAGCTGATCGGGGGCAAGAAGCTGCAGGATCTCTTCGGGCCAATGCAGGGCGAGAAGCTCGTGCGGGTGCCGAAGGGCTTCGATGCCGACCACCCTGCGGCCGAGCTGCTCAAGCACAAGCAGTTCTACTTCGCCACGTCGCTGCCACTCGAGGTGGCGACGAGCAACGAGCTCGTGCCGGAAGTGGCCGCTCGGTTCAAGGTGCTGGCACCCTTCGTCCAGTGGCTCGACGCCGCCCTCGGCAACGACGCCGCTGCTCGATGATTGCTCCGTATCCGTCGCGCGACGCATTCGACCGGGTTGCCCCGTCGCGGAGCTGCGCTCGCTATGCCGGGAACGCGAATGCCGGCACGCCGCGGCGAGGTTTCGCACGGCGCCAGCCCTGCTCGAGGAGCCAGCTCTTCGGCTTGGTGACGGGCGGGCTGCCGTCGTCGAAGGTCCGCCACCACGCGGCGTCGTCGGCCAGCTGCAAGTGGGACGCGGCGAATCGGTCGGGGCCTGGGGCGGTGCTGCGCCCCTGCCGCTCCGCATGGATGCGTGCGTTGCCCAGAACGTAGTCGATGGCGTTGCGTGCCTCGGTGGGTGAGCCGAGTGCATGCGCGTGAAAACGATCGGCGAAGACCTTCCCGGCGCGGCCCATCAGCTTGTTGAGGCCCCGGGCGATCCGTACGCCGAGTCCCTGCATCGCGGTGGAGAGGGCGGGCGCGCCGCTCGCCTCGACGATGAGGTGCAGGTGGTTGCCCTGCACCGAGAAGTGGGTGATGCGCGCGCCGAAGCGCTCGACGGCGGGGCGGAAGGCGCGCAGCAGGCGCCGGAAACCGCGCTTGCTGCGCATGTTCCAGACGTGGTCGAGCACCCGCCAGGTGACCAGCACGGGATGGTCGTCGCCGAGCTGCGGGCGGGTGCGGTGCTTCACCTGCGGCAGCGGCGCGATCCGCTTCCGCCCTGCCCGCTTTCGCTCGCCGCCGTGACCGAAGCGCTTCTTCAGCGGCAGCGGCAACTGGCCCTTCTTTCCTCTGCTGTGCCTGGAACCCATCTTCCGCCCCCACGGTCGATTGGGCATAGATTCTCACAGCGGTCGAGCCGCAGATAGACCCCGGCCGAGTCACCAATTCGGGCAGTTTTTGCTGGGTTTTTCGCCGTTCTTCTCGGCGGGGGCTGAAGCCCGAAGAAGGAAACGCCGTGCACGGGGGAAGCGTGCACGGCGTTGTGTTCGTCCTTCGCGGCCGTCGTTGGCCAGCGGCGCTGTTTTCCTACTCCGCCTGCGGCTGGGCGCCCTGCGCCACGTGGTAGCGGTAGCCGCTCTGCACGGTGAATCGCTGCTGGGTGCGGGCCGCGTCAGGCCAGGTGATGGTCACCTCGGCCTCACAGGCGTCGGCGAGGCCGAAGTGGAGGGCCAGGTCGTGCTGGATGCCGTAGTGGCCGTGGCCGCCGCCGATCTCCTGGGTCTGGACGACGTCGCCGGCGCGGACCTCGACGCGGGCGCCGATGGCGGAGCGGTTGGTGCCCTCGCCGCCTTCGAGGCGGAGCTGGATCCAGTTGCCGTCCTGGCCGAGCAGGTTTTCGAAGTAGCGGACGTTGGCGGTCTCGTAGCACTGATCGTCGCAGCGGCTGCGGGAGTGGCCGACGACCACGTCGAGGTCGCCGTCGCGGTCGAAGTCGCCCACCGCGATGCCGTGGCTCGCCTTGCTGTCGATGCCGTCGGCAGGCGTCACCAGGTCGAAGGTGCCGGCCTCGTTCTGGCGGAAGAGCAGGCCGCGGGTGCCGCCGTAGTCGCTCGAGCCGATGTAGACGTCGGGGCGGCCGTCGTTGTCGAAGTCGAAGACGGCGGCGGTCATGTCGCCGTCGTTCCAGTCGACGCGGCTCGTGTGATCACGCAGGAGGCCGGTGGCCTCGTTGCCCGGGCGCGTGAACTTCACCTCGGCGGCGCCGTCGCCGAAGAGGAGCTCGCTCGGATCGCTCGAGCTGCCCACGTCCCAGTGCACGATCTCGGTGGTGAGCAGATCCATCTTGCCGTCGTTGTTCACGTCGGCGCAGACGGTGGTTCCGGAGTTGCCGCCGAGGCGGAAGAGCTCGCGGTCGTAGGTGTGGTTCCAGCGCAGCCCCTGGTCGGTGGTGCAGGCGATCTTCTCGGGCTCGGGGACGCCGCTGCAGCCCGGGTCGCTGGGATGGAACTGGCACCAGCAGCGCGCCGACTCATTGTCGGTCCAGTCCTGCCGATCGTCGAAGGCGTAGCCCGAGGCGATCGAATGGTTGGTGTAGGCCACCTCGCCAGCGAGCCAGAGATGGTTGGGGGCGCGGCCGTAGGAGGCGGCAAGGAGCTCGGACCTGCCGTCGTCGTTCAAATCGCAGGCAGCCACCGACCAGGCGTTGCTGTGGCCGCGGGCCTCGTTGAGCACGGTGGCGTTGCTCCAGGGCCTGGTGCGCAGCCCCATCTCTTCGGTGATCTCGGCGAAGGTGCCGTCGCCGTTGCCGCGGTAGAGCTGGTCCTGCTGCGGCTCGCCGCCGGAGGAGCCGTTGCCCACCCAGAGATCGACGATGCCGTCGCGATCGATGTCGACGAAGGCGGCCCCGGAGCGGGCTGCCGCCTCGCCCTCCCTGCGCACCGCGTTCTCGGCGGGGCCGAGGGAGAAGGTGCCGCTGCCGTCGTTGAGCAGGATCTCGGTGCTCTCTGGGTGGAGCGCCGCGGGATCGCCGTTGGAGATGCCGGTGAAGGCGTCGAGATCGCCGTCGTTGTCCACGTCGGCGAAGACGACGATCTCGCCGGGCCTGCCCAGCTCGCCGCCCTGCCGCGGCGTCACCAGCCCCGAGGCCCGGGTCACGTCCTCGAAGCTGCCGTCGCCCTTGTTGCGCAGCAGCCACGTGGCACGGGCACCGCCCTCGGCGAAGTCGTCGGAGGCGAGGCCCACCTTGCGCACCGAGAGATCGAGGAAGCCGTCGCCGTCGATGTCGGCGGCGGAGATGCGCGTGCCGAGAACACCTTCAAGGCCGCGCTCGAGGCCGACCTCGCGGAAGCTGGCGCTGCCGGGGACGAAGGAGGTGCCGGGCGTGCAGCGGTTCTCCAGCGTCGGTCTGCAGGCGCCCGCCACAGGGTCGCAGGTGGTGCCGACGCTGTCGCAGAGCACCTCGCCGCAGAGGCACATGCCGGAGTCCGGCTGGCAGGTGGAGCCGCCGCCGCAGACGACGCCGGCGCAGAGGTCCTGCTTCTCTTCTTCATCCGAGCCGCCGCAAGCAGCGAGAAGGCACACGACCAGCGGCAGGAACCGGGGGGAGCGGAAGTTGGGCATGGGACGATTCTGGCCGGAAGGCCCACCTGCCGCCAAGGGGGGCGGTGCAGGAAAGCTGCACCTGCGATGCCGAAGGGCCTCCGCCGCCGGATGACGGCGGAGGCCCACCTCAGCCGATCATTCGGCGGCGTCGGTGTAGCACTCGTCGTAGGCGCTGCAGCCGCCGATGCACTGGTAGACGGCGTCCGCCTCGGCGGAGCAGTGGGTCTCGATGCAGCTGCCGGTCGGATCCCGATCACAACCGTTGGTGGTCATGCAGCTCTCGAACGCTGCGGTCTGCACGTCGCAGCCTGCCGAGCAGGTGCTGAACGCACGGTCCATGCAGGCCGCGCAGGCCTCGCTCCCCGGGTCGTCGCCACAGACGCCGCCCATGCCGGGGATCTCGCCGCTGCACTCGAGCTCGTCGAGGGGCAGGTCGGCCTCCGAGACGTCGGAGGTCGGGGTGAAGGTCCAGAGCACCACCGGCGTGCTGAAGGGGACGATGGCTGCAGGCCCGAAGCTGCAGATGTCGTACTCGGCGAGGAGGAGCTGGCCGGCGACGACCTCCTGCGGGTTGGAGACAATCTGGCCCAGGGCGGCCTGGTTGTAGATCGTGTCGACGTAGAGGAGCTGGTGCTCCCAGCTGACGCCGAAGACGCGGTCGGGGGCGTCGACGCCGGTATCGTGGAGCGCGACGGCGCCGTCGCCGTTCACGTCCTCGAAGGCGAAGACGCTGCCGAAGGCGAGCCGCAGGTCGGCGTTGCCGTCGTAGTCCACGTCCCAATCCTCGAGCATCGCCGCCGGCGGGTTGGAGAAGACCGGGAGGGAGAACGACGAGGGGTCGTTCCCCGGCAGCGCCGCGACCTCGGTGGCGAAGACCGGCTGCTGGTTCGGATCGTCGAAGCGGGCCCACACCAGGGCCACGCTCGGGTTCTGCAGCCGGGTGCCGTTGCCCACGCTGCCCCGCACTTCACCCTGGAGCTCCGCCACCGGCTCGCCGGACGGCTGGGTCCCATCGTTTTCGCTGCCGCACGCTGCCAGCGCCATCGCCCCCAGCGCCGCCATCGTCTTCCATGCAAACGACTTCATCTGTGCAACCCTCCCTCGGCGCAACCTTGCGCCGTCTGTGTTGCACTGCTTGGACACGCGGCCTCGAAAAGCGGGCAAGCGGTCCCGCGCAAAACGATCGCGGCCGCCCGCACGAGCGAAAGCCCCCTGCGCGACGAATCGCACAGGGGGCTTCGAGGGGTCCAGGCTGCTGGTACGTCAGCAAGTCAGTCGCCGAGTCCCTCGCAGATTGCGCCCATGCCGCAGGTTCCCGTCTGGCAGCTCGTCCACGCCCGGAACACCTCGCCGCAGTGTTCATCCACACAGGCGTCGTAGTCCTCCATGTCCCAGCCGCAATGCTCGGAGGTGCAGGTGAAGAAGGCAGCGTCCTCGTCCTGGCATTCGCGCGCTGCGCATTCGTACTGCAACTCGCCGAAAGCGCAGAGCGGTGCGCTCGGGTCGACGCAATATTCGCAGCTGATGGGTTCCGATCCCTCTTCCTCCTCCCAGGACGAAGGCCAGCGACTCGATGGCGGAAAGAGCCGGATCGACATCGCGGTATCGGCGGGGAGCACGTCGAAGAGATGGCTGCACCCCTGGTACCGGCCGAGACGGAAGCCGCTCGGGAGCCGCCCGCCTCCGAAGACCCAGGACGAGCACGCCGGCTCGATCTGCCCCGCCCCGTAGAGCAGCGGTTCCCAGAGATTTACGCCGAACATCAGGTCCGGTGGCTCGATACCGATCCGACCGGCGCTGTCGAGTTGCTGCTCGACGGCGAACTTCCCATCGCCGTTCACGTCGTCCACGACGATCGCGAGCCCGACCGCATAACGAGCCCCGCCGAGCTCGATGAAGGCATCGGCGGGCGGCGGCTCGAAGAGACTGGTGGTGAAGTCTCCGGGGAACCGTGCCTCGGTGATCGGCGAGAGGGAGGTCACCGCGTTGAACTCCCAGCTCATCGGATCGATCCACACCACGCCGAGATGCGGCCGCAGGATCTTCGAGGTGCCTGCATCGCCGATGATCTGCCCGCGGAGCTCGATCAGCGGCTCACCGGCGTAATCGCCGCTGGCGAGCGGGTCGCCACAGGCGGCGAGCGCGAGCGCAAGCAGCGCGGAAACACGGATCGCTTTCACAGGAAGCTCCCGATGCCGGCGCCGGCGCGCCAGCTCACCGGCGTCTCGCCGGGCAGGAAGTAGGTGAGGAGCGCGCCGTCGCCGCGCAGGAAGAAGGAGCCGCCCAGCGGCACCTCCAGCGCCAGCACCGGCCCGACGTCGGCGCCCCAGGTGCCGCGGTCCGGCGTCTGCGCCTCGTGGAAGCGCTGGTCGAAGCGATCGATCCCCGCCTCCACGCCGACGCCCACGGTGGCGAGGCCGAAGTCGAAGGCGCGCAGGCCCGCCATCGAGAGGCGCAGCTCCCGGGTGTCGATCTCCAGCCGCTCGCTGCGCGTGCTCGAGGTGCCGTAGCCGAAGCGCGTCTCCACGGTGAGGAAGGGCACGTCGAGGCGGAAGCCCACGCCGCCGTAGGTGCTCGTGCCCAGATCGAAGATCGCGCCGCGCACGCCGCCGTGGGCGAAGGTGCTCCACGCCGCCCCGCGATCGGTGCCGCCCTTGCGCACCACCTGCGCGTAGTCGATGCGGCGCAGGCTCTCGAGCTTCAGGGTCGTGGAGGTCGCCTGCTTCACCCGGACCTCGCCCTGCATCAGGTGGTCGCGGGCGCGTTTCGTCACGAAATAGGAGCCGGGTCGCAGCGCGAGCCTGGCGCCGCGGGCCTCGGTGGTCACCTCGGCGACGACGGCGCCGTGTTGCCCGCCCTGGCTCACCAGGTAGGAACCTGCTTCCGGGAAAGTGAGCAGCCCCACCGCCCTGTCGGCGTGGGCGGGCCTGGTGAGCACCAGGTCGTCGCGCCCGCCGAGATCGAAGCGGTAGGTCGGGTGCTGCGGCCCCGCCACGGTGGAGGCTGAGGCGACCAGGGTGCGCTCGGAGGCGTAGGAGAAGGCCTCCGCCAGCGTGACCTTGCCGTCGCCGTCGTGGTCCGCGGCGCCGAGGAGCGCGGAGGCGAGGTAGTGGGTGAAAATCGAGGCGCCGTACTCGTCGGACTCCTGCGAATCCTCACCGGCGGCGCTCGAGGTGAGGATCGCCACACCCTCCGCCGCGGAGGCCTTGTCGAAGGCGATCTGGAAACCGGGCGCAGCGTGGCCGCCCTTGATCCGGGTGATGGCGCCGGAGCGGCAGGCGTCGATCACCAGCACCCGCTGCTTCGCCGGTGAGCCCGAGACGAGCTCCTTGAGCTCGCTCATGTCGAAGCGGCTGCCGGCGAGGTGGAGCGCATCGGCGCTGCCGTGGCCCGAGTAGTAGACGAAGAGGAGCGCCTCGCCGCGCTCGGCGCGGACGCGGGCGTTCAGGCCGATGAGCGCGCGCCGCACGTTCTCCGCGTCCACCTGGGTGAGGAGGAGCACGTCGGAGGCCTCGAAGCCGCCGACGTCGCGGAGGATGCGGGCCATGCGCTCCGCGTCGGACTCGGCGTAGCGGAGGCGGACCTCGTTGGGCTCGCCGGCGTTGGCGCCGATCACCAGGGCGAAGCGACGCGCCGCCGAAGCGGGCAGCGCGGCGAAGACGAGGAGCAGGAGGACGACGAGTCTCATCGACGCTCCACCTTCCGGATCAGCACCGAGGACTGCCTGCAATCCGGCACCGCGAGATCGACCACCGCCGCCGGATCCCCGCCTGCAGCGGCGAGGGCGCGCTTACCGGCGTCGACGAGCTTCTCGGTGGCGACGGGGCCGTCGCAGAAGACCGCGACGATCCGCTCGGCGCCCAGGGTCTCGTCGAGGACGATGCTGCCCGGCAGCACCTGCTCGCCGGCGGGAAGCGAGGCCCCCTGCACGTAGGGCGTGACCACCTGCGCGCTGTCGACGCCGACGATCGCCACCCAGGCCTCCTCGGGCGCGCTCACCTCGAAGCGGATCGCGTCGCCGGGCGCCAGCGGATCGCCGGGGAGCACCCGCTCCACGTTGCCGTCCTGGGTGCGGGCGATGAGCTCCAGGGCGCCGCCGCCCTTGCTGCGGTAGCCCATCTCCTCGTTCTTCGGGAGCACCACCACCAGCACCACCGCCGCAGCGGCAGCCACCGCGCCCATGATCGAGGCGAAGGGGATCCGCCGTGCGGGCGCCTTCGCCTTGCGGGCGGCCTGCGCCGCGAGGCCCTGCACGAAGATCTCCTCGTCGAAGCGCTCGGCGTCCGCCTCGAAGGAAGCCTTCCTGCCAGCGCACCGGCTGCAGGTGGCGAGGTGCGCCTGCACCTGCATGCCCTCCGGCGTCTCCTCGAGCTCCCCTGCGAGGAAGCGATCGAGGGTGAGATCGGAAACGCAGCCCTCATCCTTGCCGATCACGAAGTCCTCGACATTCACGACGCCACCTCCAACCTGGGCTCTGCAGCAGCACGAGCCACCTTCCGGAACTCATCGAGTCGATTGCCCACGGTGCGACGCGAGGTCTTCACCAGCTGGGCGATCTCGTCGTGGCTCATCTGGTCCACGTAGTAATAGACCGCGATCTCGCGGAGCTCGTCGGGCACCTGCCGCAGGATCGCGGCGAGGGTGACCTTCTGCTCGGCGGTGGCCGGACGGACCGGCTCCTCGTCGACGACGTAGTTCTCGGCGAGGAGCTCGGCCCTGCGGCCTTCGTCCCGGATCCGGTTGAGACAGAGGTTGGTGGTGATCCGGTAGATCCACGTCATCGGCGACGCGTCTCCCCGAAAAGCCCCACCCTCCTGGATCGCCTGGATGAAGACCTCCTGCATCACGTCGCGGGCGGCCTGCTCGTCACGCAGGATCGCCCGGGCGCGGCGCAGGACCGCCGGGCCGTATTTCCGATAGAGCGCTTCGATCGCGGTAGCGTTCATTCATCCTCTTGGACACGCCACGCCGAAGAACCGGCAAAGTGGAGGGATTCCGGGAGGATACACGATCGCCTGCACAGACCGGAAGATCAGGTCACGAAGCGCAGCGCCGCAGGATCGACCCCCTCGCGGCGGAGCTTCTCCGCCTGCACGGGGTGCAGGCTGCCGTCGCGCTTCACCACCCGGTGCTCGTAGACCTCGTGGCCGCGGCGCTTCGCCTCGAGGAGCAGGGGGAAGACGTCCTTCGCCCGGCCCGGATCCCCGGCCCACCGGGCTAGGGTCCCGAAGGTGGCCACCGAGCCTCTGGGGATGTTGCAGGTGAGGCGGGCGAGGTTGGCCGGGGTGAAGGGGTTCGCCGCAGCTGCCCGCGGCGCCGGCACGCCGGCCACGGGCCCGAGGACCTTCGCCCCTGCGAGGAGCCTGCCGAAGGCGGCCCGGGAGACGGGATCGGGGTTGGCCTCGGAGGCGGCCCGCTCCGCCCACGGCTTCGTCGCCAGCACCAGCGCCAGGTAGCGGCCGCGGGTGAGGGCCACGTTGAGGCGCCGGGCCGAGAGGGTCCAGCCGAGGTCCCGGCCCGGCCCGGTGGGCGTGGGCAAAGGCTCGCCGGTGGCGTAGAGGCAGACGGAGGCGGTGGTCCCCTGGAGCCGCTCCACCGTCTCGGCGGTGATCCGCCGGGCCAGCGCCGGATCCCGGAAGAAGGCCTCCTGGAGGCGGGCGACGTGATCGCGCCGGGGCGTGGCCACCGCGTAGGTGAGCGCCCTGCCGCTGTGGGGATCGACGCCGCCGAGGTGGCCATCGAGCGCCGCGAGCAGCGCCGCTGCGAGGCGGGCCTCCTCCTCCGGCGTGCCGCCGTGCAGGACCAGCTGCGCCCCTGCATCCGGCGCCACGGCTGCGGCGAAGGGCCAGCCTGCGAGCGGCAGGAAGCGATCGGCGTTTCCACCTGCAGCGGCTGGCACCGCCTCCATCCTGCCGCCGTAGAAGGCCCGGGAGGCGAAGGCCGCGAGCGGTGCGTTCATGCGGCGGGTCTCGCGGATCGCGTAGCCCGCCCCCGCACGTTCGGCGACCCAGCGCAATCCGTCCGCTGCCGGATGGTCGACCGCTTCCTCGGCACGGGCCACCGGCGGCAGCTGCTGCGGATCGCCCACCACGATCGCCTCGTCGGCGAGCCCCACCGCAGCGAGGATCGAGGGGAGCGCGAGCTGCGAGGCTTCGTCAACGATCACCACGTCCCACCCGCCGGGCGGCTCGCGGCGCCAGCTCGCCGCCACCTTGGCGGCGGTGACGAGCAGCGTGTTCTTGCGGAGCCCCTCGCCCCGGGGCAGATCCGCCCGGTGCCTGCAGCCGCGGGGCACCGCCTCGGGGAAACGCTCGCGGTAGAGCGGCGCCGGATCGCCGCGGCCCTTCGCCGCGAGCATCGCCTCCGCCACCTGCTGCAGCGCCCGGTGGGTGAAGGCCACCACCAGCACCGACTGCCCCTTGCGCTGCCGCCGCAGGGCGAGCTCGGCGATGAGCCAGGTCTTGCCGGAGCCCGGCGGCCCCTGCACCACGTGCACGCCCTTGCGCGGCGTGGCCAGCGCGGAGAGCACCTCCGCCTGCGGGAGCCACTGCGGGGCGAAGGGCTTCGGATGCGCCCCGGCGAGGGCCGCCACCGCGCTGCTCCGGCCCATCTTGCCGGCGGCGTCGACCAGCGCCTCGTGGGGCTCGAGGTGCGGGGCGGGGTCGAGGACGAGCACCCGCTCGCCTGCCTCCACCTCGAGGTTGCCGACGAGCTGGAGCTTCTCCTTCTCCCGCCGCCTGCAGCGCAGGGGGCCCTTCGCCATCCGGCCCTTCGCCGCCTTCGCCAGCTCGGCCAGGGTCTCCCCCTTGCCGGCGGGCACCACCCGGAGGTGATCGCCGTCCCGCACCCGGGCGGGCCCCGCGAGCTTCAGGTCGACCTCACCGCCTTCGCAGCGGAGCACCTCGGCCCAGGCCGCGTCGCCGCCTGCGACGAGCTCCGCCACCGACCGGGCGTGGAGCACCCGCTCCGCCTTCCGCTCCGCCTCGATCTCGGCCTCGAGGTAGGTCGACAACAGCCCTTCGAGTCCCGCCTTGCGCCCCACTGCCAGCTCCTCCACCGGACGTACGTGGGCGTCTGTAGCCCAGGCAGGCGATCGATGCGAGGGGGTCGCTGCCCCTGCCGGGCGGCAGCGCCCAGCGCCGAGCCGATGCATGGTGCCGTGCATGAGGCATCTGGCATGGCTCGCCCTCCTGCTCCTTCCCCTCCCCGCCCTGGCGGCGGAGCTGCTCGGCGGCGATCAGGTCTTCGTCCCGGCGGACCGGGTGATCGACGACGACCTCTACGTGGCGGGGGGCCAGGTGCGGATCGCCGGCACGATCAAGGGCGATCTCGTCGTCGCCGGCGGCGAGGTGATCGTCGAAGGCACGGTCGAGGGCGATCTGCTCGCTGCAGCGGGAACGCTCGAGGTCCGTGGGCAGGTCGGCCGCACCATCCGGGCCGCCTCCAGCGAGCTCAACCTCCACGCACCCGTTGGCGCCGACGTGGTGGTCGCCGCCAACGAGATCGACCTCGCCCCCGCGGCGCGGATCGGCAGGGATCTCCTCGCTGCTGCGAGCGAGATCCGGCTCGCCGCCCCGGTGGCGCGGCGGGCCTGGCTCGCTGCCGGCGAGGCGAGCCTCGGCGGCGACATCGGCGGCGACGTGAAGGCGACGGTGGCCGAGCTCGAGGTGGGCCCCGTCTCCATCGCCGGCGATCTCGTCGTCCCCGAGGACGCGGAGGCACGCATCTCCCCCGACGCCCGGATCGAGGGCGAGGTGATCCGCAGCGAGCCGGTGGCGAAGGAGCCGGGGCCCGTCGCCGTCGCCTTCTTCCTCCTCCGCGTCCTGGTGGGCATGTGGGTGCTCGGCGCGCTCTTCACCCTCGCGGCGCCGCGGTGGAGCGAGCGCGCCGCAGCGCTGCAGCTCGAGCGCCCGGGCAAGACCGCCCTCACCGGCATCGGTGCGCTCCTCCTCGCGCCGCTCGCTGCAGCGCTCGTCTTCGGCCTCGGCCTCCTCGTCGGCGGGTGGTGGATCGGCCTCATCCTCTTGGCCCTCTACCTGATCGCCCTCGCCCTCGCGGTGCCGCTGGCAGCCCGGGCGATCGGCAGGTGGATCGCCGGGCGGACGGGCAGGCAGGCGTGGGCCTGGCCGATCCGGCTGCTCGTCGGCCTGCTCGTCCTCGTCGTGCTCTTCGCCGTTCCGGTCCTCGGCGGGCTGGTCGCCCTGATCGCCGTCCTCTTCGGCCTCGGGGGCCTGATCCTCGGGTGTCGCCGGCGGGAGGCGGTGCCTGCTGCCCCGCTCGGATAGCGACCCGTTCGGCAGGCCATCGGGAAGCGACGTCCTCACGTTGTGGGAATCCGGCGCTGCGGCGCACCACATCGGAGGAGACTCACATGGGACGGAAATGGATGGGCGTCGTGGCGGCGGCAGCGGTTCTGGTCGCCGGGAGCGCCGGCGCGGTGGAGCAGCAGGCGAAGCCGGGCCAGCAGCCCCAGGCCCAGCAGAAGTCGCCGGATCAGCAGGCGCCGACGGCGCCGCAGGGGAGCGAGGCCGAGCAGCAGGAACCCCTCGAGCCGATCCTCGTGCAGGGCTTCGTCAAAAGCGTCGGCAAGGAGCAGATGACCCTCACCGCCCCTGGGGCGCCGGTGGATCTGCCCTTGAGCCTCCACGAGGAGACCCGCTTCATCCAGGGCGAGAAGGACGTGAAGCAGGCCGACGTGAAGGAGGGCCAGCTGGTGCGGGCGGCGCTTCTGCCCATGGGTGACGACCTGGTGGCGCTGGTGGTCGAGGTGGTGCCAGAGGAGCCGCAGGCTGCCCCCGGCCAGGAGCAGCCTTCCGCCCCCGGCGGTGAGGGGGGCCTGCAGGGCGAGGAGCCGCCGAGCGAGCCGGCGCCGATCACGCCGAGCCCCTCGCGCCCCTCGCCGGCGGAGCCGACGCCGAGCGCGCCCTCGGCGCCGGAGAGCGGCGACACCACCGAGCTCTGATCGAATCCCGATGCAGGATCGAGGGCGGCCCAGCCACCGGTGGCGGGCCGCTCTCGTGCGCTGCGACGCTGGCGTTACGCGTGCCTGCCGTAGAGCTGGTGCCCGAGGTGCCGCGGGTCGAAATAGGCGTGGAAGCGCTTCACCCGATCGCCGTCGAACTCGAGGATGCTCACCCCGTCGTAGGCGAAGGTGCTGCCGTCCGGCGAGGTCCCCTCGGCGCGCCACTCCAGCGCGACGCGGCCCTCCGACTCGATTCGGTTGCGGAAGTTCGAGCGGATCTCGCTGAAGCTCCCGCGGTACTCCCGCCAGAAGCGCCGGACGTCGTCCCGTCCGCGGAAGAGGTGGTGCGAAGCGGCGTTGCTCAAGGTGCAGTCGTCCGAAAAGATCTCGACCAGCGGCTCGACGTCGCCCTGCCCTTCCAGCCGGTGCAACGCCTCGATGAACCGCTGTGCCACGTCCCTCGTCGCCATCCGGATCCCCCTGCGCCGCGCCTGCGGCGTTTCAGAATTGCGCCCCGAAGAGCGCGCTGAAGATCAGCCGGTCGGCGCCACGGGCGCTCACCGGCACCAGGTCGTTGTCGAAGACGAAATTCCACGCAGCGCGGGCGCCCACCATCAGGTGCGCCTCGCCGGGATCCTCGTCCTCCGCGCTGGAGAAGTGGTAGTCGAGCCCGAGGGCGATGGGCAGCAGCAGCAGCGTGTCGTCGGCGACCGCGCTGCGCACGTTGGCCTCCTCCACCACGTCGACCGCGGTGATGCCGAAGCCTGCCAGCGCGTAGGGCTCGAAGCGCTCCAGCCTGGGGCTGAATTTGAGCGCGGCCTGCCCGCCGTTCTCGAAGACCGAGAGATCCACGGGCGAGTCGATCGAGACCGTCTCGTAGAGGGCACCCTGGTAGGAGAGCTCGAACGCCCAGAGGTGCCAGGGCTCGATGCTCACCACCACGCCGTAGGCGAGGCCCGTCCCGAGGAAATCACTGGCGGCGCCGGGGTAGACCAGCACCCCGACCAGCGCCTGTGCCTCGACACCGCGATCCTCGCGCTGGTACCAGGGCTCGACGGTGGGCACCTGCGCCACCGCCTCGAGAGGGGTCGCCGCCAGGGCCGCCAGGATCGGAAAGAGAGCGCGCCGCACCACTGCCTCCTGCTCCCCGGAGGGTAGGCAGGCGGCAGCGGTTGATCAGCCGCCAGTCGGGGGCGTCCGCCGGGCCGGCGTCAGGGCGCCTGCATCGTGGTGGCGTAGACGTGGTCCTCGTCGTTGACGAAGGGACCGGGCACCACGCGGATCCCGTCGGCGCAGCCCACGGCGATGACGCTGCCCTGCGGCTCGCCGCTGGTGTCGCGCCTGCCGCCGAAGAAGGCGAGCTCGGCGAGGAGCGGCGTCGACTCGTCATTCACGGGGATGGAGCGGGCCTGTGCGGGGATCTGCTCGTTGGGCGTGGGCACGTCACCGGTCGAGCGGCGCAGGACGTTCCAGCTGCCGTCGTAGCGATCGGGCGCCGCGAGGATCGTCTCGCAGTCGAGAAGCTCGCCGGTGTTGGTGATCGGGTGGTAGACGCGGATCGCGTACGACTTGATGCTCGACACCGGCATCGTCACCGGGTTGCTCTGGCCGAAGACCTTGATCTCGCCACGCTCGATCGTGCCGCCGCCGCCGCGCACACCGGCGTCTACGCACCCGTCGAGGGTGCAGATCTCGTCGATGTCGCCCTCGACGTCGAACTCGCAATCGGGGACCTGCGCGCAGACGGGCTCCGGCGTGCTGCCACCGGCGCCACCGCTGCCTGCGGAACCGCCCGCTCCACCGGCGCCGCCGCTGCCGCCGGCGCCCGCCGTGCCGCCGGTGCCGCCCACGCCGCCGCTACCGCCGACGCCGCCGGTACCGCCCGCACCGCCGCCGGTGCCACCGGTGCCGCTCTCGCATGCACACGCGGACCAGCTGCCATCGGTGCAGCTCCGCGTCCCGGTGCTGCCGTCCGTGCAGGTGCAGCTCTCGGTGCCGACACAGGGCTGCTGGCCCGCAGGCTCATCGGCGGGCTCGCTTCCGCAAGCGGCAAACCCCAGCAGCAATCCACCGGCGACGAGGCCGATCCCGAACACGCGCATCGATGTCCCTCCCGAAGGGAAGGGAGAATCACCGCAGCTCGCCTGCTTGTCCAGCTACAGCCCTGAATCCGCACTGTTGCTTGTAGGTAATGGTGAGAACTTCTCCGCCATGGGGCCGGTGGCCCCGGTGGAAGACCACCGAGGGAACGAAGTTGGCCTCGAAGCTCCACACCGGCGTGCCGTCCTCCGCCTGCGGCTCGATCTCCTCGCCGTCGAGGGCCACCGCGATCTCGCCGGAGGACCAGCGGATCTGCCCGTCACCGTCGGTGTCCGCGGGCCAGGCCGAGAGGTTCCAGGTGGAGGGCACCGGCGCCACCGGCGGCGGCGTCGGCCGATCGAGCGTGGCGGCGCAGAGCGGCCACGTGCTCCCGCCGAAGCGCGCCGCCACCTCGGTGGCGGGATCCGCGACGGCGTCCTCGCACCAATCGGGAAGCAGCGTCCAGGTCTGCACCGAGACGTCCTCGAGGGCCCGCGCGCTCGGCCGCAGGCTGGCGAAGCGGTCCCCCCAGGTCGCGGCAGCATCCGGGGAGACGTCGCCGCTGGCGCCGACGAAAAAGACGAGGAGGTAGGAGCCGTCCCGGAGGAAGCCCGCGTTGCCGTCGTTCGGCTCCGGGTGCACGGGATCGTCGGCCATCTCCGCCAGCTCGTCGAGGGCACGCCAGGCGTTGGCGAGGCCGGTGGCGGCGGCGGGATCCTGGCAGCTCTCCTGCGCGAGCAGCGCCGCGAGGGACGCAGGCGCATCGGGCGTCTCCCGCTCGATGATCCGCGGCCCGCTACCGTCGAACGGGAGCAGCCTGCCGTCGGCGGCGTTCTCGCAGCCGGGGGCGCTGGACGAGGAGACGGTGGTGACGCCGATGTGGAAATCGTGGCCGTCGAGACGCTCGAGGATCCGGTCGGCGAGGGTCGCGAGTTTGCCTCGGTGGGGCGCCATCGCGGTGGTGTCGTCCACCACCACCAGCACGTCGATAGCCTGCGGCACCATCGGCAGGAACGTCTCGATCCGCGTCTCCATGTCGGCTTCCGACACTTCGAGGCCAAGGGGCACCTCGAGAAGGAAGCCCTCGTCGAAGGAGAGCTGCAACGTCCCCTCGTAGCGCCCCGGCGACCCGGCCCAGGCGACGATGCGCGCCTCCTCCGTGCCCCCTGCTTCGAGGACGGTCCCCTGCTCCGGCAGGCGGCTGGCACCAAAGGCGAAGCTCTCCTGCTGGAGGGCGAAGAATCCGACCGTGAGGTCGTGGCCGCAATCGTTGCGGATGCTGAGCACGCGCTCCTGCCCCGCGTCGCAGAGCGACTGGGTGTCGAATTCGATCGCCTCCGGTTCGACCGAGACGCAGTTGACGATGCCGCTGCCGCGCAGCTCGACCTGGTGGGCGCTGCCGGCGATCCGCAACTCGAGCGTCCCGGTGGTCGGATCCGCGTCCGCCGGCGTGAACTCCACCGGCACCGAGAGCTTCGCCCCGGGCAGGAGGGTGCTCGGCGGGAGGGAGACGGCGAAAGGCGCGCCGCTCACCTCCGCCGCCTCGAGGGCGCAGAGCCCCTCCCCGACGTTCTCCACGGTGACGTGCCGCACCCAGGTGCGCTCAGCCTGCAGCGCGCCAAAATCGAGGGTGGAGGGGGAGACCGCGGCCCTGCAGGCCACGCCCTCGGCCCGCAGGCGCAGGTCGATCCTGCCGCCCTCCCAGGCGAGCCGCGCCACCGCCTCGCTCCGCCCCTCGGCGGCGACGTCGGCGAAGAAGGTCAGCTCGAGGCTCTCGCCAGCCTCCACCGTGGCGGGGGCGACGAGGTCGGCGGAGAAGAGGCCGGTGAGCCGCGGCGGCTCCACCACCACCGCCTTCCTGCCGGCGTTGCGGAGGACGAGGGTCCTGCTGCGCCTGGTGCCCAGGGTGACCCTGCCGAACTCGACGAGGGCGTCGAGGCCGTCGTCGGGCAGGGCGCCGGAGACCAGCTCCAGCCTCCCGGCGCCGCTCCCTGCGGTCCCGCCCTTCTCCCCGTCGCTGCCGGAGCAGGCGGCGAGGACGAAAACGAGGATGGCGACGACGAGCTGCTGCATCTCCCCTCCGAAGCGCCGGCGCTGCCGGCGGTCGGCCCCATCCTGCCCCAGCGGCGGCGGGGGGGACAGTCCCTCACGCGGTAGCGGGGAGGGGCAGCGGCTCGGGGCGGAGGGCGGCAGCGAGGAAGGCGACGCCGGCGAGGGCAATGCCGGCGCCGCCGGCGGTGGCGAGCCAGAGGCCCGGCAGCGCGAGGGCGCCGAGGCCGACGATGCCCCCGCCGGCCAGGGCCAGGCCCGCGCCCATGGTGGCGAGGCCCAGGTTGTGGAGGGAGGTGGCGAGGGCAGCGACCCTGCCCCTGGCGGCGAGGAGGAGCATCGCCAGCCCGAGGCTGACGAAGCCGACCAGCAGCACGTGGAGGTAGAGGATGGCGAGGTGCCGGGACTGGAGCGCCGCCTCGGCGAGGCCCAGGGCGCCGGCCCCTTCCATCGCCGCCTGGAGGCCGAACCAGAAGGCGAGCCAGCGGGTCCTGGGCGAGGCGCGCCAGAGGTTGAAGCAGCCGATCGCTGCCGGGACGAGGAGTGCCAGCGCGGCGATCTTCGCCACCAGGCCGAGCACGCCCTCGCCGCCACCGGGGACGCCCAGCGGGAAGGTGAGCCAGGCGAAGGGGATGGTGAGGCGGAGCTGGAGGCGGAGCAGCCGCTCGTCGAGGCGGATGTCGATCCGCGGCCCCAGCCAGGCGAGGAGCCCGAAGATCGAGAGGACGAAGAACCAGGCGAAGTCGTGGAGGAAGGCGAAGACCGCGAGCTTGCCCGGCAGCGGATCGGAGATGCCGAGGGCGAGGATCACCACCCGGGCCCACGCGCCGGCGGTGGCGAGGAGGACGTAGAACATGCCGGCGCGGAGGAAGGCGAGATCGATCCCCTGCTGCCCACGGGCCCTGCGCCAGAAGACGACCACCGCAGCGGCCCAGACGAGGAGGGCGATGGTGGAGACGACGATGCCGGGGAGCGCGTAGCCGGAGTGGAGGAAGGCGACGAAGGTCGCCGCCGAGACGACGGCGATGGCGTGGAGGATGCCACCGGCGAGGCGGTCGCTGGCGCCGACGCGGCGGAAGGCGAGGGCGAAGATCCCGAGGCCCACCCAGCCGAAGTAGAGCGTGTGCGAGTGGGCGTGGACCGCGTTGCCGAAGTCGATCCCGGCGAAGGGCGCCACGAAGAAGAAGCGCAGCGCCAGCCCGAGCGCCAGGGCGACTACGTAGAAGACGAAGGGAGCGACGAGAAAGCGCATCATGGGACCCGAAGGTCCTCTAACACCGGCCGCGCCCCACGCAACCCGCCCCGACGCGGGCGGGCCCCCGGGGGAGCCCGCCCACATGCTGCTCAGTTGCAGGGTCCGCCAGCAGGCGGGCAGGTGAAGCCCGCCTCGACGGCGCAGCTGGCGCTGCACCCGTCGCCGTCGCTGGAGTTCCCGTCGTCGCAGGCCTCGCTCCCGGTGCCCACGCCGTCGCCGCAGAGATGGGCCTCGGTGGTGACCGCCACGGTCCACGGCCCGATGTGGTGGGCGTTGGAGAAGGGGGTGGCGACCAGGACCAGGGTCTCGCCGGCGCCGACGCGCACCCGCTCCACCTGGCTCTGCCCGGTGCCCATGTAGTCGTCGTTGCCGGCGAGGCAGCCGCTGGTGGGCAGCGTGGGATCGAAGGGAGCGAGGTGGGCGAAGAGGTAGCCGTCGCCGTTGCTCCAGGTCGCGGTGGCGGTGATCGGCAGCGCCTCGGTGCCGCCGTTGCTCACGGTGATCAGGTCGTAGGGGTAGTCGGCGACATTGCCGACGTCGGTGCAGTCGAAGTTGGGGCGGGCCCAGATCGGATCGCCCGCGTCGATCGAGCCGGCGAAGGTGAGGTTGCCGCCCACCGGTGCGAGCTCCAGGGTGCAGGTCGAGGTGCAGCCGTCGCCGCTGGTGGTGTTGCCGTCGTCGCAGCTCTCCGTCCCGTCGACGTTGCCGTCGCCGCAGACGATCGGATGGCAGGACTGGCCCGGGAGGCAGCCCCAGCCCGGCTCCACCACGCAGCTGCTGGAGCAGCCATCGAGGTCGGCGGTGTTCGCGTCGTCGCAGGCCTCGCTGCCATCGACGAATCCGTCGCCGCAGGTGATCACCCGGCAGGCGCCGCCTTCCGGCGGGCAGGCGTGGCCCGCCTCGATCCAGAAGCAGTCGGCGCTGCAGCCGTCGCCGTCCGTCTCGTTGCCGTCGTCGCAATTCTCGCCGCGGCCCACGGTGCCGTCCCCGCAGACCACCTCGTGGCAGGACGAGCCCGGGGTCGGACATTCCCAACCCGGCTCCAGCGAGCAGAAGGTGTTGCAGCCGTCGGCGCCGAAGAAGTTGCCGTCGTCGCACTGCTCGGCGTACTCGAGCACGCCGTTGCCGCAGACGGGACGGGAGACGGTAAGGGTGAAGGGGCCCGACTGGCCGCCGCCGCGGGCATCGGCGCCGTCGACCACGACGTAGACCGTGTCGCCTGCGGCGAGGGTGACCTGGAGGTTCTCGCCGCCGCCGGGGCCGTACCAGTCGGTGCAGCCGGCGGCCGATGCGGCGGGACCGCAGCCGTTGCTCCAGATGTAGAGGACCGCGTCGAAGTCCGGGGCGACGAGATCGAAGACGTAGTTGCCCGCGTCCGCAGCGGTGAAGGCCGCCACCAGGTCGTTGTCCATCGGCGAGCTGCAGAAGGCGTTGTCGTAGTCGGCGCCGGCGCTGCTGGTGTCGGCGCTCCAGCTCCAAGTCAGCGTGGCCGGGTCGAAGGCCTGGGGCCCGATGATCCAGGGCGCGTCGCAGTCGTCGCCTTCGAAGCGGCAGTCGGGGCTGCAGCCGTCGCCGCCCTCGACGTTGCCGTCGTCGCAACCTTCCTTGCCCTCGACCACGCCGTCGCCGCAGATCACCGCGTCGCTGCAGTCGGCGGAGCAGGCGTCGCCGTCCTCCCGGTTGCCGTCGTCGCAGATCTCGCCCGCATCGACGAGGCCGTCACCGCAGCTCTCGCTGCCGAGGCAGTCGGCCCTGCAGCCGTCGCCTGGGTCGGTGTTTCCGTCGTCGCAGGCTTCGCCGGGATCGACGAAGCCGTTGCCGCAGATCTCGATCCGGCTGCAATCCGCGCTGCAGCCGTCTCCGGCGACGACGTTGCCGTCGTCGCACGCCTCGCCGGGATCGACGAAGCCGTCGCCACACGCGGCCTCGAGCTCGCAGCTGCTCGAGCAGCCGTCGCCGTCGTCGGTGTTGCCGTCGTCGCAGGCCTCGCCGCGCTCGCGCACGTCGTTGCCGCAGACCGCCTC
The DNA here is from genome assembly GCF_041687135.1 of Vulgatibacter sp. Classification (NCBI taxonomy): domain Bacteria; kingdom Pseudomonadati; phylum Myxococcota; class Myxococcia; order Myxococcales; family Vulgatibacteraceae; genus Vulgatibacter; species Vulgatibacter sp. The sequence continues at coordinate 125,283 of NZ_JAWLCN010000009.1, read as the reverse complement.
GGCGCCGCCCGCACCGCCCTGGCCCCCGGCGCCGCCCTCGCCTGCCGTGCCGCCGGCCCCGCCGACGCCACCGGCACCGCCGGAGCCACCCGTGCCACCGGCACCGCCGCTGCCACCGACGCCGCCGCTCCCCCCGCTGCCGCCATGCGCCTGCTCCACCCCCGGCTCCTCCGCGCCACACGCCGCCACCAGTACCGCCGCGGCAATCGCCGCCCACCGCATCCGCATCATCGCTTTCCCCTCCTTCACAGGCAGGCCATCCGGTACTGCACTTCGACCAGGTCACCTGGCTCCGGCCGGGCCTGCGGCAGGAAGACCACCTGGTTGCGTTCCACGTCGTAGGACCAGCGCGCCTGCGGCACGACGGTGCCGCCCACCCGCACGTCGAGCTCGGCCTCGTCGATGGTCCCGTCGCCGTTCTCGTCGGCGGGCAGCCCGCGCAACGGAAAGCGGTCGCGGGTGGCGAAGGCGCCGGTGCCGATCGCCTGGAGCGTCGAGACCCAGTCGCTGGTGCAGATGTCCTGGGCCACGCCGCCGGCGCGCCGCACCACGTCGAGGTAGCGGGTGCCGATGGCGGCGACCTGATCGCAGCCCTCGACCATGCCGACGATCGCGTGGGCAGAGACTCGCGACGGGTCGAAATCCTTGAGGCCGAGGAGCAGCTGGAAGAAGGCGCCGCCCGCGCCTACCGAGTGGTCGTCGTCGTCGGAGACGAAGATCACCGAGAGCGACGCCTCCTCGCGGAGGAAGCCGAGGTTGCCGTCGTTCGGGTGCACGTGGCGCGGATCGTCGGCGTTGTCGATCACCGGCGACGAGAGCGCCCGGGTGGCGGCCTCGAGGCCCATCTCCGAGCCGTGGCAGGTTCCGACCTGGGTGTTGAACGCGTAGTGCGCCGCGAGGTCGGGCGTCGAGGGCGTGAGGATCCGCGGGTGCGAGTTGTCGACGGGATAGAGCCTGCCGTCCTCGCCGCCGTCCACGCCGCCGGGGCAGCCGCCGCCTTCGCTGGCGAGGCCGGTGGTGGTGACGCCGATCTGGAAGTCGGTGCCCTGGGTCTGCGCCCAGTCGAGCAGCGCGGGCAGGTTGTCGGCGAGGGCCTGCTGCTCGCCAGCCATCGAACCCGAGTTGTCGATCACGAGGAGCACGTCGACGGCGTTGTCGTTCTCCTGGATCCAGCTGTCGATCTGGTCGGCGTCGTGGGCCGCATGGCCAACGAGCGGCAGGGTGAAGGCGGTGGCGCTCTCGTCGGTGCGAACCCGGAGCAGGTGCTCGAACGTGCCTTCCGCCTGCGGCGCGAAGTTCGCGGTCAGCCGCAGCACGTCGCCGGCGAGGAGCTGCGCCGGCAGCGCAGCCTGCGCGACGGTGAAGGGCGTGCCGGCGTCGAGCGCGACCGACTCGACGGTGACGGCGCCGGGGCAGGCGTTGACGAGCTGCACCTCCCGTGCGACCGAGCTGCAGCCCGGCGTGAGCGTGCCGAAGTCGAGGCGCTCGGGGACCATGCGCAGGCAACCCTCCATGCCGGCGCCGCGGAGCGGCACGCTGCGGTTCGGCTGCGCCGGGTCGGAGGCGACCAGATCGAGGCTGCCCTCCACGGCGCTGCGTCCCGCGGTGAAGCGGACCGGAAGGAGGAGGCGCTCGCCGCTTTCCAGCGTGATCGCGTCGCGCGGATCGCCGTCGAGGGCGAAGCCCTCGCCCTGCACCGCCACGTCGCGGAGCAGGCAGGGGCCGCGGCCGACGTTGTGGAGCACGGTCCGCAGCGTCGCCTCGCTGCCAGGCGGACGCAGGCCGAAGTCGAGGGCAACGGGATCGATCTGGAGGCTGCAGGGGAGCAGGTCGAGCGCCTCGCCGGTGATCGGCACCGCCAGCGTCCGGGGCTCGTTGGTCTCGATCTGCAGCTCGCCTGCGTCGATCCCCTCGTCGAAGGGCGACCAGGTGATCGCCACGGTGAAGGCGGCGCCCACGGGATAGCCGGCGGGATCGATGCCGCCGACGACCGCTGCGGTGAAGGGCTCGGTGCTCGTTCCCACCGAGCGCACGTGGAGGTCGTCCTCCTCGGTGCCCGGCACCGCGACGCCGACGTTGCTGCAGAGGAGGTGGCGGACCAGCGGCACGTCGATGGCGCTCTTGCCGAAGTCGACGGCGCCGGGGTTGCAGGCGAGGACCGGCCCGCCGGCGAAACCGCGGAGGCAGACCTCGACCTCCGGGTTGCGGGGATCGTCGGTCCCGATGCGCAGGGTGCCGTCGCGCCTGCCCAGCTCGCTAGGCGCGAAGCGGACGGTGATCGGCTGCTCGTTCTCCGCAGCGGCGGTGTCGGGATCGTCCGCCGGGATCGTGAAGGGCGCAGTGGCGCCGACGATGGCGTAATCGGCGGCGGCGAGCGCGAGGGAGTCGATCGCGAGGGGCGCGCTGCCGAGGTTCCGGAGCAGGAGCGCCTGCTCCACCACCGCGTCCGGGGCGACGAAGCCGAAATCGATGCAGCCCTGCGGCTCCAGCGCGAACGCGGCCTGGTTGCCGGTCATCGCCAGGGAGAGATGCGCCGTGGTGCTGGCGCCGTCGAGGATGGCGAGCGTCGCCTCGTGGCGGCCGAGGCGCTGCGGCACGCCGAGGACGACGAAGCTGCCGCTGGCGCCGGGGGCGAGCAGGAGCGGATCCTCCTCGAAGCTCCGTTCGTGATCGAAGGCGCCGGCGTCCGGCCCTTCGGGTGTCTGGACGTGGAGACGCGCCTCGACGGTCGAGTGGTTGGTGCAGGTGACGGTGCGCTCGACGCGCTCGCCGACCACCGCGTTGCCGAGGTCGACGACGCGGGGCTCGCAGGCCACTGCGGCGGCGACGCCCTCGCCGCGGAAGAGGAGCTCGAAGCTCCCGCCGTTCGACACCAGTTGGCGGCGGGCCTGCACCGGGCCCGGGCGCAGCGGCGCGAAGCCGACCTGCAGCTCCACCTCCCCGCCGATGGGCAGCGCCGCAGGAAGCTGCTTCGCGGAGAAGGGCGCCTCGAGCGCGAAGGGCTGCAGCTCGAGGGGCGCGGTCCCCTCGTTGCGGAGCCGGACGATGCGCTCGCCGGTGCGGCCCACCGCCACGGCGCCGAGATCGACGAGCAGTTCCGTACCCGCTGGCGTCGCCCCGCCTGTGACGACGAGCTTCGGCGCGAGGCCGGTGGTGGGGCGGTCGCCGCACGAGCAGGCGTTGACCACTGCGGAGAGGAGCAGCAGGAGCGCCAGGAGGCGCGAGCGGGTATCGAGCATGTGCGGCAGCTGGCAAGGGATGGGCCAGTGCCAGCGCCGCCCCTTTTGGTCGAGCACCAGGCCGTCGTAGCTACGCGCGGTGGGGATTTGCTCCCCATCTCCCCCTCAGCGAACCGTGGAGGTAGATACGCGCCGCCCCTCTGCGCCAGAATCGCCGCCGATTGGGGGGATTGATGGACTTTGGACCTGACGAGATCCGCCGGCTGCGGGGCAAGCGCAGCAGGCCCCGCTTTGCCGCGCTGCTGGGCGTTTCGCCCAACACCGTCTACCGCTGGGAGCTGCCCGCCGGCAGCCCGCACCACCTGCGCCCCTCGAGCGGCGCGGTGGAGGCGCTGCTCCGCGTCGCCGGCGCCGAGGAGGAGGCGGCTCCCGCTCCCGCCACGGCCTTCGAGCCGGGTCCCGCCCTCCGCGCAGCCTGGGAGGCGGTGCAGGGCGCCCGCTACGAGGAGGCGCATCGGCTCCTGGGCGGCGCCACCGACGATCCCCTCGCCGCCGCCCTCCTCGCCAGGGCGCGGCTCCTGGGCGCAGGCCAGGCGGAGGGCGCCCTCGCCACCCTCGCGCCGTGGATCGATCCCGCCAGCCGCGAGGTGCTGCCGCTGCAGGTCCGCGCGCCGCTCACCCTCTGGCTCGGCGCCGCCCTCGGCTGGTGCGACGGCGCCTCCCACGACAGGGCCCGCTCCCTCGCCCTGCTCCACGCCGCGCGATCGGAATTCTCCCGGCTCGACGACGGCGCGGGGCTCTTCTGGGCGGAGCTCTGCATTGGCCTGCTCCACTTCAATCTGATCGAGCTCGACGAGGCCCGCCGCCACCTCGGCGCCAGCCTCACCCAGCACCTCGGCAACGAGAGCGGCGCCATCGCGATCTGGCGCCACGAGGCAGCCGGACACCTCGCCCGCCTCGAGGGCGATTTCCGCCGCTCGGCCCTCGAGCACGGCAAGGCGCTCCACGTCGCGGGCAGGCTGGCCGACGCCTACGGCACCGCCCGGGCGCTCTCGTACATCTGCGAGCGGCGCGTCGAGGCGGGGGATCCCGTCCGCGAGGCGATCGCCGCAGGCGAGGAGGCGCTGGGGCTCTTCGCCGCCCTCGGCGACCCCCTCGAGCACGCGCAGGTCTCCCTGCTCCGCGGCCTCGGCGAGTGCTGGCTCGGCACGGGGCATTTCGACGAGATCCGCAGCGTGCTCGGCGGCGCCGTTTCGCGCCTCGAGGCGGCGGGCGCCTCGCCCTATACCGTGCGCGAGATCCTCGGCCGCTCCGCCTTCCGGCAGGGCCTGCTCGGCGAGGCGCGGGAGCACCTCGCCGCGATCCGCTCCTTCGGCGGCTCGATGGGACGCCACTTCGGCCTCGCCCTCGCCGATCAGCTCGAGGCGGAGATCCTCACCGCGGAGGGCGCGCCGCACGCAGCGGCGCAGGCCTGGACCAGGGCCCGTGGCAGCGCAGACCTCATCGGCAGCATCGGGCTCGGCGGCGACGCGGAGATCGGGCGAACCGAGGCGCTCCTCGCCGCGGCGGATCTCGAAGGGGCTCGCGGCGCCCTCGCTGCAGCGGAGCGCACGCTGGCGCAGGTCCGCTCGCCCTATCTCCACGCCCGCCTCGACAGGGCCCGGGCGCGGCTGCTCCACGCCGAGGGGCGCCATGCAGCGGCCCGTGCGCAGCTCGCCCTCGCCCGCGATGCCCTCGAGCGCTGCGGCGATCCCTTCGAGGCGCGGCGCTCCGACGAGCTCCTCGCCTCCTGGCCGGAAGCTGCGGAGGACGGCGCCACCAGCCTCCCCGGCACCACCGTGGAGCGGATCGCCGCCGCCTCGAGCGGCGGCGCGGCGCAGGTCCTCGCCGAGCTCGCCGCCAGCCTCTCGGAGGCGCTCCCCGGCGCCGGCGTCGGGATCTTCAACCTCGCCGGCGAGAGCCTGGCCCACGCGGGCAAGGTCGCGGTGCAGCCGCCGCTGGGCGGCGTGCCCTTCGGCGACAGGCTCGGCCACCGCTACCAGCTCGGCATCGAGGGGGCGCCGCCGCCGGTGTGGCTGCGCTCGCTCCTCGCCGTCGCCGAGCTCGCCCTCGAGGCGGCGCAGCTCCGCGAGGGCGCGAGCGTGGCGCCGCGGCCGGTGGGCGCCGACGATCCGTTCGCGGCGATCGTGAGCGGGAGCGGCGCGATGCGCGAGCTCCTCGAGCGCATCCGCAAGCTGCGCACCTCGAGCGTGAGCGTACTCGTGCAGGGCGAGAGCGGCGTCGGCAAGGAGCTCATCGCCCGGGCGATCCACGAGGTGAGCGGGCGCACCGGCAAGCTGGTCAGCGTCAATTGCGCTGCGGTGCCGGCGCCGATCTTCGAGGCGCAGCTCTTCGGCCACAAGCGCGGCACCTTCACCGGCGCCGATCGCGACGCGCCGGGTTTCGTGCGCACGGCCGAGGGTGGCACGCTCTTCCTCGACGAGGTGGGCGAGCTGCCGATGGCGCTACAGCCCAAGCTGCTGCGCTTCCTCCAGGAGGGCGAGATCCATCCGGTGGGGGCCGAAGCGCCGATCCGCGTCGACGTTCGGGTGATCTCCGCCACCAACCGCAACCTCGAGGAGCTGGTGCGGCAGGGCCGCTTTCGCGAGGATCTCTACTACCGCATCCACGTGGTGCCGATCCTCGTGCCGCCGCTGCGGGAGCGGCTCGAGGACGTGCCGCTGCTCGCGTCGCATTTCCTCCGGCAGCTCTGCGGCCCCGCCGCCCCGCGGATCGCCGAGGACGCGCTCGCGGCGCTCATCCACCACCCCTGGCCCGGCAACGTGCGGCAGCTCCGCAACGAGCTCGAGCGGATCGTGGCGCTGCACGGGGTGCCCGAGGTGATCGGCAGGGAGATGCTCACGCCGCAGCTCCTTGGCGCTTGAATCAGGGGGCCGGGGCTTCGGCCTCGGCCTCCGGCGGTGTCGCCCCCTTGCCGGCGAGGCGCCGCAGCGCGAAGAGCGCGCGGTCCTTCTCCTTCGCCTCGAGCATGAAATCCGCCGGCTCCTCGAGGGCGTCGAGCACGTCGTACCAATCGGCGGCGGAGATGAAGTCGGCGTGGGCGCCGGGCTTGCCGCCTGCCTTCTGCGAGGCGAGGTGGTATTTCGGCCGCAGCCCGATCGCGCGCCAGCTCTGCGCCGAGAGGCGGAAGAGCTCGCGGGTGGTGAGGGGCGGCTCGCTGCCCTTCACGTTGTTGTGGAGGTTGTCGGCGAGGAAGGGGAGCCGGTGGGCCTGCGCCAGCGGGTGGACCTCCCGCGCCGTCCACACCCTGCAGTCGTGCTCGATGGCGATGCGGCGTCTGGCGTCGTCCGGCATCTCGCGGAGGAAACGGTCCGCGCTGCCCAGCGCCGTCTGCCGATCCGGCGCGGCGCCGCCGAGGTGGAGCACCACCCTGCCGTGGCCGTCCTGGCCGAGGAGATCGAGCACGCGGGTGGCGTAGCGCAGCTCCTCCACCGCGTTGGCGCGGACCTCGGCGCGGGCCGAGGCGAGCGAGGCGCCAGCAGGCGAGGGGTGCAGGGAGAGGCGCTGCCCCGAACGCTCGGCGACGGCGGCGCAGCGATCGAAGCCGCGGCGGAAGGTCTTCCACCATTGCAGGCGGTTCACCGGATGGGAGGCGAAGGGCACGAGGGCCGAGGTGATCCGGTAGACCTCGATGCCGTAGGCCTCGTTGAAGAGGAGGATCCGCTCGAGCTCCTCGAGGTTCTGCTCGATCAGCGCCTCGAGCCGCTCGGGCGTCGCGTTGGCGAGGCGCGTGGTGTGGCTCGCGCCGATCCCCAGGGTGAGGCAGTTGGCCACGTAGCCGAGTCGGTAGGCGTCCATCGCCGTTCACGGTGGGGCGTCGCGGCGCGGGGTGCACGCTGGCGGGAGCATGGCGAGATCGACGGCCATGGACGCGAACTGGCCCGCTCCTCCCGCGGCGATCGAGGCGGCCCGCGCCTTCCTGCGTGGTGCGGCGGCGGGCAGCCCCGTTGTCGTCCCCGACGGCGACGTGGACGGCCTCAGCTCGGGGCTCATCGCCTGCCGCACCCTCGAGCGCCTCGGCGCAAAGCCGGTGGTGATCCACCCGGGCAAGGGAGAGCACGTGCACACCGGGGCAGTGCGCGAGCGGATCCGCGCCGAGGCGCCGGACGCCGTGCTCGTCTTCGACCAGGGGAGCCGCGGCCTGCCCATCGACGCCGGGGCGAAGGCGCTGGTGGTCGACCACCACCAGCCGGTGCGCGGCCTGCCGCCGGATGCCGTGATCGCCAGCTCCTTCGGCCACGAGCCGGTGGCCAATACCTCGTGGCTCACCTTCGCCATCTGTGACGGCGTGGCCGACTGTCGTGACCTGGCGTGGCTGGCGATCCTGGGGACGGTGGGCGACCTCGGCACCGAGTCGCAGATCCCCGGGGCGAAGGAGCTGCTGCGGCGGGTGGGCGTCACCGCGGTGCGGGAGGCGGTGGCGCTGCTCAACGCGCCGCGAAGGCACGGCGCTCACGACGTGGCGGCGGCGTGGTCGGTGCTCGCTGCGGCGACGGGCCCCGCCGACATCGCGAAGGGGCGCGTCCCCGGCGTCGAGCTGCTGCAGCGCTACCGGGCGGAGGTGCGGGCCGAGGTCGATCGCTGCGCGAAGACGCGGCCCATCGTCGCGGGCCAGGTGGCGCTGCTGGCCTTCCGATCGCCGGCGAAGGTCCACCCGCTGGTGGCGGCGCGGTGGACGCGGCGCTTTCCCGACGCGATCGTCATCGCCGCCAACTACGGCTACCTGCCCGGCCGCGTGAACTTCGTGCTGCGGAGCGCGGCGCCGATTGATCTGCTCGCCTGGCTCCACGGCCTGGGCGTGCCGCTCCCCGGCGACGCAGGCTACGGCCATGCCCGCGCCACCGGCGGCAGCCTGCCCGTCGATCGCTTCGAGGAGCTGCTCGCCGCAGCCGGCGTGGGTGCGGCGCCGGCGGGCTTGTCGGTGTGAGGCGCGTCGGCGACGTCTGCCGCGCATGCTGGACATCGAGCCTGGTCGCGGCTCGTGCGCTGGCTATGCAGGAAACGCGAACGTCGGCGCGGCACGCCTCGGCCTGGCGCGCCGCCAGCCCGTCTCCAGCAGCCAGCTCACGGGCGGCGCCACCGGTGGGCTCCCGTCGTCGAAGGTGCGCCACCACGCCGTTTCGTCGCCGAGCTGCTCGTGCGAGACGGCGAAGCGATCCACGTAGCGCGAGACGGGCCGCCCCTGCCGCTGGGCATGGATGCGCGTGTTGCCGAGCACGTAGTCGATCGCGTTGCGGGCCTCGGTCGGCGAGCCGAGCGCATGGCCATGGAAACGATCCGCGAAGACCTTCCCCGCGCGCCCCATCAGCCGGTTGAGGCCACGCGCGATCCGCACCCCGAGCCCCTGCATCGCGCTCGAGAGCGCCTGTGCCCCGCTCGCCTCGACGATCAGATGCAGGTGGTTGCCCTGCACCGAGAAGTGGGTGATCCGCGCCCCGAAGCGCTCCACCGCAGGCCGGAAGGCGCGGAGCAATACGCGGAAGCTCCGCTTCGACTGCATGCTCCAGACGTGGTCGAGCACCCGCCACGTGACGAGCACCGGATGGTCTTCCCCCAGCACGGGCCGCCGGCGGTGCTTCACCTGCGGCCGCGGCGCGACGCGTTTGCGCCCCGCCCCTTTCCGCTCCCCGCCGTGCGTGAAGCGCTTCTGCAGCGGCAGGTCCTGCTGGCCCTTCTTCCTGCTGCGCCGCTTCTTTCCCAGAACCCGTGCCATCACCGCCCCCACGGTTGAATGGGCATAGAATCCCACAGCGGCTGATCGGTGAGTAGACCCCAGCTGGGTCAGCACAGGGTCCAAACCGGATAGATCAGTGACAGATCAGCCGAGGCCCGATCGGTTGGACGTGACCCATCGGCCCACCGAGAACCGTGACACTCCGATTCTCAGGCCCACAGACTTCCGTGACACTGCGGGGAGCAGAGATGCCGCGAAGGAACGGCAGGGCGCGCCGGCGCATGCTGGTCCAGACCCGTGGTTGCCCCCGCCAGGCGTGGCGCTCACCGGTGGCGTCACGACATTCACCGCGGCGCGCGCCAGCGCCACCGCATCCGCGGTGACGTTGCGTAAAGCGAGGGAGCGCCGCCGCAGCGAATCCTCGGCATACGAAGCGCCGCCACGCACGCCGAACGAGGGCCCGCCTGCCTCCCGGCCACCCCTGTGCACGCGCAGAGCACAGCCTTTTCCGCTACAACTGCACGCGATGCGGCTCGACCTTGCCGGGCTCCCGATCCAGCTGCTGCGCGGCCTCTTCGTCACCCTTCTCTACGTGCTGGGGGCGCGGCTCGGCCTTGCCATCGCCGCCGTCACCGAGCAGGCGAGCCCAGTCTGGATCCCCACCGGCGTCGCAATCTGGGCGACCTTCCGCTTCGGCCCGCGGATCCTGCCCTTCGTCTTCCTGGGCGGGCTGATCGGCTCTCTGAGCAGCGGCTCGCCGCTCCCTCCATCGCTCTTCATCGGCGCGGGCAACACCCTCGAGGCCTGGCTCGCGGCCACCCTCCTCCGCCGCCACGAATTCCGCGAGAACCTCGCCCGCGTCCGCGACGTGCTCGTCCTCTGGCTCGCAGGCGGCGTCGCTGCCGCTGGCGCCTCGGCCCTGATCGGCGTCGGCAGCCTCCTCGCCTTCGAGCGCACCACCCTCGCGCTGGCGCCGAAGGCCCTCTGGGTCTGGTGGCTCGGCGACGCGATGGGCGCGCTGGTGGTGGCGCCCTTCCTCTTCGCCTTCCTCCCCGCCGCCCGCGCCGGCCACTTCCGGGGCAAGGGGAAGGAGCTCCTCTCCCTCACCCTCACCCTGGTGGCGGTCTGCCTCGTCGTCTTCGGCAGGGCCTTCGCCGGCGAGGAACCGGTCTTCTCCCAGGGCTTTCTCCTCTTCCCGGTGGCGGTCTGGGCGGCGCTGCGTTTCGGACCGCCGGGCGCCGCATTCGCCACCTGCGCGATGTCGACCCTCACCGTGCTCGCCACCGCGATCGGCCGCGGCCCCTTCGTGGCGCAGGTCGCCCTCGAGGGCGTGGTGGTGCTCCAGCTCTTCGTCGCGGTCCTCGCCCTGACGGCGCTCCTCCTCGCGGCGGTCTCCACGCAGCGGCAGGTCGCCGAGCAGCAGCTCGTCGCCTCCGAGCGCCTCGTCTCGGTGGGCATCCTCGCCGCGGGCGTGGGCCACGAGATCAACAACCCGCTCACCTTCGTGATCTCCAACCTCGAGCTCCTCGAGCGCGAGCTGCCCCGCGGCAACGAGCGCGCCAGGGAGATGCTGCGCGACGCGCAGTTCGGCGCCGACCGGGTGCGCGGCATCGTCGGCGACCTCCGCGTCTTCGGCAGGGACAACGCCACGCTCGACGAGGCGGTCTCCCTCGACGCGGTGGTCGGCTCCGCGATCCGCCTCGCCGGCCGGGAGGTGGCGAGCAGGGGCAGGCTCACCAGTGACCTCGGCGATCCGCCGCCCGTCGCGGGAAGCCAGGCGCAGCTCGGGCAGGTGGTGTTGAACCTCCTCCTCAACGCGGCGCAGGCCCTGCCCGAGACGGGAGGCTCGATCCGGATCTCCACCGGCACCGCCCCGGACGGCAGGGCGCTTCTCGAGGTCGAGGACGACGGCTGCGGGATCCCGAAGGAGCTGCACGCCCGGATCTTCGCCCCCTTCTTCACCACCAAGCCGGTGGGCCAGGGCACGGGGCTCGGCCTCTCCATCTGCCAGAAGATCGTGGCAGACCACCGCGGCGAGCTCTCGGTGCGGAGCGAGCCCGGCAAGGGGACCACCTTCCGCGTGCTCCTCCCCGCCCTGCCCCGGCCGACGCCGCAAGAAGCAGCGCCACCGGCAGATGCACCGACCCAGCGCCGCGGCCGGGTGCTCATCGTCGACGACGAGGTGCGCCTCGCCCAGTCGATGCGCCTGCTCCTCGAACCGGAGCACGAGGTGAAGGTCCTCCACTCCGGCGAGGAGGCGCTCGACGCGCTCCTGGGCGGCGAGGGCTACGACGTCGTCTTCTGCGACCTCCACATGCCCGGCCTCTCGGGGATGGACGTCCACCGGCGGCTGCAGGCGGAGGCGCCGCAGATCGCCTCCTCGCTCATCTTCTTCTCGGGTGGCGCCTATACCGACGAGGCCCGCAGCTTTGTGCAGGCAGTCGGAAATACCGTGCTCGAGAAGCCCGTCCGCCCGGGCAGGCTCCTCGAAATGGTGCAGCGGGCGCTGCGCTGAAGGCCGTGCCCCGGCAGAAATGGCGGCGCGCCCCGGTTCCCCTTCGATTGCGCAACGCGGCGGCTTCGGTTGCCCCGGCGATCGCTCGCCGGTACCTTGCGCGGTTCGCTCCGGAGCCCTGTTGATCCCGTCGTCCACCATCCTCGAAGAGTGCCGGACCCTGCTCGAGCTGGGTCGGGCTGCCCGTTCCCTGGGCCTCGCCAGCGCCCTCGACGAACCCCTCGGCGCCCTCGCGGCCCGTGGCCTCACCCCCAAGGCCGCCTCCCTCCTCGCCCAGATCCTCGGCAATGGCGACGGCCGCACCCTGGGCGACCTGCTCTCCCAGGGCCCCGCCGAACGCTTCCTGCTCCAGCACGCCACCGGGCGGATGCGCAACCAGCTGCTCGAGGCGGCGCGGCGCAGGCTCCTCGACGCGCTGGCCGATCGGCCCCGTGCACAGGGCGGCACTCCCCTACCGCCCCTCCCCGCCGGCGACGAGGCGCTCCGCGACTGGGCCCGGAGGACGGAGAGCGAGGCCCTCCTCTCCGCCCCGGCGACCGTGCTCGGCGACGTGCTTCCGCTGGGCGTGCTCGACACCCTCGCCCGCTGGAACGCCGCCGCGCGCATCGGCGATCTCGCGGTGCAGGGCGCCCTCGAGCACACCGGCGCCGGCACCGAGCTCGGCACCTCGGGCCGCGAGCTGCTCCGCACCGCCGCCTGGCGCTGGCTGGTGGAGGAGGCGGAGGCCCGCCGCCGCGGCCTCCTCGAGGAGGATCGTCCCCTCGCGATTCCCGATGAGCCCCTCGGCGCTGCCCTCTCCGAGAAGCTCCTCGCCCTGCGCCGGTCGATCCGCGCCGAGGTCCAGCCGCGCTCGGGCGCTCGCCCCCTCCTCGACTTCGAGGCGGATCCCCCCGCCTTCGTGGCGGAGGTCGAGCCGAAGATCTTTCCCCCGCAGCGCGGCAAGCTGGCGCAGGTGCGCCTCGAGCTCGCCGGCTGGGAACGCACGCCGCCCAAGGTGGTCTGCAGCTGCGGCAAGGCGAGCTGCGTCCACGGCCTCACCACCGTCGATGCGGTGCTCCACTTCCTCGGCGATCCCACCGCTGCAGGCGCGCGCGCCCACGTGCTCGAGGAGCTGGCCCTTCCCGATTGGCAGCGGGCGCTGCGTGCCCTCGATCGCTGGCAGGAGCAGCGCGGCAAGGTCGCCGAGGAGCGTGAGGAGGTGCGCCTCTCCTGGCGGCTCCACCTCGACGTGACGTGGCAGCTGCGTCCCTGGCTCCAGAAGCGCAACAAGCGCGGCTGGTCCGCCGGCAGCCGGGTGACCTTCCGCGAGCTCGCCGACCGCCTGCCCGATCTCACCGAGGCGGATCGCCGCGCCCTCGCGGCGCTGGTGCCCGGCGATCTGCGCGACGCAGGCGCCGTCCCCGACGCCCTCCTCGCCCCGCGCGTCCCCGCAGCGCTGGCGCAGCTCGTTGGCCACCCACGGATCTACCTCGGCCACGTGGACGAGCCGATCGACGTGCGGATCGCCCGGATCGGCCTGCGCGCCGTCGAGGTGGTGGGCGGCGTCGATCTCCAGCCCACCGTCGGCGACGACACCCTCTCCTTCGAGCGGCTGCAGCGCCTCATCGGCCGCACCGAGAACGGCGGCTTTGCGGTCCACGTCGAGCGCAACGCCAGGCGCTGCATCCTCGTGCCGGTGGACGACGAGGCGATGGAGCTCCTCCGGATCCTCGACCGCCACGGCGCCCACTTCCCGCGGGAGGCGATGCCCGAGCTCCTCGCCCGCACCGCGCCGCTGGAGGAGAAGCTCCAGGTGGCGCTGCCCCCGTCGCTGCGCGGCGAGGAGGTGGAGCCCCACAAAGATCTCGTCCTCCGTCTCGCCCCCCACGACGGTCCCGGCCTGCAGGTCGACGTGCGCGTCCGCGTGCTGCCCGGCGCTTCGGCGTGGCCTCCCGGCGAGGGGCCGAAGGAGGTCGCGGCGGCGATGGGGGGAAAGCGCTTCTTCGCCCACCGCCACCGCGCCGCCGAGGCCACCTGGGTGCGGGAGCTCCTCGCCACCCTGCCGATCCGCCCCGACGCGGAGGAGGAGCCCTTCCGCTTCGTCCTCGACCGCGGGGAGGAGGCGCTCGATCTGCTCGCCTGGCTCCAGGAGAACGCGCCGCCGCGGGTCTCGGTGGAGTGGCAGGCGAAGAAGCGCGCGGTGCGCCGCGTGGGCGGCAGGGATCTGCGGGTGCGGGTCGAGCGCGCCCGCGACTGGTTCGGCGTCGAGGGCACCCTCTCCGTCGACGGCGAGCAGGTAAAGCTCGCGGTGCTCCTCGACGCCGCCCGCTCCGGCGCGCGCTGGGTCGAGGTCCGCGACGGCCTCTGGGTGCAGCTCGAGAGCGAGCTCGTCGACAGGCTCCGCAACGCCGCCGACCACCTCGCCGAGAAGGGCGGCAGGCTCCACGCCGGCATCGCCGCGGCGCCGGTGCTCGAATCCCTCGGCGAGGCCGCCGGCGAATTCGAGGCGGACGGCTCGCACCACGAGCTGCTCGGCAGAATCCGCAGCGCGGGTGCGCTCGATCCGCAGGTGCCGGCGGGGCTGCAGGCGGAGCTGCGTCCCTACCAGGCCGAGGGCTTCCGCTGGCTCGCGCGCCTCGCCCATTGGGGCGCAGGCGGCGTGCTGGCCGACGACATGGGCCTCGGCAAGACGGTGCAGGCGCTGGCGCTGCTGCTCCACCGCGCGCCGGAGGGGCCGGCGCTCGTGGTGGCGCCCACCTCGGTCTGCGGCAACTGGATGGCCGAAGCGTCGCGCTTCGCGCCTTCGCTGCGCCTCACCCTCTACCGCGACCTCACCGACGCGCGCCGCGAGGAGACCCTGGCGAGCTTGGGCGCCGGCGACGTGCTGGTGGCGAGCTACGGGCAGATCGCCCGGGATCCGACGCGCTTCGCCGCCCACCATTTCGCCACCCTCGTCCTCGACGAGGCGCAGGCGGTGAAGAACCCCGCCACCCAGCGGGCGAAGGCGATCCGCGGCATCGACGCCGCCTTCCGCATGGCCCTCACCGGCACGCCGCTGGAGAACCACCTCGGCGAGCTCTGGAGCCTCTACCACGTCGTCTTCCCCAGCCTCCTCGGCGCCTGGCAGCGCTTCCGCGAGCGCTTCGGCCTGCCCATCGAGCGCAGCGGCGATCGCGAGCGGCGGCAGGCCCTCTCGCGGCTGCTCGCCCCCTTCCTCCTCCGCCGCACCAAGGGCGAGGTGGCGAAGGAGCTACCGCCGCGGATCGAGGTGCAGGTGCCGGTGGAACTCTCCGCCGAGGAGAAGCAGCTCTACGAGGACGCACGCCTCGCCGCCATCGGCAGGCTCGCCGGCGTCGACGGCGCAGGTCCCGACGGCGTCTCGCCGCTCGAGGGGCGGCGCTTCGAGGTGCTCGCGGCGATCACGCGCCTGCGCCTCTGCGCCTGCAACCCGCGCCTCTACGACGAGAGCTCGACCATCCCCTCGTCCAAGCTGGACCGCCTCCTCGACCTGGTCGAGGAGCTCCGCGAGGAGGGGCACCGGGCGCTCGTCTTCAGCCAGTTCACCCGCCACCTGGCGCTGGTGCGCGAGGCCCTGCGCGAGCGGAAGATCCGCCACCTCTACCTCGACGGCCAGACGCCGGCGGAGGAGCGCGACGCGCTGGTCGCCCGCTTCCAGGCAGAGGAGGCGGACGTCTTCCTCGTCTCGCTCAAGGCAGGCGGCACCGGCCTCAACCTCACCGCGGCGAGCTACGTCATCCACCTCGATCCCTGGTGGAACCCGGCGGTGGAGGATCAGGCCACCGACCGCGCCCACCGCATCGGGCAGGAGAAGCCAGTGACGGTGCTCCGGCTCATCGCGAAGGGCACGATCGAGGAGGCGATCCTCGGCCTCCACGGCGACAAGCGCGCGCTCATCGCCGGCGTCCTCGACGGCGGCGCCGACGGCCGCGTGGTCGGCGCGGAGGAGCTGCTCGAGCTGCTCCGGGCGCAGCCCGCCTGAAAGCGGGGGCACGGGAGCGACTGCAGGCAGCCGCTCCCGTGCGCGCCTCACGGCAGGAGGAGGAACTGCGTTCCATCGGGGACGAACGTGCAGCTCGTCCCGGAGGTGAACTGCACCTGCCCGATCACCACCGCCTGCTGGGGATTGGTCAGCGTCTCCTGCTGCTCGGCCACCAGCGTGCCGCCGCAGAAGATCCGCGTGGTCACCTGCTGGCTCGGGTTCCCGTTGGCGCTGTCGAACCAGTGAACCCCCAGCGAGTACGCATGGCTCGTGCTCGGCGCTTCGATCCCGACCTGCTCGGGCCCGACGCCGACACGATCGTCGCGGCCGATGAAGGGGTCGTCGCTGCGCGTGGGCTCGTCCCACGCAGGGGCGACGTTGCCGAAGAAACAATCCCAGGGGTCGGAGAACCAGCTCGTCTCGTCGTCCGCAGGGCCTGCCGACGGGTGGAGCAGGTGGATGTCCAGATCGTCGACGCCGCTCCAGGTGGTCTCGACGAAGAAGGCGGGGAGAGGCTGCGCGATCACCTGGGTGTCGCAAGCGCTGGTGCGCCCCGCATCGTCCGCCGACATCCGCAGGGTGTAGGTCCCCACGCGGTCGGGCTGGAAGCGCGCGGTGCAGGCGCCGAGGCTCGCAGGCTGCGCCGCAGAATCCGGCGGGCGCAGGATCGTGCTCCAGGTGCAGCCGAGCTCGCTGCCGTCCGCTGCGAGGGCCGTCCCGTGCAGCATCGCGGTCGTGTGCACGTAGACCGTCTGCGACGCCGGGCAGGCCACCTGCGGATCGAGGCAGCCGCCCTCGCAAGGCTGGTCGACGCCGCTCCCGGCGATGGGGACGAGCAAGGGCTCCGGCACATCCCGGAACCAGAGCTCGAGTTCGCCAGCATCGGCCTCCGGCACCGTGGGCGAGAACGCGAGCGCGAAGGAGGCGGAGCCGCCGCTCGCGATCGACTGCGGCAACGCCTGCCCGTCTGCGCGACCGAAGGGCGCACCGGGGACGACGAGCGAGCGGAGCTCGAGCCGCCGCACGCCGCTGTTCTGCAGCACGAACGAGCGCAGCGCCGTGGTGCCCACGGGCACCGCGCCGAACTCCACCGGATCCGGGGATACGGCAAGCCCCAGGTCGAGCGCCAGCCCCGAGAGCGGCACCTCGCGCGTCGGCGAGCCGGGTGGCGAGGTCTCGAAGCGAAGCATCGCCTCCTCGGGCGAGAGGCGGCTCTCCGACGGCGCGAACCGCACGGCGATCTGGCCGACCTCACCTGGCGCTACCGTGAAGAGCTCACCGGTGTCGTCCGGCAGAACGAACGAGCCGTGCGGATCGTCCTCGATGCGCGCCGCCCACAGGTCGCAGGCGCTCGTCCCCACGTTGTGCAGGCGCACGAGGCGCTCCACCGGCTCGCCCGCCCCCACCACACCGAAGCGCACGGATCGCGGAACGACCTCGAGATAGCACGGGTCATTCTCGACGATGGCTGCGGCAATGGGGATCCGCAGGCCCACGCCGGTCTTGTTGGTCTCCACCACCAGCTCGGTGGAACGATAGCCGTGGGCGGCGATGGAGAAGCGCACCTCCACCGGTACGGCGGCGTCCCCGGGGCGCACGGGAAGCGCAGGTACGTCGGGGAGCGAAAAGCCCGTCGCGCCCTCGAGCGCGAGCCCGGTGATCTCCAGGTCGCTTCCCGCAGAGGCGGAGAAGACGACCATTCCGCTGAGGGTGGCGCCAGGCGCGCCAACGCCGAGGTCCAGCGCGTCGGGGGTGGCGAGGAGCAGGTCGTCCTCCGCCCGTCCGGTGAGCGGAATGTCCCGGGCGATGCCCCCGATCTGCAGCCGCAGGCGCGCCTCGTGATCGCCGGCAGCGGTCGGAACGTAGGTGAGCGGGATGTCCACGTGCGCCGAGGGAACGAGCGGCGTTCCCACCGCAGGCAACTCGGCGGTGAAGGGCACCGCGCCACCGGCCACCAGCTCTGCCGAGACGAACTCCACCGGATAGGCGCTGTCGTTGCGCACGCGGAGCGAGCGCGGGATCGTCGAGCCGACCGGCCAGGTGCCGAAATCGACCTCGCCGGGGAAGAAGCGGAGGAACTCCGTCGCGCCCTCGCCGCGCAGCCGGACTTCCTGCTCCGCGCAGTCGGCGCACGGCCGGACGAAGAGTCTCGCCTGGTCCAGGCTGGCGAGGAGCGGCGCGTAGGCCACGTCCACCGACCGCGACTCCTCGGCGCCCAGGTAGAGCGTCGGAGCGACGGAGAAGAACTGGCCACCGCTCCCCTCGATCCGCAGGGAAAGCGCCAGAGGCGCCGCCGCTTCGTTCTTGAACTCCAGCGCTCTCCTCGCCACGGTGCCGACACCGACGAGCCCGAAGTCGAGGCTCGCCTCGACCTCGACCCGGGGCGTCGTTCCGATCCCCCGAACCGGCAGCGGCAGCACGACCTCACCTGCACGCAGCCGCAGCTCCGTCTCGTGAGCGCCATCCTCCGTCGGCGCGAAGACGACTGGCAGGGCGACCGTTGCGCCCGCCTCGACGTGGAGCGTCCGCACGGTCGCGTCGTAGGCCGCCGCTGGCTCCACGACCACGTCCACTGCAAAGGCCGAGGCGTTGTGCACCGCGGCTTCCCGCTGCGCCCGCTCGCCCACGAAGACGGCGCCGAAGTCCAGCACCTGCGGCTGCACCTCGAGCTCGGCAGGCAACACCTCGATCTGGTCGTCACCGCAGCCGGTGGCGGCGAGGGCGAGCACCACGAGCCAAAGGCATCCTGCGACGGTCGCTCTCATGGCCGGCTCCATCCGAGTTCGATGTTGCGGACGTAGGGCCTCGCCATCGTCGCGCCCGAGCGCAGCACCAGCTCGACCCGCGCGAAGCGCCTGCCCTGCCCCTCGCAACCGTTCAAATCGATGGGCGGGCTGCTGAACGGCCCGCAGGTGATGGGCGCCCCGTCGAACTCCGCCTCGTTGTCCGCAAAGGCGACGTAGGCCTCCACCGCCGTTCCGGTCGGCACGTACTCCTGCCAATCGAGGCGCTGCCAGAACGTGCCGGGGTAGATGCTGTCGACGATCTGCGACCAGCGGCCCGTGGATGCCAGGCGGCGGCGGTAGGCCGTGCCGAAGACGTCGGAGGAGATGGTGGGCCGGTAATCGGGAACGCAGATCTGCAGCCAACCCCCGGTCTGTGGGTCGTAACGCCCGAGTGCCGGAACATAGGTCAAGTGACCGCAAGCACCACTAATCCAAAGCCTGCCGAGCGGGTCCTCCTCGAGAAAAGGGTAAGGGTTCTGAGCTTCGAGCTCAGGGGGAATGTCGATCTCGCCCACTACTCCAGTTCGCGCGTCGATCGTATGGATGGCAAGGTCGCTGTTTGGGGCCCAGCCGCGGAGCATGAGGTACTTTCCGCCAGCCAGCAGCACGGGGCACTCGCGCTTGATTGCTGCGGGCACCTGCACGACCACCTCGTGCAGCAGGCCCTCATCCCGCGTCGCATAGGGCGGCTCGGGAGGCGTGGCGACGAGCTCGGGCGAGACCCTGGAGAACGAGTACAGCCAGTCGTCCGCGGCCAGCGTCTGCGCGCGATCGACCCTCGACTCGATGTACTCGAATGCGAGCGTTCGGGTATCCAGGCGGAGGAGGTGTGGATTGGCGCCCCCAGTCTCGGCGGGGCCGCTTCCCCACAGCGTCCCGCGGCTGTCGATCCGGATCACCATCGGTGCGACCGGCAACTCGAGCCCGGTCTCCAGCGGGTCCCCCGGTGCCAGGTCGATCTCCCAGCACTGCGGTACGCCGTTCGGCCACGGCGTTCCGTCGGGTTGGAAGAGGTGCACGCGCGAGGGATGGAATTTGTGGAGGTGGCGCCTGGCGACGTAGCCGAACGCCGGCGGCTCTGGTGTGCGAATCCCCTCGAACCCGGCGGCCACCCAGATGAAACCCGCTGGGTCTGCTGCAATCCCCTGGACACCGCCGACGATGTCCACCTCGCACAGGACGTTCCCGTTGCGGTCGACGTGATAGAGGAGGGAGAGCTCCTCGTGGTAGGTGTACGTCGCCGGCGCCCACCTGGTGTCTGTTCCGGCCCAGACCGAGTTGTCCGGCATCACCTGCAAGCGTGCGCCCGGAGGCTGGATGTTCGCCCGGCCCGTCAAGGGCACCGACCAGACGAGCTCACCCGTCTCGATGTCGTATTTGTCTACGCCGAGGCCGTACGTGTACATCGCGAACTCGGGTAGCCCCACACGCTTGTCGGTGTCGATCGTGACGATGCTCGGGTCTCCATCGAGCGGCGCGAGCTGCTGGCAGCTGCGCCCTTCCGCAGCGTCGCAAGCCGCGGGACTGTCGAAGCGGCCAACGGAGCACGGCGGGTCATCGCCGCACCGGCCACACGCGTTCACCACGCCGTCATCCACCAGCCCGTTCCCGTCGTCGTCGACGCCGTTACACGTCTCGGGTACCGGCGGCGCCGTCACGCAGCCCGGGTCCTCCAGCTGACCCTCGCCGCCCAGGCCGTTGCAGTCGCTGTCGACGCCGTCGCCGCAGATTTCGGCGCCGGGTAGGACGTCGCCGATGCACGGTCCCCAGACCAGTCCGGCGGCGTGCTGCACGCCATCACGGCAGGCACCGACGGTTCGCGTCGATGCGGGGCCGCGGTAGCAAGCCTGCTCCGTGCCGTTGGCTACGCAGAGCTCGTCGACGCCGCCGTCGCAATCATCATCGAGTCCGTTGCCGCATCGCTCTTCCGCCCCCGGAGCGCAGAGCGCACCGACGACGCACCGCTTGCCAGTGGCACCGTCCGCTTCGTCGATCTGCCCGTCGCAGTCGTCGTCCAGGCCGTTGCCGCAGATCTCGAGTCCGGGAAGCACCTCCCCCTCGCAGGCCCCCCAACCGGCGCTCTCGCAGGACGTCCGGCCGCCGCGGCAGATCCCCACCCCCAGCGTATGCGGCGGACCGCTGTAGCAGGGCTGATCGCTGCGCCCCTCGCAACCCAGGAAGGCGCACGGGGTTTCGAAACCACAACCTGCGTGCGGCACGACGGCGCCCCCTTCGTCCACACCACAAACGCAGTCCGCGCCGCTGCACCGCTTCACGCAGGTGATCGCCGGATCGACGGCGTGGCAACGCCGCTCGTCCGTGGCGCAGCCGGCCAGGCCTTCCGACTCCACGCAACCGAACGAGTGCGGCACGGGACCGATCGAGCGCTCCCCCGTGGCGGGATCCTGGGTGCAGCAGGCGAGCCACGAAGGCTCGGGGGCGGCAGCGTCGACGCCCGCGCAGGTGAGGTGGCAGACGGCGGGATTGTCGGTGACGCCGTCGCAGTCGTCGTCGAGGCCGTTACCGCAGACCTCGGGCTGCGGCGCCCCGCAGACCCCGCAGGCGCCGAGTCGCTCACCGTCTGCGGCGCCATCGCAGTCCTCGTCCAGGCCGTTGCAGACGTCCTCTTCCGGGCGAGCGGTCACCGCGTCCGCGCACGCTCCCCATGCTCCATCGCTGCCGCAGATCTGGTGGCCGTCCGTGCACGCACCCACGTGGCGCTCCGATTCTGCCCCCGGGAAGCAAGAGCGCACGTCGCCTGGCACGCAGGTACAGTCCTCGTCGACCTGGCCGTCGCAATCGTCATCAACGGCATTGCCGCAGATCTCCGGCGCCTGTGGCGAGATGGCGGCGTCGTCATCGTTGCAGTCGTCCCCGCCGCACCGACCCGCGATGGCGCCATCGCCATCGCGATCGCACTCGAGCGCAGGGGTCGGGCTGCCACCGGCACCGCCCGTGCCGACGCCGGGGCGTTCGTCTGTCCCGCAGGCAGTCGCGAGGAGGATGAAGGCGAGACAGTGCACCCGCATCAGCATGGCGCCCTCCGAGGTAAAGCGGGGCAGGCGGAACGATCCACCTGCCCCGGATCTACTGCGCTAGATCGCGCTCAAGTCCAGATCGACCATCCACATGTCGACGCCATCCGTCGAGTAGACGATCCGGTCGTCCAGGATGTCGTACGGAGGGTTGTTGGCTACGTCCGGCGGAGTAACGGGAGCCCACGTCGCCACGGAGTAGTACGCCGGGCCCCAGCGCCCGCCGACCTTCGCGACGAAGATGCCGTCCATGACGATGCCGGTGTTGTTGGGGTCGCAATCGTCACCCCAGAACACGACGAGTTCTCCATTGGCCCCACCAAGACGCGGGTGCTGCACCGAGGAGCACCACGACGGAGCAATCGCGATCGGGTAGGCGGGGAAGAGGAAGTTCCGGACCTCGATCAGCCGCGTCGCGGGCGTGACTGCGTCGTACGCGATGAGGTCACCGACCCTGTGCGGCCGGTAGTACTTGGTGGTGCCGGCGGGCACCACGGTGGTGAAGGTGTTGGTGGTCACGTCCACCATCTTGATCGCCCCGTTCTCCTCGTAGGCGATCTTCCCCTCCCACACCGTCGGCCGCGTCTGGTCGTTCGAGACCGGCAGGTAGGCGTGCTGCTGCGTGTCGATGTTGTAGAAGGCGATGTCGGTGTCGCCCGTCGACCCGTCGTAGCTCTGCCAGGCGATCCACGAGCCGGCGATCGCGGGGAAGTCGTCGAAGACGTTGGTCCTGGACGGGAGTACGGTCAGCTCGAGGTCGGTGCTGCGATCGTTCGGGGGGCTGTCGGGGTACTTGGCCCAGACGATGTCCGAGTACCCGAGACGGTAGTCGGCGTAGACCACGTTGCGACCCGAGCCATCCGGATTGACCGGCTCGTGGAGCTCGGGGGAGAGCCAGCTCTTGTCGAGGGTGGGAACCGCCTCGATGCCGAGCATGCCCCAGCCGATGCCGTCCTCGCGCGTGAAGACGCCGGCGTAGCTCCCGTTGCTGGGATGCTCGGCGACGGTAGGGGTGCCGTCCCAGCTATCGGACGAGAGCAGAAGGGGCGGGCTGTCCACCGGCACGCTCGTCACCTGTGCCTGGGCGGTTCCCGCCGTGGTCACGGCGAAGAGAGAGAGAGAGAGAGAGAGAGAGAGAGCCTGCTCAACATTCAGTTCATCCTATCGTCGAGCCCGAGGGGCGGTCCTCGGGCAGGCGGCGAGTTGCGCAGCCCAACGAGGGAGACGCACCAGCGTAAAGTTTCCCTTCACAGAGGAGAACCTCCGTACACTTCGAGCGCCTGAATTTGTCCTCCCGTCAACAGTTCTAGCGGTCGCCCGGTCCGCCGCCCCGCATCGAGCGAGCGCCCGGAGCGGGTCCCGAACGATGGCCCCGCTGCACAGCTTCGAAGGGCGATGAAGAAACGGATCCTCTTCGGGAGCGCCGTCGCTGCTGGGGCGGCGCTCTACCTTGCAGGCAGGCAGCAGGGACTCGAACGCGGGCGCTTCCGGCCGCTCCAACGGGAGGAGACGGGCGGCTTCCTCGACGCGCTGCGCTGGCTCGCCACCCGCAAACCGGGCCCCTGGGAGAAGGACGAGGCGCTGCAGCCCGGCCCACCGCCACCGCGGCACGTGGAGGGCTCGGCGCTGCGGGCCACCTTCGTGGGCCACGCCACCGTGCTCCTCCAGACCGAGGGCATGAACCTCCTCACCGATCCGATCTGGTCGGAGCGGGCGAGCCCCCTTCCCTTCGTCGGACCTGCGCGGGTGCGGCAGCCGGGGATCCGCTTCGCCGATCTGCCGAAGATCGACGCGGTGCTGATCAGCCACGACCACTACGACCACTTCGACCGGGAGACGATCCGCAAGCTGGCGGTGGTCCACCGGGCGCGCTTCTTCGTGGGCCTCGGCAACGGCGCGCGCCTGGCGCGGCAGGGGATCGAAGCCCGCGAGATGCATTGGTGGGAGGAGGCGCCGCTGGGCGATCGCCTGCGGATCGCCTGCGTCCCGGCGCAGCACTTCAGCGGCAGGGGGATCCTCGATCGCGACTCGACGCTCTGGTGCGGCTTCGTGATCCGCGCGCTCGCGGGGCCGATCTACTTCGCCGGCGACACAGGCTTCGGCGATCACTTCGCCCAGATCCACGAGCGCTACGGGCCCACGCGCCTCGCGCTCCTGCCGATCGGCGCCTACGAGCCGCGGTGGTTCATGAAGCCGGTGCACATCTCGCCGGAGGAGGCGGTGCGCGCCCACGAGCTCCTCGGCGCCCACGCCAGCCTCGCCATCCACCACAGCACCTTCCCCATGGCCGACGAGGGGCGCGACGAGGCCGCTGCGGCGCTGCAGCAGGAGGCGCAGGCGCACCGCGCCCGCTTCCACACCTGCCTGCCCGGCGGCGTGCTCGAGCTGCGGGGCGGTTAGGGATCGAGGATGATGCCGACCCGCAGACCGAGGGCGCGATCGCTGCGCGCCTCGTCGTAGTTGGAGCCCTCGTCGCTGGAGATCCAGCGGCGATCGAATTCGAGGAGGAGCTCGAAGAACGCGCTCTGCCGCACGGGGAAGGCGAGGCCGAGATCGCCGCCGACGGCCCAGGTGCGAAACGACGACAGCGATCCCAGCTGCTGCCGCGGGCCGAGCGCCTGCTGCTCCAACTCGCCCGCCTCGAACCCGCCTTGCACCGCCGCGACCAGCGCCACCGCGGGACCCACCGGCAGGTAGAACGCAGGCCCCACGAAGGCGCCGGCACGCCAGGCGTCGCTGCGCAGGCCGGTGCGATCGTCCTCCTCCCACGTGGTAGCGAAGAGCGGCTCGAGCCGGAGCCCGACGCCGTCGCCGAGGAAGAGCGTTGCGGAGGGCACCACACGTGCGTCGCGGCGGGTGAGCGCCTCGCCTTCGGGCGTCTCCCAATTCGACCAGGTGAAGCTCCCCCCTCCGCCGAGCAGCAGCGTTCCCGCCTTGCCGAGGGGCGAGCCTTCTGCGGCGTTGGCGAAGCCGGGAAGCAGCAGGGCGAGGAGCAGAACGAGCCGCCTCACAGGATCACCGCGAAGCCGAGGCCGATGCCGGCGTTGGAGGCCGTCGCTTCCGCAGCGGGGAGGCCCTTGAAGCCGTACTCGAGCTCCACCTGCTCCCAGGTGGCGAGGAGTTCGACGAGGCCCGCCTCACCCACGGCGATGGCGAGGCCGCCGTCGGCGTGGAGGGAGAGGCCGAGGATGTCCTGGCTGGGGAAGAGCGGCGCCCGCGCCAGCACGGTGCGCGAGGTGATCGAGACGCCGCCTGCCAGGCCTGCGGTGAAGAAGACGGGAGCGGCGAGCGGCAGGTAGAGCCGCGGACCGATCCGCGCGCCCCAGGTCTCGGTGGAGACCCGCTCGGTTGCCGACTCGGAGTCGGCGAGGCCGAAGCTCGGGCCGAATTCGATGGCGAGGTAGCGGACGGGAAAGGTGGCGAAGCGGGCCGCGAGCGAGAAGCTCGACGAGCTGGCGCCGCCGTCGGAGATCGACGTCCCCGACCAGCTCAGCGCCCCACCGAGGATCGCCGTGTCCGGCGCTGCCAGCTCCGCGGCACCTGCCAGCGAAGGCAGGTAGAGCGCGAACAGGGCTGCGAGCAGGCGCATCGGGACTCCGGGCACGTGGTGTGCCGCGGACTATCACCGATGGGTGGCGCTGCCCGCAACCCTCCTGCGCCTTCGCAGCGCGACGAGCACCGCGGCGATGCCGGCCACCGGGACCGCCCCGCCGCCTGCTGCGCCGCAGCCGGCGGCGTCGCCGATCTCCCGCGCCACCTGCTCCACACGATCCGGCGGCGCCTCCGGCGGGATCTCGGCGCGCCCGCCCTCGCTCGCCCCGCGGATCGAGCCGATCGCCGCGACCGCGAACGGCCTCGTTCCCTCGGGCACGTTGGCGCCGCGCACGCGCAGTTCCCAGGTGCCGGCCAGCGCCGCCGGGAGGCGCACCACCTCCTCCACGTTCTCGCGATCCCACGCGCCGCCCGGCACCGAGGCGCCGTCCTCGAGGGCGTTGCCGCGGTAGCTCGTTCCATCCGGCGCCACCAACTCGAGATCGAGATCGTCCACCAGCGCCCGGGTCGCCCCCGACACGCCCGGTGCATCGGTCCAGGCGAGCGCCACCTGCAGCGCCGCGCCCTCCTCCACCTCGAGGGTGAAGCGCGCCATCTCCCCCAGCGCCACCGGCTCGCCCTCTTCGGCGATCCAGAGCCGCTCGCCGTCCGCCTCCCCCGCGAAGAAGAGCGCGCGGCCGAGATCGATCCTGCCGAAGCCCTGGCCGTTGGAGGGCACGCCGCCCTCCCCCGCCTCCGCGCCGAGCGCACCCGCGCCAGCCACCAGCACCGCGCGCAGCAACGCGGCGCTGGGCGCGAAGCCGTCGCCGGCAGAGGCAGCGCCGGTGGGGTAGTAGCCCTCGGTGAAGTATTGCCGCGCCAGCGCAGCGGCCCCTGCGGCGATCGGCGTCGCCATCGAAGTGCCGCTCTTCGAGGTGACCGAGCACGCCTCGCCGGCAGCGGCCGACCAGATCTCCTGCCCCGGCGCCACCAGCGTCGGCTTGATCCTGCCGTCGGCAGCGGGGCCGCGGCTGGAGAAGTCGGTGATCGCCGCGGCGCGATCGCCGGTGCCCGACGCGCCCACCGCGATCAGGTTCTTCGCCACGGCGGGGCTGCCCACCGATCCCGCGGTGGGGCCGTCGTTGCCATTGGCGGCGAGGACGAGGAAGTCGGGGTGGGCAGCGACGAAGGCGTCGAGGGATCGCGCCGTCGGCCCGTAGATCGAATTGCCCGAGCCCCAGGAATTGGAGTGGATCCGCACGCCGGCGTCGTAGGCGGGCTGGAAGAGCCTGCCCAGGTCCCGTGGGATGCCGTCGAGGGCGGTGCCCGCCTCCGAGCCCACGTCCTGCACGTAGAGCGCCGCGGCAGGCGCCATGCCGTCGTAGCTCTCGGCGACGCCGTTGGCGAAGCGGTCGCCTGCGATCGAGGCGGCGACGTGGGTCCCGTGGCCGCTCTCGTCGCGCGCCGCCCCCTGGTAGGCGACGAGCTTGCCGCCCTCGAAGAAGCAGGAGCTCTCGTCGACGCCGCTGTCGGCGACGCCGACGATCTGCCCCTCGCCGCGCAGCTCCACCGGCCGGCTTTTCGCGTCGGCGCTCCCGAGGACGAAACGCGCCTCGTCGTTCTGCGCCTCGAAGCGCGGCGTCTGCTCCACGAAGCGCACGGCGGGCTCTTCTGCCAGCGCGTCGATCCGATCGGACGGCACCGAAGCGCGGAGCAGCCAGTCGGCAGGCTCCTCGGTGAGCAGGCCGCCTGCCGCGGCGATCGCCGCGACCGCCGCCTCGCGATCGCCGGGCCCGCCGATCTCCACCAGCACGTCGAGGCGCTCGCTGCCTTCCATGCCGAGCAGCCGGGGATCAATCCGCCAGGAAGGCTTCTGCCCCACCACCGCCCGGATCGCCGGCAGCTCGCCGAGACGGAGCGCCTGCTCGCTCGTCGCCTCGACGAGAAGCGCGTTCTCCGGGAAGTAGCCGCGGACCTCGATCCCCGCCGTCTCCACCGCCGTGCGCCACTCGGGCCGCACCCTGCCGTCGAATTGCACCAGCAGCGGGCGCTTGCCCGGTCCCACGGACTCCAGGCGAGCCGCCATGGGATCGACAGGTCCCTCGGTGGTGAAGAGATGGCGGCTGCGCCATTCCTCGTCGTCCATGGGGTTCGCGCAGCCGGCCAGGAGCAGGCCGGCCAAAGCCGCCGCGGAGGCGGTTCGGATCATCGGGACCTCAACAATTTGCGAAATGCCGGGGAAAACCCGCCCCTGCGATGTTCACATTCCGAGCAGAGGACGCGGGCGCTTGACCTGCGGCCCCCTGCGGCCCTACATGGGCGGCAGCCCGACAGTCCGGCATCAACACGGCGAGGAGACGACCATGGCCGAAACCCTTCGCATCGAGCGCACCACGACGCCCCGCGCCCGTCCGAACGAGACCGATCTGGGCTTCGGCCGGCAGTTCACCGATCACATGCTCGTGGTCGAATACGACGAGGGCCGCGGCTGGCACAGCCCGCGGATCGTCCCCTACGGCCCCATCGCGCTCGACCCCGCCGCCGCGGTGCTCCACTACGGCCAGGAGCTCTTCGAGGGCATGAAGGCCTTCCGGGGCAAGGACGGCAACGTCCGCCTCTTCCGGCCCGACAAGAACTGCCGCCGCATGAACGAGGGCGCGGCGCGCCTCTGCATGCCGGAATTCGATCCCGCCTGGATGGAGGAGCTCATCACCGAGCTCATCCGCGTCGAGGAGGATTGGGTTCCGCGCTCGCCCGGTACCGCCCTCTACATCCGGCCGACGATGATCGCCACCGAGCCCTTCCTCGGCGTGCGTCCCTCGAAGAAGTACACCTTCTTCGTGATCCTCTCGCCGGTGGGCTCCTACTTCTCCGGCGGCATGGCCCCGGTGAAGATCTGGGTGGAGCCGAAGTACGTGCGCGCCGCCCGCGGCGGCCTCGGCGCGGTGAAGACCGGCGCCAACTACGCCGCCTCGCTCCTCGCCGCCGAGCAGGCGAAGAAGGCGGGCTACGCGCAGGTGCTCTGGCTCGACGCCGCGGAGCACCGCTGGTTCGAGGAGGTCGGCACCATGAACCTCTTCGTGAAGATCGGCGACGAGATCGTCACCCCACCCCTCGGCGGCAGCATCCTCGACGGCGTCACCCGCGACTCGGTGATCACCCTCCTGCGCGACTGGGGCATGAAGGTGGTCGAGCGGCCCATCGCCATCGAGGAGATCGCCACCTCCTTCAGCAGGGGCGAGCTCCACGAGATCTTCGGCACCGGCACCGCGGCGGTGATCTCGCCGGTGAAGGAGCTCGCGTTCCGCGGCGAGAGCTTCGTCGTCGGCAACGGCGAGATCGGCCCCGTGGCCCGGCGCCTCTACGACACCATCACCGGGATCCAGGCGGGCACCCTCGCCGATCCGCACGAGTGGGTGCGCTCGATCTGATCGGATCGACAGGCAGCACGATGCGGGCGTCGCCTTCCGGTGGCGCCCGTTTTCGTTCCTTCAGGTCATCCGCTCGATCAGCGCGAGGAGCGCCGCTGGCTCGAAGGGCTTCTCGAGGCGCGGGTTCTCCACCCGGCGCAGGAAGGCCTGCGCCGCAGCGGTGAAGGCGCCGCCGGTGAGGAAGATCATGCGGTCCGCGAGGTGCGGAACCTTCGCGGCGATCTGCTCGTGGAGCTGCATGCCCGAGAGCCCGGGCATCATCAGGTCGGAGATCACCACGTCGAAGGGGGTCCCCGCTTCGATCATCTCGAGGGCCTGCAGGGGATCGGTGGTGAGCTCCACGTCGTGGGCCCGCCGGAGGATGCGCGCCACCGCGCGGCCCACCATCGGATCGTCGTCGACCACCAGCACCCGGCGCCGCGCTGGCGCCGCGGCGGGAGGCGGCGGCTCCGGCGCCGGCGTAGGCATCTCGGGCAGCACCTGCGCCGCTGCCGGCGGGAGCGCGACGGTGAAGGTGGTGCCCCGCCCGGGCTCCGAGGCCACCGCGATCTCGCCGCCGAGCGAGGTGGCGATGGTGCGGCAAATGGAGAGACCGAGGCCGGTGCCGGTGCCCGCCGGCTTGGTGGTGAAGAAGGGCTCGAAGATCCGCTCGAGGCGATCCGCCGGGATCCCCACGCCCGTGTCGGCGATCTCGATCACCGCGCGGCCGGCGCCGTCGGTCGAGGTGGCGATCCGGATCCGGTGATCGCCGTCGCCCTCCGGGATGGCGTGGGCCGCGTTGATGAGCAGGTTGAGGAAGAGCTGCCAGAGCTGGGAGGAGTTGGCCTCGACCAGCGGCACCGGCCCGAACTCCCGCTCCACGCGCGCCCTGCTGCGGATCTCGTGGAGCGCCATCGCGAGCGCCGACTCGAGGGCCAGGTGCAGGCAGGTGGGGGCGCGCTCTTCCGCTGCCGGATGGGAGAAGGTCTTGAGGTCGCGGACGATGGTCCGCACCCGCGCCACGCCGTGGGCCGCTTCGCAGACCGCTTCCCACGCAGCGCCGCCCCCTTCCCGCAGCGTCTCCCGCGCGCGCTCGAGCGCCTCGATCACGTAGGCGAGCGGGTTGTTGATCTCGTGGGCGATGCCGGCGGCCATGGTGCCGAGGGAGGCCATGCGATCGGCGAGGAGGAGCCGGGCCTGCATGCTCCGGTGCTCGGTGACGTCGGCGATGGCGCCGATCATCCGCACCGGCTTGCCGGCTTCGTCGCGGAGGATCACGCCGCGCTCCCTGGCGTGGAGCCACCTGCCGTCCGCGTGGCGGAAGCGGTACTCCTCCGACCATTGCGCCGCGCCGCCGTCGAGGGCGGCCTGCAGCGCAGCGATCACCTGCTGCCGCTCCTCCGGGTGGAGCTGCTCGGCCCACCACTCCATCGTGAAGGTCTGTCCCCGGGCCTCGTGGCCGAAGGTCGCCGTGAAGTTCTCGTAGAACTGGATGCGGCCCGAGGCGATGTCCCAGTCGTAGACCGAGTCGTTGGTGGCCTGGGTCACGCGGCGGAAACGCTCGTTGCTCCTGCGGAGGTCGTCGGCGAGACGGCGCTCGTTCTCGATCGCCTTGCGCCGCTCGGTGACGTCGCGGGTCACGGCGAGGTGGGAGACGACGCCGGTCTCCGGATCGCGCAGCGGCGTGGCGCGGGTCTCGAGCCAGCGCCGCGTCCCCTGCGCTCCCTCGATTTCGAACTCGAGGGTGGCGCTCTGGCCGGCACAGACCCGCTGGTGCATCTCGAGGAAGGCCTCGCGATGGGCGGGCAGGACGAAGCTGACCAGCTCGCGGCGCAGCGCCTCCGCCCGCTCGACCTCGAGGAGCGCGAGCCCCGCGTCGTTCATGTCGACGAGCTGGCCGTCCGGCGCCACGACCTTCACGCAGTCGGGGTGGGTCGCTAGGACGATCGCGAGCTGCCGCCGCGTGACGGCTGCGGCGGTGGCGTGGCGCTCCAGCGCGGCGAGGCTGCGGCGCAGCGCTTCGTTCTCCGCTTCGAGCCGTGCGATCCGCGCCGCGTCCTGCTCCATGTCCCGCTCCCCACGCCCGATCGAGTGCGCCGCAGGCTACCACTGAAGCGGCCGCGGCCCGCGGCGTCGGCGTAGGTGCAGCGCCCATCCCATGCCGTTTTTCGCACCCGTCCCATGCCGCCCTCGGTCACGCCCCGGCACCCGTGCCGTGATGCAGATCAGCCAGCCTCGCGGCCTGCACCCCAATTGGGCTCGCAACCGGGGCGCTGGCACGGTACCTGCTGGGCGCGGCAGCCAACATGAGCGCCCAGCGGGGCGCTCCAACACCAAAGAATCACGCCGCCCATGGGTGGGGAGTCGAGATGAAGCACCAGTGTCTGATCACCATCGCCGCAGCGACGCTGCTCGCCGCCTGCAGCGGCGACGAAGGTAAAACCGGCCCGCAGGGCCCCCTCGGCCACCAGGGTCCTCCCGGCTACAGCGGTGAGCCGGGTACCGACGGCCCGCAGGGTCCCGCGGGCCACGACGGCCTCGTGCGCACCACGCCGGTGGAAGCGGGCGAAGGTTGCGAGCACGGCGGCGTGCGGATCCAGTCGGGTCTCGACACCGACGCGGACGGCGTCCTCGGCGACGCAGAGATCACCTCGACCGAGCTGATCTGCAACGGCGCGCCCGGTGCCGAAGGGCTGCAGGGGCCGGTGGGCCTGACCGGCGCCTCGGCGCTCCTCGCCACGGCGGAGGAGCCCGCCGGCGAGAACTGCGCCACCGGCGGCTTCCGCATCGACGCCGGTGTCGACGTGAACGGCGACGGCGTGCTCGGCGCCGAGGAGATCGACGCCGCCCTCACCCGCTACGCCTGCAACGGCGCGCAGGGCGAGCAGGGCGTGCAGGGCATCCAGGGGCCGCAGGGCCTGCAGGGCATCCAGGGCGAGCAGGGCATCGAGGGTCCGCAGGGGCCCCGGGGCGAGCAGGGCCTCCAGGGCGAGACCGGCCCGCAGGGTCCGGCCGGCGTCGACGGCATCGATGGTTTCGCCGCGCTCGTCGCCACCACCGCCGAGGCTGCAGGGCCCAATTGTGCCACCGGCGGCGTCCGCCTCGAGGGCGGCTGGGATCTGAACGGCAACGGTATGCTCGACGCGATCGAGATCGACGCGACGCAGACCCGCTACATCTGCAACGGCGCCCAGGGCGCGCAGGGCCTGCAGGGCATCCAGGGCGAGGTCGGCCCCCAGGGTCCCCAGGGTGAGCAGGGGATCCAGGGCATCCAGGGCATCCAGGGCGACCTGGGCCCGCAGGGCCCCCAGGGCGAGCAGGGGATCCAGGGCATCCAGGGCGACGTAGGCCCGCAGGGCCCCCAGGGCGAGGTCGGCCCCCAGGGTCCCCAGGGTGAGCAGGGTCTGCAGGGCATCCAGGGCGACGTGGGCCCGCAGGGCCCCCAGGGCGAGGTCGGCCCCCAGGGTCCCCAGGGTGAGCAGGGTCTGCAGGGCATCCAGGGCGACGTGGGCCCGCAGGGCATCGAAGGCGCGGAGGGGCCTGCAGGCCCCGCAGGTCCCCAGGGCCCGGCCGGCGCGATGGCTGCGTTCGGCGACGGCTCCGGCGGCCTCTTCTCCATCTCCGTGGGCAACACCGTCGACCTGACCACCATCGCCGGCGTGAACTCGCTGGCGGGCCGCCACCACCTCCAGTTCACCGACGTCACCATCGCCGGCACCCTGATCGTGCCCAGCGGCACGGTGATCCGCGCCACCGGCGACGTCACGATCTCGGGCACCATCACCGTGGCCACCGGCGCTCTTGCCAACTCGACCAGCTCCCACCCCGGCGTCTCGCTGGGCGGCGCGGGCTCCTTCGTCGGCGGCACCGCGGTCCCCGCCCTCCACGCGGCCCGCCTCGTTGGCACCCCCTGGGGCGGCGGCTCCGGCGCCCAGGGCCACGTGCTCCACAGCCACGGCGGCGCCGGTGGCGGCAGCCTCACCATCGCGGCGCAGGGCACGATCACCCTCCTCTCCGGCGGCGTGATCCAGGCCAACGGCGCCAGCGCCACCAACGCCATGATCGCGGGCCAGGGGATCAGCGGGGGCGGCGGCGGCGCCGGCGGCCTCGTCGTCCTCGCCGGGCGCCTCGGCATCACGGTGAGCGGCACCATCCGCGCCAACGGCGGCAACGGCGCCAACGGCTTCGACGGCAACGGCGGCTCGGTCGAGGGAGCCGGCGGCGGTGGGGGCGGCGGCATCGTCCACCTCATCTCCGGCGCCAACCCGAACGTCCCGGGCACGGTGCAGGCGAGCGGCGGCCTCGCCGGTACCCCTGCCGGCCCCGGGAGCGTCTTGAACGGCGGCGGCGGCGGCGCCTGCGGCGGTCGGGGCGGCAACGGCACCACCTACAACGTCAGCAGCAGCGCCGAGGGCGGCGGCACGGGCCTCGTGCTCCAGACCGTGGTCCCCGCGCCGGAGAACCTCCTGCTCTGATCGGGGCCCGCCTCCGCGCAACGCGGGGCTGACGCGGCGCATCGCGCGGGTTACATCCCACGTGATGCGCCGCTCCGATTTCAGGCCCTGGTCCCGCTTCTATCCCGCCACCAGGGCCCCCGAGCATTTCCACGCCCGCACCGCCGACGGCCTCCGCCTCGCGATCCACCGGGTCGCCCCGCCGCAGGGCAGCGGACCTGCGGTGGTCCTCTGCCACGGCCTCTCCTCCAACCACCTCGGGCTCCACTTCCCCGGGCGCTCCCTCGCTGGCTGGCTCGCCGCCCACGGCTACGACGTCTACCTCCCCGACCTCCGGGGCAGCGGGGCGAGCGAACGGCCCGCGGACCATTGGGACCTCGACGACCACGTCTTCCGCGACGTCCCCGCCGTGATCGACGCGGTGCTGCGCCACAGCCGCAGGGACCGGGTCCACTGGGTGGGCCACAGCATGGGCGGCGTGGTGCTCTTCTGCCACGGCATCAGCCACCCGGGCGCCCCCGTCGCCAGCGGCGTCACCATCGCCTCCTCCCTCGACTACACCGAGGGGGAGAGCGGCTACCGCGAGCTCCTGCCGATCCGCCACCTCCTCGAGAAGCTCCCGGGGATCCCCTACGGCGCAGCCATGCACCTGCTCGCCCCGGTGCTCTGCCGCAGGCCCGGCAGGATCGAGAGCTTCCAGGTGTGGCATCCCAACATCGAGCCCGAGATCGTGCGGCAGCTCCTCGCCATCGGCTTCCACAGCGTGCCGATCAAGCTGCTCGCCAGCCTGGCCACCGCCTTCGAGCCCGGCGGGCTCTGCGACAGGCGGCGCGCCTTGCGCTACCTCGAGGAAGCGAAGCGCTTCCGGGTACCGACCCGGCTCCTGGCAGGCTCGCGGGATCGGCAGGTGGCGGTCCCCGCCGTGGAGAAGACCGCAGGCCAGCTCGGCGGCCTTGCCGAGGTCCACGTCTTCGGCACCGAGCAGGGCCACGCCGACGAATACGGCCATTGGGATCTCGTGCTCGGCAGGCGCGCCCGCGCCGAGGTCTGGCCCCGGATCCTCGAGTGGCTCCGCCTCCACGAGCGGCCCGCGGTCTGACCCCCCTGTTCAGTCACGAGCATGGCGTGCAGGCGCACCGTTGTGCGCCCGCGCTCCATTCGGCGAAATGCCCGCGAGGCCCTGGCCGTTGGTGCGGCAATCAGGACTCTTCTTGTCAACCCCGGAGGCTACGAGCCGATGAAATCCGTGCTTTCCGCCGCCCTCCTCGGGATCACCCTGCCGAGCGTCGCCTTCGCCGCTCCCGCAGCAGCACCTGCGCCAGCAGCTGCATCGGTCGATCGCGCGGAGCAGCAGCTCCAGATCCCCTACGAGAAGTACAAGCTCGACAACGGTCTCGAGGTCATCCTGTCGAAGGACGACCGCCTGCCCGTGGTCGCGGTCAACATCTGGTACCACGTGGGCGCGTTCCACGAGGACCCGAGCCGCACGGGCTTTGCCCACCTCTTCGAGCACATGATGTTCCAGGGCTCGAAGAACGTGCCCGACGACGTCCACATCGGGCTGCTCGAAAAGATCGGCGCCACCGCCCTCAACGGCACCACCAACTTCGATCGCACCAATTATTTCGAGACGGTGCCCTCGCACCACCTCGAGACCGCGCTCTGGCTCGAGAGCGATCGCATGGGCTTCCTCCTCGACGCGGTGACGCCCGAGAGCCTGAAGACCCAGCAGGAAGTGGTGAAGAACGAGCGCCGGCAGAGCACCGAGACGGCGCCCTACGGCCTCGCCGACGAGAAGGCCTGGCAGGCGCTCTTCCCCGCGCCCCATCCCTACTATGGCGCGGTGATCGGCTCGATGGAGCACCTCGACGCCGCCACCATGGATGACGTGCAGAACTTCTTCCGCACCTGGTACGCCCCCGCCAACGCCACCCTCGCCATCGTCGGCGACTTCGACGAGAAGCAGGTGCGCCAGCTGGTGGAGAAGTACTTCGGCTCCCTGCCCAGCGCCCAGAAGCCGTCGGCGCCTGCGGTGGAGAAGGTGCAGCTCGATCGCGAGGTGGTGATCCGCCACGACGAGACCGTCGCCAGCCTGCCCAAGCTCTCGGTGGCCTGGCACGCGCCCGCCTTCTTCGCGAAGGGTGACGCCACCGCCGACATCCTCGCCATGGCCCTCTCCTCCGGGAAGGCGAGCCGCCTGTACAAGACGCTGGTCTTCGACAAGCGCCTCGCCCAGAGCGTCTCCGCCTACCAGCAGAGCCTCGGCGCGCAGTCGGTCTTCACCATCGAGGCGATCGCCCGCCCCGGCGTGAGCACCGACAAGCTGCTCGCCGAGATCGACAGGATCCTCGCCGACGTCCGCAAGAAGGGCGTCACCGAGGAGGAGATCCAGCGGGCGCGGAACAAATTCGAGACCGGCAAGGTCGCGGGCCTGCAGTCCGTTGGCGGCTTCGGCGGCAAGGCCGACCTCCTCCAGAGCTACAACCACTTCCTCGGTACGCCCGACAAGCTGGCGTTCGACCTCGCCCGGTACGACACGGTCACCTCCGACATGGTGAAGCAGTTCGCCACCGAGGTGCTCGACGAGCGCCGCGTGGTGCTGCACGCCGTGCCGACGCAGGGTGGAACCGTCGCCGCCAAGGGGGCCCGCTGACATGCGTCGCATTCTTCTCGCATCGACCCTCCTCGCAGCCTCCCTCGGCTGCGCCACCACCCAGACGACGCCGGCGGAGAACGCCGCGGTCCAGCAGCCCGCCGACCCGCACGCGTTCCGCGCCCAGGCGCCGGAGCCCGGACAGCCGCCGGAGCTGGTGACGCCGACCTTCCAGAAGAAGGTCCTCGACAACGGCCTCACCCTCCTCGTGGCGGAGCGGCACGACCTGCCGCTGGTCTCGGTGAACGTCGCCTTCTCCGCAGGCTCCTCCGTCGATCCGAAGGACAAGGCGGGCCTCGCCGAGATCACCTACGAGACGCTGCTCGAGGGCGCGGGCAAGCTCGACGCCATGGGTCTCGACAAGGCCTTCGCCGACCTGGGCAGCTCGCCCTTCGTCAGCGTCGGCCACGACGGCGCGATGGTCGGCACCCAGGTGCTCACCCGGAACCTCGACGAGGCCACCCGCCTCGTCGCCGACATCGTCCTCCGGCCGCAGTTCCGGCAGGCCTCCTTCGATCGGCGCAAGCAGCAGCAGCTCGCCGACCTCGCCCTGCAGGTGGGCAACCCCCGCTACCTCGCCGGCGAGACCTTCGCCGAGGTGGTCTTCGGCGCCGAGCACCCCTACGGCAAGCTCGGCTCCGGCACCCCCGCCACGGTGGCGAAGCTGCGGCTCACCGACGCGAAGCGCTTCTGGGCCGAGCACGCGGGCCCGAGGGCTGCCGCGTTCGTGGTCGCCGGCAACATCACCATGGAGGAGGCCGAGGCCCTCGCCCGCAAGCACTTCGGCAAGTGGAGCGGCAAGGCGAAGCCCACGCCCAAGCCCGCGGCGCCGCAGAGCGACGCCCGCGAGCACGTGACCTTCGTGGCCAAGCCCGGACTCAACCAGACGGTGATCGTGATGGGCCGCCCGGCGATCGAGGCGGGTCATCCCGACGAGTACGCGCTGGAGCTCGCCTCCAAGGTCTTCGGCGGCTTCTTCGGCAGCAGGCTCAACATGAACCTGCGCGAGGCCAAGGGCTACACCTACGGCGCCCGTGCCTACGTCGACGGCCGCCGCGGCGTCGGCCCGGTGGTGGCGTCCTCGTCGGTGCGCGCCGACGTCACCGGTCCCGCGCTCCAGGAGTTCCTCGCCGAGCTCAAAGGGATCAAGGCCCGGCCGATCACCACCGAGGAGCTCGAGGCTGCCCGCGAAGGCGTAATCCGTTCGCTCCCCGGCTCCTTCGAGACGGTGGGCGGCCTCGCCGGCGCTGCAGCGAGCCTCTTCTGGAAGGACGAGCCGCTCGATCACTACGCGAAGATGATCGAGGGCTACCAGAACGCCGACGCTGCAGCGGTGCAGGCCGCAGCGGAGAAGTACTTCGATCCGGCGCAGATGCACATCGTGCTCGTCGGCGATCCGAAGGTGATCCAGGAGCAGGTGAAGCCCCTGGGCCTCGGGGAGCTCCGGGAGCGCAACCCGGTGGTGCCCGCAGCGGCGCGCTGACGCCCCCCGCACCGGATGAAAACGCCCGCATCGGCTTCCTGCCGGTGCGGGCGTTTTTCGTCAGACCGTGCGGTCGCGATCAATGGCAGGCCGGCGTGCAGCGCACCTCCACCGTCCTGCCGGCGGCGGGGATGTGGGGCCAGTAGAATTCGATCGCCCCGTCGACGTAGCGCCAGGCCCGCTGGCCCTGTGCGTCGTCCGAGGGAACCACCGAGCCGCCCACCAGGACCTCCACCTCGCCATCCCCGTCGGTGATGCTGCCGTCGCCGTCGCGATCGGCGCAGTCGTTGGTGAGCGGGAAGCGGACCTGCAGGCCGAAGGCCGCAGCGCCAATCCGCTGCAGCGGCGCCGACCAGTCGTCGA
This sequence comes from Vulgatibacter sp., assembly GCF_041687135.1. Classification (NCBI taxonomy): domain Bacteria; kingdom Pseudomonadati; phylum Myxococcota; class Myxococcia; order Myxococcales; family Vulgatibacteraceae; genus Vulgatibacter; species Vulgatibacter sp. Next base: position 88,161 of record NZ_JAWLCN010000009.1, on the reverse strand, counting down.
CGCAGACCGACTCGAATAGGCCACCGGCGCGCGCTGCGAGGGCGGCGAAGCGATCGCCGGGGCGGGCCGTGCCGCGGCTCCCGTTGCAGCCGGTCCCGGGATCGCCGGCGAGGGCGTGGATCGACAGACGATCGGGCCGGTCGACGCCCTTGAGCGACGCGAGCCGGTCGAAGTAGTGCTGCACCGGCAGGCCCGACTGCTCTTCCTCGTCGGTGAGGAAGACCACGGCGAGATGCGCGTCGCCGCGGAGGAAGCCGAGGTTGCCGTCGTTCGGCTCGGGGTGGCGGGGATCGTCGGCGCTGTCGATCACCGGCGGCGTGAGCGCCCGGATCGCCGCGTCGAAGCCCCGCTCCGCGCTGCTGCAGGTCCCCACCGCGACGTTCCCCGCCCAGCTGCCGACCAGATCCGGCGTCTCGGGGGTGAGGATCCGCGGGCGGCTCCCGTCCACGGGAAAGAGCCTGCCGTCCTCGCCGCCGTCGACGCCGCCGGGGCAGTCGATGCTCGTCCCCGCCGCCTCGAGGCCGGTGGTGGTCACGCCGACCTGGAAGTCGAGGTCGTTGTCGAGGGCGTAGTGGAGGAAGGCCTGCATGCCCTGCGCGAGCACCGTCTGGTAGGGCTGCATCGAGGCGGAGTTGTCGATGACCCAGAGCAGATCGACGCGGTGGACGTTCCGCTGCCGCATGGTGTCGACGAGGGCGGGATCGCTGTCGCCCTCACCGGCGAGCGTAGCCTCGGCAACCGAATGGCCGTCGTGGGTGGTGGCGACGAGGGTCGCGGAAGCAGCGCCCTCGCCTTCCGGCTGCACCCGCACCTCGAGGGGAAGCGAGCCGTAGCCCGGGAGCGTGACGGGCAGCGCTTCCGGCGTCCCCGCCACCGCGAAGGGCACGTCGGGGAGGTGCAGCTCCTGCAGCTCGATCGGATCGGCGCAGGTGTTGACGAGGCGGATCTCCCTGCCGCCGCTCGCGCAGCCCGGGGCCACCTGGCCGAAGTCGATCACCTCCGGCACGAAGGCGAGGCAGGGCGGCAGCGAGCGTCCCCGGAGCGCCACGCTGCGGGACGACGCCGCCGGATCGGAGATCTGCATCGTCACCTCGCCGGCGAGCGCCGGCGACGGCTCGTCCGGGAAGAAGGCGACGTTGACGTCGACGCTTTCACCCGCGGGGATCTCCAGCCGCGGCTTGTTCGCCATCGCGAAGGCGCCGCCGCCGTCCGCGGCGAGGTTCACGTCCCAGAGGATGCAGCGATCGCTGCCTGCGTTGGTGAGCGTGAGCGGCAGGACCTTGCGGCGGCCCTGCAGCACCAGGCCGAAGTCGATCGCCTCCGGCAGCTCGAGCGCGCAGGGCGCGAGGCGGCTCGCCTCGCCGCGCACCGGGATCGAGACCGTGGGCTCGAGCACGTCGTTGGAGAGGATGGCGATGGTGGAGTCGATCGTGCCGGCCTCCTGCGGGACGAAGCGGACCAGCACCTCGAATCCCTCGCCCGACGCGTAGCCCTCCGGCTTCGTCCCGCTGCTCCCGTCGTCGTTGCGGATCGAGAGCTGCACCGCGTTCGAATCGGCGTCCATCGCGTGCAGCTCGAGCAGGCCGGTGGTGCCGCTGCTGCCGCGGTTGCTGCAGGTGAAGCGCGCGCGGCGCTCGATCCCCACGGGTACCTCGCCGAAGTCGATCGAGGTCGTGTCGCAGACGATGTCCGGGCCGCCGGCGAGGCCCCGCAGGCAGGCCTCCTGCGTCGGCGCGTTGGGATCGCTGCTCCGGATCCGGACGCTGCCCCGCGCCGCGCCGAGGCTGCGTGGCGCGAAGCGGATCCGCATCGACGCGGAGGCGCCCGGCTCGATCGTCTGGCCTGGGGGCTCGAGGATGGTGAACGGCCCCTCGACCACGCTCGACTCGAAGAGCTCGAGCAGGCCGGAAGCGGGGTTGTGCAGCACCAGCTCCCGTACGGCGCTGCCGCCAGGCGGCACCACACCGAAGTCGACGCAGGCAGCCGGCAGCTCGAGGGCGCCCTCGGCTTCCACGTCGCGGAGCGTATCGGTGCAGCCCGTGAGCCCCACGACGACGGCAACGCCCCACTGCAACAGCGTGCGATGCATCTGCACCTCCGGTGGAATGTCTCGATGGTATCGCACCCGGCCCGTCGCCGACAAAGCGCGTCAGACGAAGGAGGCCAGCCGGGCCTGCTCCACCGCACCGTCCCTGCCGAGGCGCACGTCGGCATACGTCGCCGGCACCTCGGGCCTGCGGTCCTCGTGCAGTTCGAGCAGGAAGGCCTGCAGCGCTCCATCGTCCTCCATCGCCGCCTTCGGCACCCGCACCACGTCCGCCCAGGTGCCGGTGTTGACGTAGCCGGCGCGGTCTGCGGGGCCGACGTGGCGGGCAAGGTGCGTATGTCCCATCACCACCGTCTCGATCACGCCGCCGCTCGCGGCGAGGATCCGCGCCGCCTCCTCGCCCTGGTGGCCCACCGGCCCGTCGGGCGCAGCGGAGCGATCGTCGAGGAGGAGCCGGTGGAGCGCGAGGCGGATCGCCTGCAGCTGGTGGTGCGGGACGGGCTCGCCGCGCTCGAGGCGGGCGGCGATGCCGCTGTGGTCGCGTTCGACGACGAGATCGAGCCAGTCGTGGAGCGGCACGTGGCCGTGGGGCGCGCGCAGCGTGGCGTAGCTCTGACCGAAGGCCGCGGCGAGCTCGTCGTCGTGGTGCTCGATCTGGCTGCGGGCGTGGCGGGTGGAGCGCCGGTCGGCGCCGTGCAGGCGGGCGCCCCGCAGGATCGACGCGATGTGCTCCACGTGCCGCGCGAGCGAGGGCTCGAAGGCGAAGAGGAGGAGCGCGGTGAGTTCGCCCTGCGGCTTGAGCAGATCGACGAAGGGGTAGCGCCTCTTGATCGGGTTGAGCACCTCGGCGACGAGGCGGCTGCCCGGCGAGGGGTCGAAGTGGTGCGAAGGGGTCTCGAAGCGGGAGAGCGCCGAAGCGATCGCCCGGAGGTCCTCGAGGTCGTTGGCGTTGGCGCCGTCGTAGCGGTTGCCGTGCTCCACCAGCAGGCCGCCGAGCCGGAACGCCCTGCCGTCCGGATGGAGCACCACCTGCCGCGGCCCTGCGCCGAGGATCCGCAGCAGGGCTTCGCCGACCTGCGGCAGCGCCTCCTCGAGGTCGTGGTTTCCGAGGAGCACGTCGATGGGCGTGCCTGCGGCAGCCAGCTTCGCCAGCTCGGCGAAGATCGGGGCGAAGCGGCGGTCGCGCGCGGTGGACTCGAGCTTCGCCACCGCCTCGACCGGATCGGCGGTGAACGGGCGCCAGGGCTCCGTCGCCAGGAAGTCGACCATGTCGCCGGCGACCACGAGGTGGAGCGACTCGTCGGCGGCGAGGCGATCGGGGAGCGTGGCGAGGAAGCGCACCAGGCGCTCGGGGCGCGACATCATCGGCCGCTCGCCCCCGCCGAGGTGCAGATCGGAGATCACCACCACCCGCGTCGGTCGCTGCGGAGAGCTCACCGCTCCCACCCGCCGCGGGAGGGGCCGCCGCCGGCGCTGCTCCAGCCCCTTGCTGCCTCTGCGAGCCCCGGCACCACGTAGGCGGCGAGGCCGCCCGCGCCCTGCGTGATCAGGAGGCCGTCGCGGAGCACGGCGAGGTGCCCCACGCCGCTGGCGGCGGCGCAGGCCCGGCGCACGCTGCCGTCCCCCTCGAGCTCCACCAGGCGCGAAGTCCGGACCTCCTCGCCGTCGGGCCAGCTCCGATCGGTTGCCCAGAGGAGCAGGCCGCCTTCGCCGCAGCGCTCGGAGCGGATCGCGTAGAGCACCTCGTCCGACGCGGCCACCTCCTCCAGCGAGGTCTCGCAACCGGCCGACTGCGCCAGCTCGTGGCGCCAGGCGAGGGAGCCGTCCGCGGTGGCGTGGGCGAGGATCACCTCGCTGCCCTGGGTCAGCAGCAGCTCTCCACGGCGCAGCATCGCCACCTCGCCGGAGAGGCAGGGCGAGGCGGCGCGGTAGTGGACGAGGCCGTCGAGATCGGCAGCCACCGTGGCGCAGCACTCGTCACCCCGCTCGCGCCAGTAGAGCGTGCCGGCCTCGTCGGCGATCGCCGGGAAGGAGATCCGCGTGCCGGCAGGTGGCTCGTAGCGCCAGCGCGGCTGCGTCGCGTCGTTGGCGAAGGTGCAGCCGGGCAGGCAGGCGGCCTCGCAGGGCCGCGCCTCCTGGCCGTCGCCGCGCTCCTGCAGCGTCGCTCCGTCCGCGCAGCCTGCCGCCAACGCGATCAGGAGCGGGTTCCACCAACGCATGCCGCCTCCCTTCCCACCAAAGGGTGCAAGGTGAAGACGGCCTGGCCGGCAGGCAATCGAGCCACCGCGCACCGGCCAGGCCGAAGCACGTGTGGCGGAAAATCCCCTCCAGGGGCATAAGATGGGGCCGATGTCCGACGAATCGCAGACGCCGAGCTGGCTCCTCATCTCCGTCCTCTTCAGCACCGTGCCGCTCTCCGCGGCCCTCTCGATGACGCTGCACGAGGCGGCGTGGAACCTGCTCCGCACCGACGCGGGCGTCGGCGACGTGGCCGGCGACCTGATCTCGGGCAAGGTCCGCAACCTGAAGAAGGACTTCGTCCTCGGGACGCTGGCGGGTCCGGGCTTCGAGGCGGAGGTCGACACCGAGCGCGGCTCCGGCCTCGTGCGCTTCCTCCTCACCCGGCAGGGCATCGAGGCGATGGAGGAACGCGAGCAGCAGAAGGCCTGGCGGCCCCGCTACCTCAACTGAACTCGCGCTCCTGCGCGGTGCCGGTGCATGGCGAAGCGCCTGCGCTCCTTGCCCTTGCGGTGGGCCCGCAGCAGCCGGCCCGGCCGAGGGCGAAGGTGCGCACCTGCGGCCGGTCCTGCAGGGCCCGTTCAGCGCGAGGCGCCGACCACGCCCCGCCCGGACCCCGTGACCAGGAGCACCGCCCGCGGCGCGCCGGTGGCGTCGAGGACGCCGAGGGAGGAGGTCCCCGCGGGGTCGACGTCGAGCTCGAGGCGGCGGGTCCCCGCCCCGTCGACGAGGTGGAGGCGCGGCGCGTCGTCGGCGCCGACGTGCAGATCGAGCCGTCGCGTCGCCGCGCCGTCGAAGAGCGAGAGGGTCGGCCCTTCGCGGCCCAGCCCCAGCGCGGCGCGGAGCACGCCCTGCCCGTCGAGGAGGTTGAGCGAGACCGTGCCGCCGGGGCCGGTGGAGAGCATGGCCCGGGTCCGCCCCTGCTCGTCCACCACCTCCGCCGCCACCGCCTCCCGGGCCTTCGCCCTGGCGGCGAGGAGCGCCTCGAGCTCCGCCTCCAGCGCGGCGAGCCGCACCTCGAGCGCAGCCTCGCTCACGACGCGTTCCCGTCGAAGGTGCCCACCGCGCCGATGCCCTCCGCGTTGGCGCCGATGGCGGCGCGGAGCTTCCCGGCGGCGTCGTAGGCCATCAGCCCCACCCTGCCCGCTGCCTGGAGGAGCGCCTGCAGCCGCACCGTTTCGGTGGCGTCGGAGAGGGAGAGCCCGGGCTCGTCGGCGGGCGAGAGGCCGAGCTCCACCCGCGCCTTCTTCTCCCGATCGAAGAAGACGAGGCCGGGCTTTCCCTCGGGACCCACGGCGAGGCCGATGCGGACCGCGCCGGCTGCGTCGGTCTGGACGAAGCGGACCACGCCGTCGGCGCCGACGCCGATCGCGGCGCGGACCTTTGCGTCCTCGTCGACGATCTGCAGCGATCGGGTGCGCACCAGCGCATCGTCCCGCAGCTGCGCGACCTTCGCCTCCAGCGCGGCGATGCGCGCCTCCATCTCTTCGATTCGATCGGCCATCGGCGTCACCTCGTCCGCGAGCGGTCGGGTCCGCATATGCCACGATCGCACCGCAGGGGCGAGCCGTTCAGGGCCGTGCGGCGCAAGCGCGCGCCGTAAGCTCCGCCTCGTCCACCCAATGGATCGCGAGCCCCGCAGCCTCGAGCAGCGCCTCCGCCCCGTCGTCTCCGACGCCCCGGGGCAGGTAGCAGCGGCCGCCGGCGAGGTGCGCGCGCAGGCGGAGCGACGGCGTCGTCCCCGCCTCGTCGACGGTCCCGCCCACCACCGCGGTGCGGGGCGCGGTCCGCGCCCAGAGCCGCAGCACCGCGCAGAGCACGAGCCGCTCCGCCTGGAGCCGCACGAGAAAGCGCTCGGGCCGGAAGGGATCCGGGCCGACCAGATGCGCCGCGCCTGCAGGCGGCTTCGCGATGCCGCTGGCGAGAATCGCTGCGGTGGCAGGGGCGTCCGGCAAGATGGCCGCGAGGCTGCGCAGCACCGATTGCAGGGCGATCCGCTGCGAGCCCCCGTCGGTGCCGGTGTCGAAGAGAAAGAGCGCCACCTCGCCACCGGCGCCGGTATCGATCGGTACGGGCAGGGCCCTGCGCCACGGGGTACGGGGCTGCAGCTGCTCGGTCCGTGCTCTCGGCATCGCGTCCTCCCAACGTCGAGCGCTTCGAAAGAGAGGACGCGCGAGCGGCGGCGTTGCCTTCGCGCCGGCGCGGGATTGTCGGGGCGCTCCGCCGCGTCCCGGGAAACGACGTGCCGAGGAACGGCGACGGGCGCAGGCGCCGGCGGTGTGGCCGGCTGCGCTGCGCCCGTCCCCAGGTGGATCGCAGGGCCCCCCAGCCCAACGATCCGCCTCCGGCTCACGTCACCGCCAGGGCGGCGACCACTGCCGGGAGAAAGCTGCCTCCCCGCGACCGAGGAGCTCCATCCGCGCCGCCCCCGGGAGCTGCTCCCAGGGCGTGGTGAAGCGAGACGAGAGGGTGCGGCCGCCGACCAGCTGCGCCTCGAGGCGGACCTCCACGTGGCGACCGGCGCCGACGCGGCCCAGGGTCAACCGCACGTCGCCGAGGGTCCCCTCGACCTGCTCGCGCAGTTCGGGGCGCGATCCGTAGAACGCCTCCTCCACCGCCTCGGGCGGCTGCCCCACCGCAAAGGCCAGCTGCCGCGCCAGCACGCGATCCAGCCAGCGATCGATGGCCGACCGCTCCGCCGCAAGGCTCGCACCGGCGTCCGCCGCCGGGCGACGAGCGAGGAAGAGAATGGCAGCACCTGCCCCAACCAGAACCACAGCCAACACGAAGTAGACGACCATTTCCCCTCCCGAGCCCGTCGCCTGTTCCGCACCCAAGCGAGCGAGGCATTTGGAGAACGCACCAACCGGGAATTTCCCTTCAGCGCCCGCGAAACATCCGTGTCTACGACCCCTTGGAGCCCTGCAGACCGTGACGCGCCGCGGCGGTTCGAAGGAGCGAACCCCCACTGCCCCGGTGGGCCTAGCCGCCCGACCTGGAGCGGAGATTCACCCGGCGCGCCCTCCCCCGAGAAGGGGTGTTTCCCCGCACAGCGGGATGTGCGGTTTTTCGCCCTACCCGGACAATCCGTGCGGCTTGCGGGCAACGCATGCACCCCCAAGTTTTCAACCTGCAGGGGGAGCAGCGATGATCGACCGACCGGCCATCCTCGTCGTCGACGACGATTCGAAGGAGCTTTCCGCCCTCGTGGAGGCGCTCGCGCGGCGGTTCGGCGGCGACTACCGGATCGTGGCCCACTTCACGCCGGAGAGCGCCCTCGAGCACCTGCGGGAGCTGCACGAGCAGGCGCAGGACGTGGCGCTGATCATCGCCGAGAACCGCATGCGCGCGATGCCGGGCGTCGAGTTCCTCTCGCGTTCCCACGAGCTTCATCCCGGCGCCAAGCGGATCCTCCTCGCGGCCTGGGGCGACAAGAAGGCCGCCGGCGAGATCCTCCAGGGCTGCTCCTGGGGCAAGCTCGAGAATTATCTCTACAAACCGTGGGCACCGGCGGAGGTGCACCTCTACCCGACGGTCAGCGAATTCCTCGCCGAGTGGGTGAAGGAGCACGGGCCGCGGATGGAGGTGGTCCGCGTCGTCGGCGACGAGCCCTCGGCGAGGAGCCACCAGGTGCGCGAGCTCCTCGATCGCAAGGGCGTCCCCTACGGCTTCTACCCGGCCCAATCGCAGGTGGGGCAGAAGATCCTCGACGACGTCGGCATGGCGCAGGCCGAGCGCCCGGTGGTGATCCTCCTCGACGGCACCGTGCTCGCCGCGCCGACGCCGACGGCGCTCTCCGACGCCCTCGGCGAGACGGACATCGAGGATCGCCACTGCGACCTCGCCATCGTCGGCGCGGGGCCCGCGGGCCTGGCTGCAGCGGTCTACGGTGCGTCCGAGGGGCTGAAGACCGTGGTGATCGAACGGGAGGCGGTGGGCGGCCAGGCGGGAACGAGCTCCCTGATCCGCAACTATCTCGGCTTTCCCCGCGGGATCAGTGGCACCGAGCTGGCGCGCCGCGCCTACGAGCAGGCCTGGCTCTTCGGCGCCAAATTCGTCCTCGCGCGTGCGGTCCGATCCCTCGAGGCCCACGGGGAGGGCCGCGTGCTCGAGCTGGACGACGGCACCGCGATCGAGGCGCGGTCGGTGCTCATCGCCACCGGCGCAAGATACCGGCGCCCGGGTGTTCCGAGCCTCGAGCGCTTCGACGGCGCCGGCGTCTACTACAGCGCCATGGGCGACACCCGGGTGATGGCGGGCCACGACGCGGTGGTGCTGGGCGGCGGCAACTCCGCGGGGCAGGCGGTGGTCTGGCTCGCGGCGAACGCGCGCAAGGTCACGCTCCTCGTCCGCTCCGGCTCCCTGCGCAAGGGCATGTCCGATTACCTGGTCCACGAGATCGAGCGGCTGTCCAACGTGGAGGTCCGGCTCGACACCGAGGTGATCGAGGGCGAGGGCGGTCACGCGCTGCAGCGGATCACGCTGCGGAACCGCCGGACCGGCGCCGTCGAGACGATCCCCTGCGAGACCCTCTTCGCGCTCATCGGCGCCGAGCCCCACACCGGCTGGCTGGAGGGGGCGGTGCAGCGCGACCGGCACGGCTTCCTCCTCACCGGGCGCGACGTCGATCCAGACGGCGCGCCGGCGTGGCCCCTCGGCAGGGAGGCGATGCAATTCGAGACATCGATGCCCGGTGTCTTCGCGGTGGGCGACGTGCGCTACGGCTCGGTGAAGCGCGTGGCCTCCGCCGCAGGCGAGGGATCGGTGGCGATGCGCTTCGTCCACGAATACCTGGCCCCGCCGCTGGAGCGGCCGGTGGCGGTGGGCGGACTCCCCCCGGAGGCGGGGCTCGCAGCGGCGACGGTGCACTGACGGGGGAGGGCCGGTAGAGTGGCGCGATGCGCACCCTTCTCTTCGTGCTCTTCGCGCTCGGCCTCGCCGCTTGCGCCACCGCACCGCGAACGCCCGTCGCGGCGCAGCACCCAGCGCCGCTTCCCTTCGCGCAGGACGACTACCCCGCCGCCCTCGCCGAGGCCCGGGCCCGCGGCGTTCCCCTCTTCGTCGACGCGTGGGCGCCGTGGTGCCACACCTGCGTCTCGATGCACGCCTACGTCTTCGGCGACGAGCGGCTCCGCCCGCTGGCCGATCGCTTCGTCTGGCTCTCGATCGACACCGAGAAAGAGGAGAACGCGGCATTTCTCGCGCGCTGGCCGCAGCAGGTCTGGCCCACGCTCCTCGTGATCGAGCCGCGGGAGGAGCGCGCGGTGCTGCGCTGGCTGGGCAGCGCCACGGTGGACCAGCTCGAGGCGCTCCTCGCGGACGGCGAGCGCGCGGCGAAGGGCGGCGTCGAGGGCGTCGACGCGCTCCTCGCCAGGGCCGACCGGCTCTACGGCGAAGGGGACGCAGCCGGCGCGGCAGCCGTCCTCGAGGAGGCGCTGGCGCAGGCGCCCGACGGATGGCCACGCAGGGCCCGTGCGGTGGAGAGCCTGCTCTTCGCCTGGCGCTTCGGCGCGGCGAAGAACCCGGCGCCCTGCGCGCGGGTCGCAGCCGAGGAGCTGGAGCGGCTGGAGCGCTCGCCCTCGTGGGCGAACATCGCCTCCCTCGGTCTCTCCTGCGCGATGCTCTCCGGCGACGGCGCGCGCACCGCAGCGCTCGAGGCCCGTGCCCGCGAGGCGCTCGCGATCGAGACCGCCGCGGACGACAGGTCGGGGCTCTACGACGGCCTCGTGCAGGCACGCAAGGCGGCGGGCGACGAGGAGGGGATGCGCCGGACGGCGGCGGCGTGGCTCACCTTCCTCGAGGAGCAGGCGGCGCTGGCGCCGACGCCTGCGGCCCGCGCCGTCTTCGACTCCCACCGCATGATCGCCGCCTTCCTCCTCGGCCAGCCCGAGCGCGTGGCGCCTGCGCTCGAGAAGTCCGAGCGGGATCTGCCGCGGGACTACAACGCGCCTGCGCGGCTCGCCGTCGTCTACTCGAAGATGGGGCGGCTCGACGACGCGCTCGCAGCCAGCGACCGCGCGCTGCGGCTCGTCTACGGGCCGCGGAAGATGCGGGTCCTCAACGAGCGCGGCGATCTGCTGTTGGAGCGCGGCGATCGCGAGGCGGCCCGCGCCGCCTTCGCCGAGGTGCTGCGGATCGGCGGCGCCCTGCCCGAGCCGCAGCGCTTCCGCCACGAGGTGGAGCGGGCGGAGCGGCAGCTGGCATCCCTCGCGAAGTGATCAGCGCGTCGCCTCGATCACCAGCTGCTCGAGGCGATCCATGGCGAGCTCGAGCTTCTCGATCGAGGGACCGAACGAGAAGCGCGCGTAGGTGCGGAAGCGCGACGCGCGGCGCTGCCTGCGCTTGCCCGGGTTCACGTCGAAGAACTCGCCCGGCACCACGATCACCCGCTTGTCGAGGGCGGCGCGGAAGAAGCCCATCCCGTCGTCGAGCGGCGGCGGCAGGTTGGCGAGGTTCCCCCAGACGTAGAAGGTGCCGTCGGGGGCGCGGTCGATCCGGACCCCGATCCGCTCCAGCCTGGCGAGGAGGAGCTGGCGCTTCTGGCGGAAGTGGTGGTGCGTCGCCCAGGTCTCGCGCACCACCCGGTCGTGGTCGAGGAGCGGGATCGCCGCGCGCTGCAGCGGGCGCGATCCGCCGCCGTCGAGGAAGGATCCGGCGCTCGCCACCGACTCGATCACCTTGCGTGGCCCCACCGTCCAGGTGATCCGCCAGCCCGGGTAGCGCCAGTTCTTGGTGAGGCCGTCGAGGAGGAGCACGGGGTCCCGGTTCACGTCCTCGACGTAGCGGGCGGCGCTCTCGGTGGGCAGCTGTCCGGGCCTGCCGGTCCAGACGTAGTGCGAATAGAACTCGTCGAGGACGAGCAGGCATTCGAGCTCGCGGCAGGTGCGGACCCAGGCGGCCAGCTCCTCGCCGCCGACCAGCTTGCCGGTGGGATTTCCCGGGTTGGAGAGGAGGAGCGCGCCGAGGCCGCGCCCGAGGATCTCGCGGCGCAGCTCGTCGTGGGTGAAGGCGTAGCCCCGCTCGCCCTCGAGGAGGATGGGGATGGCGGTGAAGGCCTTGAAGACGTCGAGGAGTTCCTCGTACGCGGTGTAGTCGGGGAGGAGGTGGCCGAGGTTCACCTGCCCGAGGCTCGCCGCCACCCGGGTGAGCGCGGTGCGGCCGCCGCCGGAGATCGAGACGTTCTCCGCGCTGTACTGCGACGGCAGTCCCCTGCGGTAGAGCCGGTTGTAGTGGGAGGCGATCGCCTCGCGCAGGTCCCAGATGCCGGGGACGGGGCCGTACTCCTGATCGTCCATCTGGATGGCGATCTCGCCGATCCGGTCCGGGGCGCCGGGGAGCGCGCCCGTCTCGGGCATGCCCTGCCCGAGGTTGCACCAGGCGGGGTCCGCCTGCCGGAAGCCGCGGCTCGCCGCCTCGTTGGTGACGTAGATCACGCCGGTCCTGGGAACCGGGCGAACGGCCGGTGGGAGATGCTCCTCGCTCATCCGAAGAGGATAGCGACCCCGGCAGGGCTGCGTATCCCTCAGGCAGGCGGGCCGCTCGTGGCAATGGCGACTTGCCTCCTACACGGCAGCCCCTGCTATTCCGCTACGTCATGTTCTGGAGAAGGCGCCAGACCCTCGAGCAGCGTGTAAACGAGCTCGAGGAGGAGAACGATCGCCTCGCCGCGGAGCTCGCCCGCACGCGCGAGACCGTGGCGATCCTCCGGGCGCAGGCCGCCTCGCGCAGCAACCTGCTCCAGTTCTGGAACGACACCCGCACCGACAACGAGCGCTGGCTCGAAGCGGAGATCACGCGGATGGCGCGCGATCCCTTCCGGCTCGGTTAACGCCAGCTCGGCCGCCAGGCACAGGTGACCGCGTGGCGGCCGCTGCGGAGCAGCAGGCTGCGCAGACCTTCCGGCAGCTCGCTCCAGCCCGACGAGTAGCGGGCGGTGAGCTTGCGCCCGCTCAGCAGCTCCGCGTCCAGGCAGACCTCGACGTGGCGGCCCACCGCCACCCGCGCGAAGGTGACCCGTGCCGCGAGCAGCATCTCGTCGATGGCGGGGCGGAGCTCGGGGCGGTCGCCGGCGAGGACGGCCTCCACCACCTCCGCCCGCTCGCCGATCGCGGGGGCGAGATGCCGCGCCAGGGTGGGATCGATCCAGCGATCGATGGCAGGATCGACGGTGGGCTCGCTGCGACGGAAGGCCCACGCCAGCGCAGCGAGCGCCAGGGCCAGGGCTCCCAGGCTGCTCCACGTCCAGATGCCCATCCCACCTCCGACCGATCGAGCGTTGTGACAGGTGAAGGAATTGTTGTGAGATCTGCTGCTACGCGGAGCGTGCCCCCTCCATTTGGATAGGCCCCCGGCGCGAACGGGTGGCGGCGGCGGCGCGCATCGTTAGAAGAAGCGCTGTACCCCGGTGGCCGGAAGGAGCCTCTGCCGTGATCCCCTTCTCCGTCCTCGATCTCGCCCCCGTCGCCGCGGGCAGCGACCCGGCCACCGCGCTGGCCCACAGCCTCGATCTCGCCCGGCACGTGGAGCGGCTCGGCTACCTGCGCTTCTGGCTCGCCGAGCACCACAACATGACCGGCATCGCCAGCGCCGCCACCGCGGTGGTGATCGGCCACGTCGCCGGCGGGACCAGCACCATCCGCGTGGGCGCCGGCGGGGTGATGCTGCCCAACCACGCGCCGCTGGTGATCGCCGAGCAATTCGGCACCCTCGCCTCGCTCTATCCCGGCCGCATCGACCTCGGGCTCGGCAGGGCGCCCGGCACCGATCCCCTCACCGCCCGGGCGCTGCGCCGCCATTTCAACGCGGCCGACACCTTCCCCGAAGACGTGCTCGAGCTGCAGGGCTACTTCCGGGAGGCCGCGCCCGGGCAGGCGGTGCGGGCGGTCCCCGGCGCCGGCCTCGACGTGCCGATCTGGCTGCTGGGCTCTAGCCTCTTCAGCGCGCGGCTCGCAGCGCGGCTGGGGCTCCCCTTCGCCTTCGCCTCCCACTTCGCGCCGGACCAGCTCCTCGCTGCCCTGGAGCTCTACCGCTCCGAGTTCCAGCCCTCCGAGAAGCTGGAGAAGCCCCACGCGATGGCGGCGCTCAACCTCTTCGCCGCCGAGAGCGACGTGGAGGGGCAGCGGCTCTTCACCTCGATCCAGCAGGCCTTCGTCGACCTGCGCCGCGGGATGCCCGGCCCGCTGCCGCCGCCGGTCGATCGGGTGGAGGCTTCGCCGATGGAGCTCGCCACCGCTGCGCACATGCTGGCCTATTCGGTGATCGGCTCCGAGGAGACGGTGCGGCGGGGGATCCGGATCTTCCTCGAGCGCACGCAGGTCGACGAGCTGATCCTCACCGGGCAGATCTTCGATCACGAGGCGCGGCTGCGCTCGTTCGAGATCGGCGCGCGGGTCCGCGACACGCTCGGTTAGCGCGCCGCCACGCGGCGCACCGGGTGGCGGGGATCGATGAGGTAGCCGTCGTCCTGGCGAAGGAGCAGCTCGCCGAGCCCCAGGGAGCGGAGGCTGCCGATCGCCACGTAGACCCGCGCCGCAGCTGCGGACGGCAGGGCGCGGGTCCCCTGCCAGCCGGCGGCGAAGATCTGCTCCACCGAGAGCCCCACGCCCGGCGCTGCGAGGCGCTGCTCGACCAGCGCACGCACGATGAGCCGCTGCGCCTTGCGGCGGCGCAAGTCGACCTTCTCGCCCCCCGGGATCCGGAACCACGCCGCCTCGGGGCCCACCTCGATCGCCGGCTGGCCTTCCGGGGCCGCTGCCGAGGACGAGGGCGCCCCACGGCGGAGGGCGAGAGCCCGCGTCGCGAGCCGCATCGCCATCCGGAGCTCGGTCGAGCGGATCGCCGCCACCGGCTCGTCGAGCAGCGCCTGCGCCGCGCGCAGATCGACGTGGTCGTCCGCGAGGGAGAGGAAGACCTCGCAGACCTCGACCGTGCGCAGGAAGCCCCTGTCCCCGAGCCCTTCGAAGTAGCGGCGGGCCTCGTCGAAATCGCCGCGGGCCTCCGCCAGGTTGCCGAGGGTCGCCTCCACCGCGCCGCGGAAGGGCAGGAGGCTGCAGCGGAAGTGGCGCTCGTTGCTGCTCCGGCAGCGCTCGATCGCCTCGTGCAGGAGCTCCCGCGCGGTGCGCAGCTCGCCGCGCTCGTGGGCGGCGATGCCGAGGTTGCCCAGGGCCAGCGCCTCCGCCCTGCCGTTCTCGCAGGCGCGCTCGAGGTGCAGCGCCCGGCGGAGCAGCGGCTCCGCGTCGTCGAGACGGCCCGCGCTCAGGTGGACGCAGCCGAGGTTGAGCACCGCATCGGCCTCGCCGGCGCGATCGGCCACCTCCCGCATGGCGGCGATCGATTGCTCGAAGAGCCCCGCTGCGTGGGCGAGGTAGCCGAGGGCCGCGCGGGTGACGCCGAGGTTCATCAGCGCCAGCCCCTCGTAGCGCCTGCTCTCCGCGATGCGGAAACGATCGATGGCCGCCTCGAAGGCCGTGGCGCTCGCGGGCAAATCGCCCTTCGCCTCCGCCACCATGCCGAGGAAATTCCAGGCGTAGCCCTCGAGGAAGCGCCAGCCGCAGGCCCTCGCATCCTCGCGTGCGGCGACGAGGACCGCTGTCGCCTCCTCGAAGGCCCCGGCGGCGAAATGGAGTCGCCCCAGCTCGATCGCGGCGTGGGTCTCGAGCAGCCGATTGCCGGCGGCCCGCGCCCCCTCGCTGCAGGCGGTGAGGGCCTCCCGCGCCTCCTCGAGGCGTCCGCTGCGGACGAGGAGCACCGCCCAGGGACGAAGCGCCCGTGCCAGGAGCAGGGGCGATCCGGCCCGGCGGGCTGCGTCGATGCCGGCTTCGAGGACCTCCGCCTCGAGGGCCGGCGGGCCCTGCATCGCGAGGAGCGGCGCAAGGAGGAGCGCGGCCCGGGCGGCGAGGGCGGGCGCCGCGGCAAGGGAGGCGCGGTGGGCGGCGAGCAGGTTCTCGCGCTCCGCCACCACCATCGCGAGCGGCACCGATCCGTGGACGCCGTCGCTCTCGCTCTCGCACGCGGCGACGTAATGGGCCGCGTGGCGGCTGCGCACTTCGTCGGCCAGGCCCCGCCTCTCCAGCTCGGCGCCTGCGAAGGCGCGCACCGTCTGGAGGAGGTGGAAGCGGGGTGGCTCGCACGGAGCGAGCTGCAAGAGCGATCGATCGCGCAGCGCTTCGAGGAGATCGACGATCGGTGGCGCGCAGGGCCGGCGCTCCAGGATCGCTTCGGCGGCCTCGAGGGTGAAGCTCCCGACGAAGACGGTACACCGGGCGAGAGCGTCCTGCTCCGCGGGGGAGAGAAGCTCCCAGGATGCACGGAGGGCGTCGACAAGGGTGGCGTGCCTGCCGCTCCTGCCCCTGGCCCGAAGCACCTCGATGCCCTCGTCGATGCGGGCGAGGAGCTGGCGGGGGCGGAGCACCCGGGACCGTGCGGCGGCGAGCTCGATCGCCAGCGGCAGCAGGTCGAGACGATCGACCAGCTGCTCGATCACGGCGCGGTCGCCGTGCCGGCCCGGCGCAGCGCCGATTCTGCCGGCCACCTCTTCGTAGAGTTCGACCGCCTCCTCGCGGGCGAGGGGTGGCAGGTCGTGGCAGACCTCGCCTGCGGCGCCGAGGCGCACGCTGCTGGTCACCAGGCAGCGGAGGCCCGGGGCTGCTGCGAGCCAGCGCTCGATCACCGGCGCCGCCCCGGGCGCGAGTCGATCGGCACCGTCGAGGAGGAGCGTGGTCGGCCCAAGGCGCGCGAGGGCTTCCTCGACCGCGCCGGCGCCACCGAGCGCCTCGGCGACCGCCGCTTCCAGGGTGGCAGCGGCGCCGAGGTCGACGAAGTGGACGCCGGCGAAGGCGAGCTCGTGGGCGAGCCGGAGGGCGATCCGGCTCTTCCCCACCCCCGGCGGCCCGAGGAGCGTGACCAGGCGCTCGCCGGCGAGGAGGCGCCGGAGGGCGACGAGGTCGGCACCGCGGCCGACCAGGCGCCCGGCCTCCTGCGGCAGGTCCGCGCGAGCCTCCGGCGGTGCGGACGGCTGGACCGCGCGGAGCAGCGGGGGACGGGTCCGTTTCACCTCGGGCCTCTCCATCTGAAGGCAGCCTACCGGCAAGGGGCGGTCCGTGTCCCGTGCGCTACTGCCGCTCGAGCTGTGCGACGCCCACGCTCGAGGCGCGTTCGCCCGCAGGGCCCGCCTCGGCGATCCAGCCGCCGAAGAAGATCCCCGCCTCGGTGATCGCGACGGCGTCCACCGAGATCGCTGCGATGCCACCGCCGATCGCCTCGAAGCGCGTGCCGTCCCAGACGAAGGCGTTGCGGCCGCCCTCTTCCGGCCAGACGTAGCCGGTGGCGACGAGCATGCCGTCCCGCTCGACGAGGTTGGTGAAGGTGTGGACCGACTCGCCGATCGGCGCGGCGATGCCGTTCGCCGGGGTGGCGAGCTCGGTCCAGCCCTCCCCGTCCCAGCGGGCGAGGATCTGCCTGGCGGGATCGCCCTCGAAGTTGGTGGAGGCGTAGATACCGGTGGAGCCGTAGGCGAGGGCGGTGGGGCCTGCGGCGAGACCGTCGCCGAGGGCGGACCAGGTGGCGCCGTCCCAGTGCGCGATCCGGTTGAAGGGCATGCCGTCGATCGAAGTGAAGTAGCCTGCGGCGACGAGCTGCTGCGTGCCCTCGTCGTCCGGGGGCGAGAGCTCGATGCCCGATACCGCGGCGTCGAAGCCGTCCTCGACGATCTCGAAGCCCTCGTCGCCGAGTCGGGCGAC
Organism: Vulgatibacter sp.; assembly: GCF_041687135.1. NCBI lineage: Bacteria > Pseudomonadati > Myxococcota > Myxococcia > Myxococcales > Vulgatibacteraceae > Vulgatibacter > Vulgatibacter sp. Next base: position 71,139 of record NZ_JAWLCN010000009.1, on the reverse strand, counting down.
GTAGTTGACCGGGCCGCTGCCCGCGATCCAGGGGCGCCCCTCCGCGTCGAGGGTCATGTCGAGCAGGGTCCAGAGGTCGTGGGGCTCGCCGAGCGGCTTCCACTCGTCCGCCTCGATGGCGAAGACGCGGGCCCGCGGATCGGTATCGTCGTCGCCCCAGGCGGTGCAGCCGACGTAGATCGCGCCATCCTCGCTCACCTCGAGCTCGTTGCAGTCGAGACCGGCGGGTCTGCCGGCACCGATCGGTTCCCAGCCGGTCGAGCCGCGGCGCACGAGGCCCGCAGGGACGGCTGTGCCGCCTGCGTGGGTGAAGCCGCCGAGGGCGTAGACGCTGCAGCCGTCGCCGCCCACCGCCATGTCCGCCACGGTGCCGGAGAAGCCGTCGCCGCCCTCGCCCACCGGGAGGAAGCGCTCGCCGTCGTACGCGATCACGCTCTGGGACGCGACGCCGCCGATGCCGGGGAAGGAGCCTGCGACGTAGAGCCGGTCCTCGGTGGCGAGGAGCTTCTGGACGCCCATCTCCCACACCGCGAAGAAGCCTTCGTCGCCGCACGCCGCCGGTGCGAACCAGGCGCTCAGGACACCTGCGCTGTCGTCGTCCACCGCTTCCCAGCCAGCCTCGGTCCAACGGGCGATGTGCCTGCCCTGGATCGCCGTCTCGCTCGAGGCCGCGCCGCCGACGTGGGTGAAGCAGCCGGTGACGTAGAGGTCGCCGTCGAAGCGGACCATGTCGTTGATCACGCCGGGGATGAAGCCCGAGGCGACGCCGTCGCCGAGGAGCTCCCACTGCGTGCCGTCCCAGCGGGCGATGCCGCCGCGCCCTTCCTCCGGATCGCGGAAGAGCATGCCGCCGGCGAAGATCTCGCCCCCGGTGCCGATCGAGAGCGCGTAGACCGTGCCGGGCCCGAGATCGAAGTCGTGGGCGGTCCAGCTGCTGCCGTCGAAGGAGGCGATCTGCGAGGCGGCGGTGCCGCCGATGTTCTCGAAGCCGCCGCCGACGTAGAGCGACTCGCCCTCCACGAGCAGTTCGTAGACCGGGCCGTCCGCTGCGCCGCCGGGCGGGCTCGACCAGGCCGCGCCGTCCCAGAGCGCGAGGCCGGCGAATCCGCCTTCGTCGAGGGTGAAGTGGCCGGCGACCCAGAGGTGGTCCCCGTGGAAGAGGAGCTCGCGCACCCTGCCCTCGGCGTGGCCGATCACCTCGAACCCCGAGCCGTCGTCGATCCAGATCTCGACCTCGTGGGGGGTGAGGGTGCTGTGGGTCGCCAGCGCGGTGAGGCCGTCGCCGTAGGCCACGGCGGCAAAGCCTGCCGCCGGCAGGTCGAGGTTCCACTCCTCGCGACCGGGAGTCCAACGCCCCTCGCTCATCCGCGCCAGCGGCGGCACCGGCTGCCCGTCGCTCCAGCTGAAGTAGCCGGCGGCGACGAGCGCGCCGTCGGGATCGAGGGCGAGATCGAGGACCTTGGGGCTGAGCCCGTCCTGGCCCGCGAGACCGGCGACGGTGTAGGCGTCGCTCCAGCTGCCGTCGGCAAGGGCGCCGGGTAGCTCGATGTCGTTGCAGGTGGTGGCGCCGCCGCCGCTGCCACCCGTTCCACCGGTGGCGCCGCTTCCGCCGGATCCGCCGGTGGCCCCGGTTCCGCCCTGGCTCCCGCTCGTCGAATCGCCGCAGGCGGCGCCCGCGACCAGCAGCGCAAAGAGCGTGGTGATGGTCCGCTTCATCGGTACCTCCGTGCCATCAAAGGCTGTCGGCAGTGACATCACGAGCTTTCCACCCGGCTCCTCGTCCCCGCCGCTAAATGCTTCTAAATCGTCCCGGTGTCGTCCGCAGGCAGCCGCCGCTGCGGTTCCACGAGCGGCCATCAGCGGTAACAAGTGGTGAGCGTAGCGGCGATCGCCCGGAGCCGCTCGCGCAACGCTGGCGGCTCGAGGACCTCGACACCACCCGCCTCCGAGGCGAGGCAGATCTGCGAGAGGGCGATGCTCTCCCGCTCGAAATCGACGGCGCAGATTCCCGCGGTGATCTTCCGGTGCTCGGCTTGCGGGCGGATCGAGCGCAGCGCTGCAGCGCCTGCCTCGTTCAACCGGAGCCGAGCCTCGTAGCTCGCGCGCTTCTCCGCGAAGCGGCTGCCCCACTCCTTCCAGAACGAGGGGAGGTCGAAGTCCCGCGGGCGCCGCGCGGTCTCGTCGAGGATGGTCGCCCGCTCGATCCGCACGCCGCGGAAGACCGAGGGGCCGCGGATGGTGCCGGCGACGAGGTACCAGCGATCCGCCTTCACCACGAGGCCCAGGGGATCGACGATGCGCCGGGAGCGCTCGCCCTCGAAGTCGACGTAGACGAGGCGGATGCGGCGGTTCTGCCAGACCGCCTCGCGCAGGGTCTCGAGGCAGGGGACTGCCTCCGGTGCTGCGAAGAAGGGAGCAGGGTCGACGTGGAGTCGCTGCCGCGCGTAGTCGATGACCTGTTGCTGCGCCGGCGGCAGGGCGAAGCCCAGCTTCGCGAGGGCGCTGCGCAGCGGCAGCTGGAGCTGCAGATCGGCGAGCGCCCGCGACTCGCCCACCGTGGCGATGGCGTGGACCTCCGCGCGGGTGAGCCCGGTGAGCTCGGTCCGGAAGCCGTCGAGCAGGGCCACGCCGCCACCGGGGCCGCGGGTGGCGGTCACCGGGATCCCCGCTGCGGAGAGGGCGTCCAGGTCCCGGTAGATCGTGCGCTCGGAGACCTCGAGACGCTCCGCGAGGGTCGCGGCGGTCCATCCGCCGCGGGATTGAAGGAGCATGAGGAGCTGGACGAGACGATCGGCGCGCATGGAAGGAGTCTACTGCCCATTCCTGACAGAGGATGGCAGGAATCGGCGGGCAGACTCCCAGGTGCTGCGGCGATGAACGTGCCGCACGGGAGACGAGATGGGAAAGCCGCTGGAAGGTCGGATCGCGTTGGTTGCAGGAGCCACCCGGGGTGCGGGCCGGGGCATCGCCGCGATGCTCGGTGAGGCAGGCGCCACGGTCTGGTGCACGGGCAGGAGCGTGCGTGGTCGGCCCGCGAGCGGGAAGGAGCGGCCCGAGACGATCGAGGAGACCGCGGAGCTGGTCACCTCCCGCGGCGGGCGGGGCATCGCCGTGCGGACCGACCACACCGTCGAGGCGGAGGTGGCGGCGCTCTGCGAGCGGATCCGCCAGGAGTCCGGCCGCCTCGACATCCTGGTGAACGACGTCTGGGGTGGCGACGCGCTGATCGAGTGGGGCAAGCCCTTCTGGGAGACCACGGCGGAGAACGCGCGGGTGCTGCTCGAGCGCTCGGTCTTCTCCCACCTGCTCACCGGCCGCCATGCCCTGCCCCTCCTCCTCGAATCGGATCGCGGCCTCCTGGTGGAGATCACCGACGGCGATTCTTTCGGCTACCGCGGAAACGTGCTCTACGACCTGATCAAGATGTCGGTGATCCGCCTCGCTTTCGATCTCTCCCGGGAGCTGCGAAAGACGAAGGTGACCGCCCTCGCGGTGACCCCCGGCTTCCTCCGCTCCGAGTCGATGCTCGATCTCTTCGGCGTCACCGAGGCGAATTGGCGCCAGGCGGCGGAGACCCACTCGCCGGACTTCATCTCCTCGGAGACGCCCTACTTCGTCGGCCGCGCGGTGGCGGCGCTCGCTGCCGATCCGACCGTTCGGGCGAAAGCCGGCAGGGTCTACAGCTCCTGGGTCCTCTCCCGCGAGTACGGCTTCGACGACATCGACGGTGCCCGGCCGGACTGGGGCGTCTACTTCGAGCGCAAATACGGCCGCTCGCCGGTGGCAGACGACGCCGCCTATGCCTCGTGGCTCGACAGCCCGATGGATCTCGCCTTCCCCGACGGCGTCCCCGACCTGACCCAGCCGACCTCGTAACGTGAGTCGGAGGGGCGCCGCTGCACGGCGGCGGCGGCCCCGCTGGCGACCCGTCAGTGGAGCAGACGTAGATGCGGCGCTCGCTCGCGCCGCGGGCGCTCCGCTGCGGGCTGCGGCTGCGCTCCTGCTTGCTGTGGCGGCGCCGGTGCGGGTGCGGTCTGCCCCGCGAGGATCACCACGAGCCTGGTGCCGAGGAGGCCCACCCTCTCCACCTGTCGCTGGTCATGCGGGAAGAGATCCCGCTTCCGACAGACGAGGTGGGTCATCAGGCGCCGCGCCATCTCCGGCGGACCGCCGAGCCGCTCGAACTGATCCATGCACGCATAGCGGTCCGCCATCGCCTCCGCGTAGTCCAGGCGCGCCACGGAGTTCCAGGCGAGGGCGACGATCTGCCACGCCCGCAGCAGCGTCTCCTCGCCGAGCATGCAGCCGAGCGCGTTGAAGAGCGGGCGGCCCACCTCGTAGAGCGCCCGCTCGATCGGCATCGGCGGCTGCTCCACCGGCAGCAGCCGCCGTCTGGGTTCCTTCACCCCCGCGTAGACCAGCCTCCGCCAATCGTTCTTCCCGATCCGCCGTGTCCGCATCGTGCGCCCTCCCGCCAGGGTTCACGGCGGAGGATGGCACGGGGGTCTGACATCGGCCGGCGTCGGCCCGTGATCACAGGGGCTTGCGGTCGCTCAGCGGGCAGATGCGGTGGATCTCGGCGAGCCCGTTGCGCGTCTCCCAATCGAGCTCCAGAGCTGCGGTCGCCTTGCGGCCGAAGGGACAGAGCACGCCGGGTCGGTGGATGCACTCGCCCAGCTCGTGGCCGCGCCGGTTGCCGTCAATCCGAACGCCGGCGAGATCGATCTTCCACCCCGCCACCCACCGCTCGCCCATCGAGGCGAGCTTGCGGAAGGTGCCCGAGCAGCCGTGGGCGATGCTCGCCGCCTGTGCCTCCTCGCGGAAGCCGAGCATGGGGTGGAAGCCGAAGGTCTCGACCAGCCAGCTCGGCACCACGTTGACCACCTCGACGTCGAGGGGCATCCAGCCGTTCGGCATCCCGTTCGCCTCGTAGAGCGAACGCAGGTCCGACTGCACCCGCGCGTACTGCTCGACCTTCCGGTTGTTGCGTAGCTGCTTCACGCGGCCGTAGCGCTTGCTCCACGACCCTGCCAGAGGGGCGGGATCGGCGTCCCGATCGACCTCGGGCTCGAGGGAGGCGGTGAGGAGGAGGTGGGGCACCGGCTTGCCGGCGACTTCGGGTCGCCGCGCGATCTGGCCGTCCCAATAGGCCCGGTCGAGGTGACGTGCAACCGCATCGAGCGGCAGGTTGTCGAGGATGCCGCCGTCGACGAAGACCCGCTCCTCGACGCCGGCGCTGCTCACCTCCCACGACCGCCGCGGCCGGAAGACGAGCGGGAAGGCGCTGCTCGCCAGGAACCCCTCGAGGAGCGAGACGCGCTCCGGCGGATAGTCTCGTCCGCCGAGAACCACCAGCCGCCCACCGAGCAGGTCGGTGGTCGTCGCGAGGAAACGCAGGTCCTCGCCGAAACGCGCGAAGCTCTGCGAGGTAGCGCCGGCGGACGTGCCGCTCTTCCGGGCGAGGATCCGTTCGCGGACGATCGCAGCGAGCGGCTCGCTCCCGAGGATCTCGGAGCCGAGGCCCGAACGTTCGAGGAGGCGATCGAGGTGTTTCATCAGCTCGACCGTGAAGGGAGCGAAGGCCCTGGCCTGCAGGCGCTCGATCAGCCGCTCCAGTTCCGCGGGGCCGATGAAGGCGAGCCGCTGGATCTCACCGAGCAGGCGGCGCCGCCGCACCTCGAAGTCGCGCCCGCCGCCGGGCACCGGGCCGAGGAGTTCCCGCGCCTCCCGCAGGGTGAAGCGGGTCTCGTCGGCGGTGGCGTGGAGGCGCTGCACCGCGTCGGCGAGGCGATCGGTGAGCACCAGCCGATCGATGGCGAGGTAGGTCGCCGCGAGCTCCGCCACCAGACGCCTGCGGCTCTCGCCGCTGGTGGTGAAGAGCTCGCCGGCCATCGCCGCGGTGAGCGTGCCGACGGAGGAGCCGGCGACGACGTCCGGCTTGTCGAGCACGTCTGCCAGGGCAGCGAGCACGCCGAGCTGGTAGACGCCCCGGAAGACGCCGCCGCTGAAGAGCAGGCTGCGCATCGGCTGGGGCTTCGCGGGCGCCTCCTCGGGCCTGCCCGTGTAGAGCGGCGGCGCCGGTGCCGGCAAAGGGAGCTCCCGCCCCTCGAGCGCTTCGTGCAGCGGCCAGACCGGCCAGCTCGCCCGGTCGGGAAGGACGCGGAGCGCGCGTGGAACTTCGTCGCCCGCCTCGTCACGGAGCGAGCAGCCTGCGCAGACCTCGGGGAGCTGGGAGACCGACGGGTGACCGTCGCCACGCCTGCGCGCCAGCACCTCCGCGCAGGTGACGACGCGACGGTCTCCGGCCAATGCGGCGACGTAGGGCTGCAGCGTCGACTCGAGCGTTGCTCTGCAGCCTGCCGCCACCGCGGCGAGCAGATGCTTGCGCCGCTCTCCACCTGTCTCCGCCTCGAGGAAACGCTCGCCGAGGCGCACCGGCACGTCGGGCTCGATCGGATGGATCGAGGTGCGGAGGAATCGCTTCGTCCTGCCCCCGACCGGCACCTCGTGGAGCGCGCGCCCCGCAGGCAGCATCCGCGAATAGAGGTCGGTGAGGCGGCGCTCGACGCGGGCCCTTCGCACCTTCTCCAGCTCGAGGGCCCTGCGGCCCATCGCCGTCGCGGAGTCGAGGATCTCGGGTCCTGCCTCGAGGCCGGGACCTTCCGAGGGGACCGAGGCCACGGGGTAGATGTGGACGATGCGCGCCTCCGGGTGGAGGGGGCCGTCGCGGAGGTAGCGGATCAGCGCGGCGACCGGCTCGTCGGCGACGTTGGCGCCGTCGACGTAGTGCGCCCCGCCGATCTCCACGCTGGGAAAGAGCGGCACCACCGAGTTGGCGGCGAGCAGGGCGTCGACGAGGGTCGCCGTCGCGGGAAGTGCGTCGAGATGGCCCGTCTGCAGGTTTGCCGCGACCACCACGAGGTCGACGGGATCGGTGCCGGTCCGGTAGCAGCCGAGCGGCCGGCGTTCCGTCCGCGCGAAGGGCGATTGGTCGCGGTTCTTCGCGAGCGCGAGCTCGATCGCCGCGTTCATGTCGGGGGCGCCGTCGTAATACGGATCGAAGAGGCGAATGAAGAGCGAGCGCAGGCCGTGGGCGCCAGCCAGCGAGCCGAGCATCTGCCGATCGGCGAGGAACTGCTGGCCCGCCGTGCGCGCCCTGCCCTCGCCGCGCAGGGTCCGCAGCCAGCTCCGCGCCCCCGCCAGCAGCACCTGTGCCGCGCCTGCCGGGCTTCGCCGCGCCAGGGCGATCCCACGGCCCACCGTGCCCCGCCCCTCGTAGGCCGCCGTCGCAGCTGCTGCCAGCGCGCGGACACTGATCCGAAGGCCCCATGCCCAGTCGAGGAGTTTCACGAGTGCGCGGCGTCGCTTCAGCGCGATCTGCCGCTCGTCCCGGTCCTTCTCCGGATAGAGCGGCAGCCTGAGCACGCCGGCCCCCCTGCCAGCGCCGAACTCGAGCGGATCGGGCAACACCGAGCGCACCAGCTCGTCCGGCGCCGTCTCGTAGGCCTGGATGAAGTGGCGGAGCTTCTGGGCCGCGGTGCCGCTCGCGCGGGCCTGCAGTACCTCTGCGATCGCCGCGCCGTTCACCGCGCCGATCGAGATCCCCGCCACGACGTCGGGCGCCCTGCCACCGCTGGCGAGGAGCGCGTGCGCCGCACCGAGCTGCAGCGCGGTGTCGAGCCCGCCGCCACGCAGGGCGAGCGCGAAGACGGGCTCGCCCGGGCGACCGACCTTCGGGCTCTGCTGCTCCATCGCCGTCACTCCGCCGCCTGCTCGGCGTCCTCGAGCTTCGTGCGTGCCTCGAGCACCGCGGCCTTCGCCTGCAGCAGCGCTGCCTCCGTCTGCAGCCGCTCGAGCTCCGCTGCCTGCGGCGATCGGACGAGCGCGTCGGCGGCAGTGGAGAGCCGCTCGACGTCCTCGGCGGAGATCGGTGTCGACGCGGTGGAGATCTTCGCCAGGCTGCCGAGGCCGGGGTGGAGGGAGACCTCGAGCTTCTGGTCGGGCCGTACGTCCCCCTCGTCGACCGTCACCACGGCGAGCTGGCCGAGCTGCGGTATCGCGAGGTGGCGGGTGATCGTCCTGCCGCGGTCGGCGCTGGCGGTGATGCGGAAGCGGGCCGGGATCCGGTAGACGATCCCTTCGACGCAGGGCGCAGGCTGGTCGCCGCAGTCGTCCATCCAGGGCAGGCGCAGCCATTCGACGCCCGTGTCGACGGAGACGGGGCCGGCCAGGTGGGCGACGTCGACGGTGACCGTCGGAAACGTACTCGCGCCGAACCCGCTCAAACCCGCCGCTTGCAGCGCCGCAACCACCTTGCCGTACTCCGCGCAGGTCGCTGGGGTGAGCGCCACCGCCCCCGGACCTGCAGGATCGATGAAGCAGGAGATCTCCGCCTCGACCTTCGGGTAGAGCTCCGCCTCGACAGCAGCCAGCTCGGCGAGCAACGCGGTGCGCACCTTTCCGAGCTCGGTGAAGCGTTTCTCGTCGCCTCCGCCAGCGGCTGTGTCCTGCTTGGTCTCGAGTGCAACGAGCAGGGCCCGGAGCGCGTCCCGGCGTTTCGCCAGGCCCTGGATCCGCTTCTTCCCGTCGTCCACGCCGGCGATGGCGACCGCCTTCACGATCCGGCCCACGGCGGTTATGCCCGCCGCCGCGATCTCCACGGTCTGGTTCTCCGCCGTCGAGGTCGTGCTTGTCAGCTCGCCGAGGTCGCTGAACTCACCCGTGAAGTCCGCACGGGTCAGCGCCGCCTTCTTCGACGCGACCACGAAGCCCGCCTCCCGATCCGGCATCGAGAGCGCCTCGACCTCGAGGCCCTCCACGGTGACATCCCGCTTGTCGAGCGTGCTGCCGCAGCCGGCCACCGCGGTGGCGCAGGTTGCACCGGGGCGCAGCGTGAGCCCGAGCCTCCACTTCACGTGCAGGTGGGTCTCGGGAAGGAAGTAGACCGCACCGGGATCCGGGCGCGCCGCGCCCGGATCGAAGCGCGAGGTGCGCAGCGGCGCCGTATGGCAGGCAGCCAGCAAGAAGCAGAGCAGGGCAAGGAGGAGACGGACCACGTTTGGAACCTTCAGATGAAGAGGTAGCGCACGCTCGCGGGACGGAGCCATCCGTCGCCGAGCTTGTCCGCGAGCGCGTTCGTGAGGGTGGGTTGGCGCCAGCGGACGCCGGTCACGACGTCGAGGAGCCAGGGCTTGCGCTGCTCGTCGATGCCGATGTTCAGCGCGTGGACCCTGGTGACCAGCACCCCGAAAGCCGGCGGCGCGACCGGTGCGGGAGCGGCGACCAGGCTCTGGTAGGCGATGCAGGAGCGGGCGGCGAAGGCATAGTCCTCGCAGTCGTAGAGCCCGCTTTGGTAGAGCGCCGGCTGCACCCGCGGATCGGCGCGGAGCTGCTCGTCGACCCAGTCGGGATCGACGAGCCGGTAGGTCTCCCCCTCGTCACCGATGTCGAGGCGGATGGCAGGCGGCGACGCGCCGAACGAGTCCGCAAACCACTGCTCGATCCGCTGCCGCACCTCGGCAGCGTCCATCCATGTCGCCATCCGTACCCCCGGGCGGGCGGCATGTTAGGGACCTGGCGATCGACGGGGCAAGTTTCTCCCACCGTACCGCGGGTCATTCACTCCAGCCTAAGCCGCAGGTTTGCACCAGAGCCTGCCGTCCTCGGTGAAGGAGAGTGACTCGACGATCCGCCGGTCCTTCGGGTAGACGCGCCGCTTGCGCTCGGCCATGGCGAGGATGAGCGGGCCAGCGTCGATCTCCTGGTCGGTTCCGATCACCGTGATCCGCACCGCAGTCGCCCGCAACCAGCCGGGCGATCCCGCCGGGTCCCCCTCCACCGCGAGGTTCCACCCCCGCGCGGCGCAGAGGAAGAGGAGGAGCCAGGCGCGGTAGGGCCCCTGCCCCACCACCTCGAGGATCGGGTAGGCGATCTCGAAGATCCGATCGCTGAGCGGCTCCCCCAGCCGCGACTTCGGCGTTCGGCCCTCCACCAGCGCGCAGCACGCGCACTCCTTCTCCGTGCCGTCGTCCTCCAGCGTGAAGATCTGCTCGAGCCGAAGGACCACCGACCGATCCGCCTTCTCCATCACGTCCCCCCTTCGCCGATTGCGAGGTGAGGAGAGCGTAGCGAGGGGGTCTGACATTGGCGGGAGGGCGGCTCCCCGCGCGTCGCAGCGCGCTACTTCTTCTTGCGGCGGCTCTTGCGGTAGTCCCAGGGCGCGGTGGGATTCGGCTCGGACCAGAGGCCCACCCGTGCCTGCCGCGCCTGCGTCTCCGCCGCCTCGTAGCGCTTGCGCTCCTCGGGTGGCTGCTCCTTCGCGTAGTAGCGGTACCACCAGGCGAGGCCGCTGCGGACGAGGGCGAGGCCGGTGTCGAGCGATCGGACGCAGTCCTTCTCACAGGCCGCCTCGGCGACCAGCACCCGCCCCACGATCCGGCCGTAGCGGTCGCGCTTGTCCCAATGCACCGCGACCTCCTTGCCGTAGACGAGATCGGAGAGCATCTGCTTGGAGCGCTGGGAGAAGGGCTGCCGCCGCTCCGGCGCATCGATCCCCGAGAGGCGGATCCGGTGCCGCTCGTTGTCGGCGTCGAGGACCGTCACCGTGTCGCCGTCGGCGACGCCGACCACCCGTCCCTCGAGGATCGCCGCAGCGGCGGGATTCGCCCACACGAGCAGAACGAGCGCCGCTGCCAACCAGAACGACTTCATCGCTTCCCTTCCCTGCGCCGGCCCTCTGCGGCACGGCTGCCGATAGCTTGCATCCTGTACGCGCGGCAAGCCAGCCGAGAGGATAAGCTCACCGGGCCTTGAGCCTCGAAGCCGCCATCACCCTCGTCATCCTCGCAGCGACCATCGCGCTCTTCGTCAGCGACCGCATCCGCCTCGACGTGGTGGCGCTCCTCGCGATGCTCGCGCTGGTCCTCACCGGCGTGCTCTCCACCGACGCGGCGCTCGCGGGCTTCTCCAGCCCACTGGTGCTGATGATCGTCGGGCTCTTCGTCGTCGGCGCGGGGCTCGTCGAGACCGGCGTCACCGACTGGCTCGGCCAGCGCCTCGGCCACCTGGCCAAAGGAGGCGAGGCGCGGCTCATCGTCTGGGTGATCCTCACCACCGCCGTGCTCTCCGCCTTCATGAGCTCCACCGGCACCGTGGCGATCCTGATGCCGGTGGTCGGCAGCCTCGCCCACCGCAAGGGCATCGCCCCGGGGCGCATCTTCCTGCCCCTCGCCTTCGGCGCCCACCTGGGCAGCATGCTCACCCTGATCAGCACCCCGCCCAACCTGGTGGCGAGCAACGCGCTCGTCGAGGCGGGGGAGGAGCCGTTCCGCTTCTTCAGCTTCTTCCCGCCGGGCTTCGTGATCTTGTGCGTCGGCGTGACCTTCCTCGCCGCCTGGGGCAGGCGCCTGCTCCCGGGCACCACTTCTCTCGCACCTGCGCCGCAGAGCTGGAGCGCCGAGGAACTCGCGGCAGAGTACGGACTCGCTGCCTCGCTGCGCACGCTGCGCGTGCCGCCGCGCTCGCCCCTGTGCGGCAAGCAGCTCGGGCAGGCCAACCTCCGGGCGGTCCACCACGTCAACGTGATCGGCATCGAGGCCCACGGGCCCGGTGGCCCCGAGATCCACCCGGTGCTCCCGCAGACCGTCTTCGCAGCAGGCGAGGTGCTCCGGGTGCAGGGCGATCCCGCCGATGTCGAGGAGATGGCCCGCGCCTGGGAGCTGCAGCCGTTGCCCGGCGGCGGTGCCCTCGAGCTTCCCCCCGAGGACACCCTCGCCGAAGTGGTGGTGCCGCGGCGCTCGAGCCTCGTGGGCCGGACCCTGCGCGAGGTGAAGTTCCGGGACCGCTACCGGGCGACGGCACTCGCGGTGCGCCGCGCCACCGGCGACGTGGCGGCAGTGGGTCCAGCGACGCCGGCGCTCCTCGACTTTCCGCTGCGCGTCGGCGACACGCTGCTGCTCAAGGGCCGGCGCAAGCACCTGCGGAATCTGCGCGACGAGCGGCGGGACCTCATCCTCGTCGCCGAGCCCGACGTGCGCACCGACGTCTTCGTCTCGCCCCGGCGTGCCTGGACGGCGATCGCAATCACCCTGGCGATGCTGCTCGCGCTGGCGTTCGGGTGGCTGCCCAACGTCATCGCCGTGCTGCTGGCAGCGGTGGCGATGGTGCTCACCCGCTGCGTGCGGCCGGTCGACAGCTACCGCTCGGTCAACTGGGAGAGCGTGGTGCTGATCGCCGCGATGCTGCCGATGGCGACGGCGCTGGAGCAGACCGGCCTCACCCGGCTCCTCGTCGTGCAGGTGGAGGGCGCCTTCGCCGGCGCGGCGCCGCTGGCCGTGCTCGCGGCGGTGCTGGTGGTCACCTCGGGGCTCGGCATGGTGATGTCGAACACGGCCACCGCGGTGCTGGTCGCGCCGGTGGCGGTGCGGATCGCCGAGGTGCTGGAGCTGTCGCCCAGGCCGCTGCTGATGGGCGTGGCGATCGCGGCGTCGGCGGCCTTCGCGACGCCGATCGCCTCGCCGGTGAACACGATCGTGATGGGGCCGGGCGGGTATCGGTTCGCGGATTTCGTGCGGGTGGGGCTGCCGCTGCAGGTGATCGTGTTGCTCACGGCGCTGGTGGTGGTGCCGCTCGTGTTTCCATTTTGAGTGGCGCCCCATCGCAACCTGGTAGTGTCGGCCGCATGTACACCCAGGGCGGAGACATCGGCTGGTTGATCAGGAAGACGGCGTTCGAGGAGCTGGGCCACCTTGTCGCCCAGCACGGCGGCGCGCTCCCCTGGGAAGTGATCGCCCGGGGTTTCGTCTTCCGAGGAAAGACCTTCCTCTTCGCCAACCAAGCCCGCGGAATCTTCAAGCCGGCGGAGATGCCTGGCGGCGCGGCTCTCTCGATCAAGACCACCGTGCCGCGGGAGGGACGCACCGCCCGCTACGATGACCTCGATTCGGACGAGGGATTCGTCTATCGGTTCCAGGGCGACGACCCGAAATCGTGGGACAACCAGCTGCTCTACCAGGCGCACGTGAGCGCAACGCCGATCATCTACTTCTACGGGCTCGCGCCGAGCGTCTACCAACCGATCTGGCCCGCCTACATCGTCGACTTCGATGCAGCCGGGCGGTGCTGCCGCGTGGTCGCGGACGACGCCAACCTCGTCCCGCAGCCCGCGACCATCGTCGCCGACACGCTCTACCAGGCGGCACAGCGCCGCTACGTGACCGTGCTCGCCAAGCGGCGCGTGCACCAGCAGGCGTTCCGGCTCCAGGTCCTCGAAGCCTACGAGGAGCGCTGCGCGATCTGCCGGCTCCCCCGCCGCGAGCTCCTCGACGCGGCCCACATCGTCCCCGACAGGGACGAGCGCGGCGTGGCCGAGGTCAAGAACGGCCTCGCCCTCTGCAAGCTCCACCACGGCGTCTTCGACGCCGACCTCCTCGGAATCCGCCCCAGCGGCCTCATCGAAATCGCACCCGCGCTCCTCGACGCAAAGGACGGCCCCACGCTCGAGCAGGGGATCAAGAGCTTCCACGGCAAGGTGCTCCATTTCCCCAGGAGCAAGAGCGCCCGCCCCGCCGAGTCACTCCTCGAGCGCCGCTTCGAGCAGTATCTCGCCGCACGAAGGTGAGCATGAAACGCATCGGTCGTGGACTCTACGAGACGCTGATCACGGAAGCGCTCGATCTGGACCTGCAGGCACTCGACGAATCCCTCGAGCCACGGCGCACAGGCGTGCGGGCGCCCGAAGCCGCCGATCGTTTCGCCTTGCACCTCTCGCACGTGGTCCACCGCGCGCTGGGCTCCGTGCCCGATGCCCAGCGGGTGGCGGTCGGCGTGAGCCTCGTTCGGAAGCTGATCGAGGAGATTGCGGGGTCGCTCGGATCGGACGATCTCCAGCGCGAGTCGCCCCTCGAACGCGGGGAGGTGCTCCGCTCCATCCTGCGGCGGCAGCCGGACGGCAAGTCCGAGACGATCGATGAACCACTGATCCCGCTGCTCGACACCACCGTGCTCACCAACGCGCCGGGTGAACCGCGTGTGGGCAGCCAGATCCTCGCCGAGATCCGCTCCGCCGACCGGATCGACGTGGTGATGGCCTTCATCCGCCGCAGCGGCATCGCGCCCATGCTCGATGCCCTCCGGCGCCATTGCGCCGCGGGCCGCCCGCTCCGCGTCCTCACCACGACCTACACGGGATCGACCGAGGCCCGGGCGCTGGACGAGCTCGCTGTCCTCGGCGCCGAGGTCAAGGTCTCCTACGACACCGGCAGCACGCGCCTGCACGCAAAGGCCTGGTTGATCCATCGGCACTCGGGTTTCCCCACCGCGTACATCGGCTCGTCCAACCTCACCCACTCGGCGCAGGTCAGCGGCATGGAGTGGAACGTCCGTGTCTCGGGGGCGCGCAACCCGGACGTGATCGAGAAGATCGGCGCGGTCTTCGAGAGCTACTGGAATGGCGGTGACTTCCTGCCCTACGACCGCGAGCAATTCCTCGCGCGCACCAAAGAGAGCGCGGCGCCATCCGCTTCGATCCTCCTCCCCACGGAGCTTCGTGCGGAGCCCTTCCAGGAGCGGCTCCTCGAACAGATCGCTCTCTCCAGACAGCAAGGCCACCACCGCAACCTGCTCGTCGCGGCGACCGGTACGGGCAAGACCGTCATGGCGGCGCTCGACTACCTCCGCCTGCGCTTCCAGCTGCGCCGGTCGCGGCTCCTCTTCGTCGCCCATCGCAAGGAGCTGCTCGAGCAGAGCCTCTGGACCTTCCGACAGGCGCTCCGCGACCACGCCTTCGGCGAGCTCTGGGTGGACGGCAAGCGGCCGACGTATTTCGAGCACGTCTTCGCCTCGATCCAGAGCGTCAACGCCGCGGGCCTCGCCGATCTCGCCCCCGATCACTTCGACGTGGTGATCGTCGACGAGTTCCACCACGCAGCCGCCAGCTCGTACCAGGCGCTGCTCCAGCACGTCCGCCCGGTGGAGCTGCTCGGGCTCACCGCGACGCCGGAGCGAAGCGACGGCCTGCCCATCCTCGACCACTTCGAGAATCGGATCGCCGCCGAGCTGCGCCTCTGGGACGCGATCGATCAGCACCGCCTGGTGCCCTTCGCCTACTACGGCGTGCACGACGGCCTCGACCTGCGCCAGATCCCCTGGAAGCGCGGGCGCGGCTACGACGTGGAGCGGCTGAGCAATCTCCTCACCGGAAACGACGTCTGGGCGCGGTTCGTCCTCCACGAAGTCGAAAAGCGGGTCGATGACCCGAGGTCGATGCGGGCGCTCGGCTTCTGTGTGAGCATCGAACACGCCCGATACATGGCCAGGATCTTCGGCGAGCAAGGCATCGAGGCGAAGGCGATCTGGGGTGACAGCCCCACGACCGAACGGGAGGAGGCGCTCTCCCAGCTGCGCGACGGCAAGATCAACGTCGTCTTCTCCGTCGATCTCTTCAACGAGGGCGTGGACGTCCCGGCGGTGGACACGCTCCTCATGCTCCGCCCCACCGAGAGCCCCACGCTTTTCCTCCAGCAGCTCGGGCGCGGCCTCCGCCGGAGCCACGGCAAGAGCGTCTGCACCGTCCTCGATTTCGTCGGACAGCACCGGGCGGAGTTCCGCTTCGATCGCCGCTTCCGCGCGCTCCTCGGCGGCAGCCGCAAGGATCTGGAGCGGAACGTCGAGGCGGGTTTCCCCTTCCTTCCGGCGGGCTGCCACATGGAGCTCGATCGGGTGGCGAGCCGGATCGTCCTCGAGAGCATCCGCAAGGCGGTCCCTTCGAATTGGGCGGCGAAGGCTGCCGAGCTGCGCCAGCTGGCCCAGGGCGCGCCGACCTACCCGCTCGCTTCCTACCTCGAGGCATCGGGCCTCGAGCTCGACGACGTCTACGCAGGCAACAAGAGCTGGTCCGATCTCTGCGGAGACGCAGGCCTCGCGCTGCTTCCGAGCGGCCCGGAAGAAGCCACGCTGCGGCGGGCTTGCGGACGGCTCCTCCACGTCGACGATTCGGAGCGCCTCGATGGCTTTCGTCGCCTGCTGGCACGCGAAGAGCCCCCGTCTCCAGACGCTCTCGGTGAGCGTGAGCGGCGCCTCCTCCGCATGCTCGTGGCACCGCTCGTCGACAAGGCGCTGCCCAAGTCGTCCGGCCTCGACGACGGGGTACGCTTCCTCTGGGAACATCCACAGGTACGGGCCGAGCTGCGTGCTCTCTTCGACGTCCTCAACGATCGGATCGAGCATCTTCCCCTGCCGCTCAGGGATCGGCCCGCGGTCCCGCTCCAGGTCCACGCCCGCTACTCCCGACTGGAGATCCTCGCAGCATTCGGCATCGGCGATGGGGCCAGGGTCGCTCCCTGGCAGACGGGCGTCTATTGGGCTGAGCAGGCCCGAGCGGACCTTCTCGCGTTCACCCTCGACAAGACGAGCGGCCAGTTCTCGCCGACCACTCGCTACCAGGACTACGCCATCAGCCGGGACCTCATCCACTGGCAGAGCCAGTCGGTGACGCGGGCCGAGAGCGAAACCGGCCGGCGCTACCAGCAGCACGCGAAGCGAGGCTCCAGCATCCTGCTCTTCGCCCGCCTGCGCAGCGACGATCGTGCCTTCTACTTCCTCGGGCCCGCCACCTACGTGAAGCACGAATCCGAGCAGCCCATGTCGATCACCTGGCGGCTCGACGTCCCGCTCCCGGGCGATCTCTTCCAGTCCTTCGCCGCCGCGGTGGCGTAGCGGCGGCACGTCGGCGCGGGCTCACGGCGCCGACGCCTTCCGCACCGCCACCGCCACCACGGCCCCCGCCGCTGCTGCCGCCGCCCCCAGCGCGCAGGTGGCCCCCCATCCGTACGCCTGGAACGCCAGCGTCCCCAGATACGCCCCCAGCGCCCCGCCGACGAAGTAGCTCACCATGTAGACCGTGTTGATCCGGCTCCGCGCCTCCGGCCGCAGCGCGAAGACGATCGTCTGGTTGTTCAGGTGGCTCGCCTGCACGCCGAGATCGAGCAGCACCACGCCGACCGCCAGCCCCACGAGCGACGCGCCCGTGATCCACATCAGCCCCCAGGCCGCCGCCATCAGCGCCAGCGACGCCGCGTTGATGCGCCGGTCGCCGCCCCGCGCGTCGGACCACCGCCCCACCACCGGCGCCACCAGCACGCCCGCCACGCCGGCGATGCCGAGCAGCCCCGCCTCGCGGGCGCCGTAGCCGCCGGGCAGCGTCTCCAGGTGGAGCACCAGCGGCGCCCAGAAGGCGCTGAACGAGGCGAACCCCAGCCCCCCGAGCAGCGCGTGGAGCCGCAGCGTCGGCAGCTCCTGCGCGAGCCCCGCCACCGAGCGCATCAGCGCCGGATAGGTGATCGCCGCCGCAGGGGGCTGGCGCGGCAGGGCGAAGCGCAAGAGCGCGGTGAGCAGGAGCATCCAGCCGGCGGCGAGCCAGTAGACCGCGCGCCAGCCGAACCAGGTGCCGAGAAAGCCCGACGCCGTGCGCGAGAGCAGGATCCCGGCGAGGAGCCCGCTCATGATTACCCCCATCACCCGGCCCCGCTCCAGCGGCGCGGCGAGGCTCGCGGCCATCGGGACGATGAGCTGCGGCGCCACGGTGCAGAGCCCGAGGAGGAGGCTGCCCGCCAGCAGCACCCCGATCGATCCCGCGGTGGCCACGAGCAGCAGCGCCCCGCTCACCGCCGCGCAGGCGACGACGATGGTCCGGCGCCGCTCGAGCATGTCGCCCATGGGCACGATGAGCAGAAGTCCGAGCGCGTAGCCCACCTGCGTGAGCGTCGGCACGAGGCCCAGCTGCGCCTCGTCGACGGTGAGATCCCGGCCCATCTCCGCCAGCAGCGGCTGGCAGAAGTAGTTGTTGGCGACGGTGACACCGGCAGCCACGGCCATGAGGAGAACGAGCCGCGGGGAGAGGGCCTGCTGCATCGCGGTGGACTAACCGCGCCCCCCCGCGGCGTCAACGCCACCTGCTCTAGGGCCTACTGTGCCCACGGGCGCATCGGCCACACCAGATCCACCGTCGCCAGCTCCCGCGGCCACACCGTGCGATAGGCGCGCGCCTGGATCTGCACGATGATCCCCTTCGCCAGCACGTTCTGCCCCGTCGCCGGATCGAAGCGCACGCCGTCCCAGGGCACGATGAGCTCGTCGGCGCCGAGCTCCGTTGCGAGCAGCGCCTCGCGGATCCGCTCGGGGTCGGTGGAGCCCGCCCGGTCGATCGCTTCCGCCAGCACGATCAACCCGGTGAAGGCCCGCGCCGAGTTGCCGGTCATGTCGGCGCCGTAGCGCTGCCGGAAGAGCGCGTCGACCTCCCCCACCAGCGGCTTCGCTTCGGCGAGATCCTTGGCCCACACCTCCCGGCTGAGCAGGTCGTTGGCGTCGTCGCCGAGGGTCTCCACGAACGCGGGGCTGATGAAGCCTGCGTCCATCCCGAGGATCGCCTCTGGCCGGTAGCCGAGCCCTTCGTATGCCTGCAGAATTCCGATCGCGTCCTGCTCGAACGAGGTCTGGAAGACGATCGCCGCGCCGCTGTCCCGCACCGTCTCGGCCACCGCAGCGAAGGCGGCAGCCGCCGCCGGGTAGCCCACCTCGGCCACCACCGGCAGCCCCGCCCCGCTGGCGGCATCCGCCTCGAGGGCGGCGACGCTGCTGCCGAAGATCCCATCCTCGTAGACGATGGCTGCCGACGCCGGCTCGATCCCCTCCTCCCGCAGCTCGGCCAGGAAGTCGAAGAAGTTCTCCACGAAGATCCGGTCGTCTGCCGTGGTGCGGAAGAACCAGCGAAAGCCCCGCTCGGTGAGGGAGGGCGCGGTGGACTCGGCAGCCACGAAGGGGATCCCCGCCGCCTCGACCACGGTCGAGACCGCCTCGGTGACCGCGCTCTCGTAGGCGCCGAGGAAGGCGACCGCTTCCTCGGCAGCGATCAAGCGTTCCGCCGCAACGACCGCCTGCGCGGGATCGCTCGCGTGATCGGCGAAGACCACCCGGATCCGCGCGCCACCGAGTCCGGGCAACCCGCCCTCTGCCGCGAGCGGCACCTCCAAATCGTACGCCCCGTTCACGATCTCCGCCGCCAGCTCGACGCCGCGCCGCAGATCGGTGCCGGTGGCCGCCTGGTCACCAGAGAGCGGGTAGATCGCCGCGATCACCACCTCCGCCGGCTCGGCGGCGTCGGTCTCGCATGCGCTCGCGACGAGCGATGCCACGATTCCCCACGCAATGCGCCGATGCAGTGCAGCCATCCCCCCTCCTCCCGGAACGAGCGCGGGGATGATGGGTGCCGGGCCGGGCGCTGCAAACCCGAGCCCCCGAATTGCGCGAAGGACTTGCGCCGCCGGCCATTCCTGAGTATCTACTCACTTATCGATGGCACGCCCCTCCACCATCACCAACGAGCAGATCCTCGAGGCCGCCCGGGCAATCTTCCTGGAGAAGGGCTTCGCCGCCTCGACCGCGGCGATCGCCCGGCGGGCGGGTGTGTCGGAAGGCTCGATCTTCAAGCGCTTCGCCACGAAGGAGGAGCTCTTCCTGGCGGCGATGGGCGTCTCGGAGGGACCGGCGCCGCTGAAGAACCTGCAGGCGCTCGTCGGCACGGGGAGCGTGAAGGAGAACCTCCTCGAGATCGGCATGGGCATGCTCGCCTTCCTCGAGGAGCTCCTGCCCCGGGTCACGATGGTCTGGTCGACCACCAGCCCGGCGAAGATGTTCGAGGGCATGTCGGAGCCGCCGCCGGTGAAGGGGCTCAAGATGCTGACCAACTACCTCGACGCCGAGCAGCGCCTCGGACGGATCCGCCGCTGCGATCCGGAGCTGGCGGCGCGGACCTTCCTCGGGGGCCTGCTTCAATACGCCTTCTTCGACATGATCGGCGCGAACCGCTGGATGCCGCTCGCCGCGCCGACCTACGTGCGCGGCCTGGTCGAGGTGATCTGGCTCGGCCTCGAGCCGTAGTTTTTTTGCCAAATTATTGAGTGAGTACTCACATGCGAACTTCCGCCACCACTACCACTACCTTGATCCTGGCCCTCGCCCTTCCGGCGGGCGCTGCCGAGCTCCCCGCCTATCTCGCCGCAGCGCGGGAGCGGAACGAGTCGATCGGGATCGCCCAGGCCCGGCTCCAGGCAGCCGACGCAGCCCACGGCGAGGCCTGGGGCCACCTCCTCCCCTCCCTCGAGCTGCGCGCCGGCTACACCCGCAACCAATACGAGGCGGTGACGCAGCTCCCCGGCCGCACGGTGACGATCCTCCCCGAGGATCAGCTCGACGCCAGCGCCACCCTCGCCGTCCCGCTCTTCGACGGCGCCGCCTGGGCGCGGCTCGGCGCAGCGGATGCGAGCAGGGAGGCGGCACGGGCCAGCGCCAGCGCCACCGAGCGGGAGGTGCTGCTCGCCGTCGCCCGCGCGTACTACGACACGCTCGCTGCGCGGCAGGTCGTCGCAGCTGCAGGGCAGGCGGTCACCACCGCAGAGGCGCTGCAGCGCACCGTGCAGGTCCGCGCGGCGACGGGCACGGCCAGGTCCTCCGACGTGCAGACCGCACGCCTCGAGGTGGCCCGCGCCCGCGGCAGGCTCGCCGATGCGCGCCACGCCGGCGCCGTCGCCGAGCTCGCGCTGGCGCGGCTGAGCGGCCTCGACGAGCCGGCGGAAGGCACGCTCGCTCCCCTCCCTCTCACGAGCGCAGCGGCAGGCGGCGAGAGGCCGGAGCTGGAGGCGGCACGGGCCCGCGCCCGCGAAGCTGCCGCCAGGCGGCGCGCCGCTGGCTGGGCCTATGCGCCCACCGTCGTCGCCAGCGCCTCCGAGCGCTGGACCAACGCCACCGGCTTCATCGGCGAGGAGGCCTCCTGGGCTGCTGGCGTCTCGCTGCGCTGGAACCTCTTCGACTCCTTCCGCCGGGAATCGGCGATCGAGCTGGCGGATGCAGTCGCCCGAGAGGCCGAGCTGCAGGCGTCGGCGACCGCGAGGGCCATCCAGGACGAGGAGGCGGAGGCGCATCTTCGCCTCGCCGCCGCTGCAGAGAAGCTGGAGGCGGCCCGGGTCGGCGCCGAGGCGGCGGCGGAGACTTCGCGTCTCGTGCAGGTCTCGCTGCGTGAGGCCCGTGCCACCGCCACCGACGCTGTCGTCGCCGGCAGCGACGCCTTCGCTGCGGAGGTCGAACTCGCCCGGGCCCAGGCCGACTTCGCGCTCGCGCAGCTCACGCTCCGCCACGTCCAGGGCCTGCCGCTCCTCGAGGTGCTGCCGTGAAACTCCCCCCGCGCCTGCGCGCCCTTCTCCAGCTCGCCCTCTCCATGCAGATCCACGACCGCGCAAAATTCGCCGGCGGCGTGGTCGGCGTGGTCTTCGCCACCGTCCTCGCCGGCCAGCAGAGCGGCCTCATCCTCGGACTCCTCGCCAAGAGCCGGATGGTGATCGAGCACGGCGGCGCCGCCGTCTGGATCGTCCCGCCCAACACCCAGCAGCCGCAGGCGGGCCGCATCCCCGAGGAGGTGCTCTACCGGGCGCGCGCCGTGCCGGGCGTCTCCTGGACCTCGCCGCTCCTCTGGACCGCAGGCTCCCTCGCGCTGCCGGAGGGCGGCACCGAGCAGGTCACCATCCTCGGCGTCGAGCAGCCCGGCCTGGGCGGCCCCTGGAACGTGGTCGCAGGCGATCCCCGGCACCTCCTCCAGGCGCGCACGCTCTTCTTCGAGGACGCGGAGCGGGAGAAGCTGGGCCACCTCGATCTCGGCAGCCTCCGGGAGGTGAACGGCAGGCAGATCCAGGCGGTCGGCTTCACCTGGGGCGCGATCCCCTTCGGCCCCTCCTACGCCTTCGCCTCCTTCGACACCGCCCGGGAGATCGCCGGCCGCACGGATCGCGATCCCTCGATGATCCTCGTGGGCGTCGAGCCGGGCAGCGATCCGGCGGAGGTCGCGAAGGCGCTGCAGGCGCGCCTCGACGACGTCGAGGTGCTCACCTCGCAGGCCTTCGCGCTGCGGGCGATGCGCTTCGTGCTGGTGCAGACGCCGATGGGCATGATGCTCGGGATCTCGGCGCTCTTCGGCCTCCTGGTCGGCTTCGCCATCGTCTCGATCACCATGTACAGCGCGGTGCTGGACAACCTGCGCGAGTTCGGGACGCTCAAGGCGATCGGCGCCACCACCGCGGATCTCGGACGGGTGCTGATCCTCCAGGCGCTGATCTACGCGGGCGTCGGCTCGGCGGTGGGGATCACCGCGCTCGGCTTCATCGGCAGGGCGGTCCGCTCGGCGAAGGTCACGCTCCGCTACCCGCCGGAGCTCCTCCTCGGTCTCCTTCTCGTGATGGCGGCGATCTGCATCGCCGCCTCCCTCCTCGGCCTCCTGCGCCTGCGCAAGCTCGAGCCGGGCATCGTCTTTCGGGGTTGAAAATGGACAGCGCAATTCACGTACGAGCGGTCACCAAGGTATTCGGCGAGGGCGCCTCCGCGATGCACGCGCTGCGCGGCGTCGATCTCGAGGTGCCGAAGGGCGAGCGGCTCTTCCTCACCGGCCCGTCGGGTAGCGGCAAGACCACGCTGCTCTCCATCCTGGGCTGCGTGCTGCGCCCGACCGATGGCGCAGTGGAGGTGCTCGGCCACGACGTCCGCTCCCTCGACGAGCGCGCCCTCTCCGCGTTCCGGCTGGGATCGCTCGGCTTCATCTTCCAGGGGCACAACCTGATCGCCTCCCTCTCCGCACGCGAGAACGTGCGGCTGCCGCTGCTGCTCCAGGGCGTCCCGGTGGAGGAGGCCGAAGCGCGCGCTGCGGAGGAGCTGCGGCGGGTCGGGCTGGGCGCGAAGCTCGAAGCGCGGCCGCGGGATCTCTCCGGTGGCCAGAAGCAGCGCATCGCCATCGCCCGGGCCACCGTGGGCAGGCCCCCGCTGATCCTCGCCGACGAGCCGACCGCGTCCCTCGACGCGAAGAGCGGCCAGGAGGTGATGGAGCTGCTCACCGAGATCAGCCGCGAGCGCGGCAGCACCGCGCTCGTGGTGACGCACGACAACCGGATCTTCCACTTCTCCGATCGGATCATCGCGATCGAGGACGGCCGCATCGCCGGCAGGAGCTCGTGACATGAAGCGAATGACGAAGTTGGCGCTGGGCGCAGGGGTTGTTCTTCTGGCCATCGGCGTCGCACGGACGGCGCGCACCGGCGATCTCGCCAAGGCAGGCCCTGCGGAGCAGGCGGCGGCGGCGCGCGTCCTCTCGCGGCAGCTGCCGCTCGCGGGGCACGTGGGCGCTCCCGGTGTGGTCGAGCCCCGGGATCGGGAGGCGGCGCTCGCCTTCCACGTCCCCGGGATCGTCGCCGCCGTGCACGTCGAGGAGGGCGCGTGGATCGAGGCGGGAACGCCGATCGTCGCCCTCCGCGACGAGAGCGAGAAGGCGCAGGTGGCAGCGGCGGAGGCGGAGCTCGCCTCGGCGCAGGCCGTGCTCCGCAAGCTGCGCAGCGGCGCGCGGCGCGAGGACGTGCGTGCAGCGCGGGCGGAGGCCGACGCGGCGAAGGCCCGTGCGAAGCTCTCCGGGGAGGTGCACGCACGGACCGAGCGGCTCGTCGCCGAGGGCGCGGCGACGCAGGAGGCCCTCGATTCCGCTGCGGCACAGGCCCGCGCCGACGAGCGGACGGCAGCTGCCCTCGAGGCCCGGTGGGAGGCGCTGGCGGATGGCTCGCGCCCCGAGGACGTCGCCGCCGCACGGGCGGCGGTGGCCCTCGCCGAGGCGCACCTCGCGCAGGCCCGGGCGAACCTGGAGCGGCTTGTCCTCCGGGCCCCCACCGCAGGCGAGGTGCTGCAGGTGCTGGTGCAGGTCGGCGAGTACGTGAACCCGGCGGCGGGGCCCGCGGTGACCTTCGGCGACACCTCGGCGCTGCGGGTGCGACTCGACGTGGACGAACGGGACGTGGCGCGCGTCCGCTCGGGACAGCCCGCGACCATCGTCGCCGACGCCTGGGAGGAGCGCTTCGCAGGGCGGGTGGTCGAGATCGGCAGGCGGATGGGCCGCAAGAACGTGCGCACCGACGAGCCGACGGAGCGCCTCGACACCAAGATCCTCGAGGTGCTGGTGGAGCTCGACGGCCGCCCGCCGCTGCCGCAGGGGCTGCGGGTCACCGGCTACGTTGGGGCAAGCGAATCAGCGGCGGCGACGGCGGAGCGGTAGACCACGTCTTGCAGCTCGGATGTCGCACCCCCTTGCGAGCTACATTCACAACGAGTGCTTGGCGATGAAGCAAGCGAAGCAGTACGGTCGGCGCATCCTCCTTCGACAGGGAATTGCGAATGCGAAAGCCGTTGGCGGCGACAGTCGCCGTACTTGCGTTGTTTGCCTGCAGCGAGTCGAAGAACCCCGTGGTCCAGGACGCAACCGGCGGATCCGGCGGCACCGCCGGCAGCGGTGGAACCGGTGGCACGGGCGGAAGCGGCGGCGAGGCCGGGGCAGGCGGCGGTGGAGCCGGCGGCACCGAGCTCCCCGAGCCGCCCCGGATCAACGAGCTCGAGCGGCTCGGGGGCTACCTGCCCGCGCGGGCGAACGCGCTCCTGGCCGGTGTGGAGACGCCCGTCCTGATCACCGGCTACAAGGGCGTCTTCATGGGCAACGCCGCGATCTTCGGCCTCGCCGATCCGGCGGCGCTCCCGCAGGGCGGCATGGCGGCGGGCCTCTCCATTCTCGACACCACCACCGGCACGAGCCGCCTCTACACCACCGCCGACGGCCTGCCGATGGCTGACTACGCCGACACGCCGGGTGGCGGCACCGTCGGCGCCGCTCCGATCTTCGATCTCGCCTGGCTCACGCCGGACGTGAGCTTCGCCGCCGCGGCCTGGTCGCGGGTGATGGTCGGCTCCGTCGATGCGGAGGGTGCGTGGAGCTTCCGAAGCACGACGGTGCGCGCCCCCGGGAGGAGCGAGGATGCGATCGTGATCACGATCGGCGTGCTCGGCGACGAGATCTTCGCCGGCACCACCGACCAGGGCGTCGCGGTGCTCGATGCCGAGACACTCACG
Organism: Vulgatibacter sp.; assembly: GCF_041687135.1. NCBI lineage: Bacteria > Pseudomonadati > Myxococcota > Myxococcia > Myxococcales > Vulgatibacteraceae > Vulgatibacter > Vulgatibacter sp. The sequence goes on along the minus strand of NZ_JAWLCN010000009.1, from coordinate 46,167 downwards.
GTGGACCGCTGGCTCGATCTCGGCGGCGAGGGGATGGCCGCCTTCGCGATGACGCGTGCCGTCTTCGACGAGCCGGTGCTGGCGATCGCGGCAAACCCGCCGGAAGATGGCAGGCCCAAACGCATCGGCCTCTACGCAGCGGGCGCGACCGCCGGCGAATTCGTCACGCTGCCGGAGGGCAGCATCCTCACCGACATGGTCGGCACCGCAGGCGCCATCTACATCGGCGCCGCCGAGGCGGACCTGCGCGGCGTGATCTACGCGGTGGTGCAGGGCCAGGTGGGCCGGGAGCTCGTGGCCCTGGTCCCCTCCCGCGACCTCGCTGCGGTCCACGGCACCACGATGACGCCCAACCGCATCGCGCTCGACGAGGCCAACCAGCGCCTCCTTCTCGGCGCCACGATGAAGACCGCGTCCTCCGGGCAGACGCCCGGCGTCGTCGCCTTCGATCTGGTCTCGACGGGTGAGGTCGCCCTGCCCGGCCGCACGCTCGTCGATCGCCGGCGCGGCGAAGCGGATCTCCTTCCCTGGCAGACCGAGGTGCTCACCGCCGATGCCCACGGCCGCGTCTACGTCGACGGCGTGCAGCGCTGCAACGAATCGTCGGCGCGCCCCACCGGCGTCTTCCGCATCGAGAACATCGGCTCGGATCCCGACGACGCCCGCCTCGTCCGCCCCTGGGTCTCCGGTGTGCGGTCGATTGCGGTCGATCCGGTCGAAGGGCACACCTGGCTCGGCCTCCGCGACGAGAACCCCGGCCTCGCCTGCGACGGTTACACGGTGCAGACCAGCATCTGCCGGCTCAAGAACGACGGCTCCTGCGAGATCTACGTGCCGCCGGCGACGAGCCCGGAGGACGAGATGCCGGCGCTGCTCAGCGCGGCGCGGATCACCTTCGGCGATCCCGCCAGGCGCGAGCTCGCGATCGCGACATGGCGCAACGCGACCTGGCTGCGGATGGGCGACACGGTCGGGCAGCTGCAGACCCAATACGATCCGGGCACGAGCCTCGAGATGACCGCAGCGGCCTGGGGCGAGAGCGGCCTCTGGCTCGCATCCACGGCGATGTGGCACCCCGGCGTTCCCGACGACGGGATCGACTGGGAGAAGGTCAACGACCGCAGTCCCCACGGGCTCGGCTATCTGGAGCTCAGCGACGGCGTCCCCACCTTCCTGCGCCGCTATTCGCGCAACCAGTCCGACTCGAAGGCGTACGACCTCGCCGGCATGCCGTCGAACCACGCGCAGGACGTCATCCCCCTCCCCGGCACCCGGCACGCGCTGGTCGCCCTCGGCGCCGAGCGCGAGATGTTCCTCTGGGACCACGCGCTTCCCGAAGCGAACGGCGTCGCCGGCGGCGTGGTCGAGGTCCTGGACGAGGAGATCCACGCGATCGAGCCGCCGGAGGACGGGGCGTGGACCGACGTGGTCGGCCTCGCAAAGTCGTCGGACGGGACCTTCTACGCCCTCGACGCTACGGAGGGCGTCGTCACCATCGACCTCGAGACGCGCCGGGCGCACCGCTTCGCCGAGAAGGCGTGGGGTGAGGCCGTGCGGCCGACCGCCCTCGCGGCGGACGGCGCCGGGCACGTCGCCGTGGGCACGACCTCGGGGCTCTACGTCTACGGCGCAGGCGGCGGGGTGACCCGCGCCGTCAGCGGGCGCGCCCACGGAACCTACTGGGCGCTGCACTTCCTCGAGGACGGCGTGCTCTACGCCGGCGCCGACCAGGGCCTCGTCCGTGTCGCGATCGACGAGGCGGGCTCCCTGCCGTCGCACCTCGGCCCCTCGGGTCCGCTGCCGCGCACGTTGTGGCCGCTCGAAGTCGCATGCGACGGCGAGCTCGGCTGCCATTGCATCTCCGATCGGGACTGCGTCGCGGGCAGCGTCTGCGAATGCGCCGGCGACGGCTGCGTCTGCGCGCCGCCGCCCGAGCGCTGCGAGCTCAACCCCGGTGACGTCGACTGCGCCTGCGTCGGCGACGACGATTGCCTCACCTCGCTGCGCTGCGTGACCGACGGAACGGGCGCCACCTGCCAGCCCGACGACGTCGCGTGCATGCGCACCTGCGGCTGCCCCGGCGATCCGAGCGGCTGCCCGCCGGGCACCGTCTGCCAGGGCGGCGTCACCGGCCAGAGCTGCGTGCCCGCCGCGGATTCGTGCCTGCACTCGTGCGGCTGCGACGGCGGCGACGGCTGCCCCGCCACCTGGCATTGCGACGCGGCCCTCTACGCGGGCAGGTGCATCGCCGACTACGATCCCTGCCTGCGTGACTGCAGCTGCGCGCCGAGCCCGTGCCTGGACGGCTACGTCTGCGACGAGAGCGGCGAGGCGCCGACGTGCGTGCTCGATCCGGATGCCTGCCTGGCGGACTGCAGCTGCGGCGGTGCGACGGGCTGCCCCGGCGGCTATCTCTGCCAGGGCGGGATCGCGGGCTCCACCTGCGTCGAGGACAACGGCGCGGGCTGCGAGGCGGACTGCAGCTGCACCGGCGGCAATCCGGACGGCTGCCCGGCGGGCATGTTCTGCCTCGACGACGGGACCACCTCGACCTGCGTCGAGGAGCCGGATCCCTGCCTGCAGAACTGCACCTGCCCCGACAACCCGGACGGCTGCCAGGACGGCTACTACTGCCAGGGCGGCATCGCCGGAAACAACTGCCTGCCCCTCTGATCGTGCGAACGGGGCCCGCCGTAGCTCGGCGGGCCCCGGCGAGGGTCAGCCCGCCGGCGGCGACTTCCAGCCGAGGCCGCGCAGGTTGGTGCTGCCCTTCATCAGCCGGTGGAAGATCGGCTCGAAATCGGCGGCGCCCGGCACCTCGAAGTCACCCTCCGGTTCGAAGCAGCCATCGTCCGGATCCACGCCGGTGATGCTGATCGAGAAGAGCGTGTCGCCGTCGAAGACGTTGTAGACCCGCACGTGCTCCACGGGCACGCCGCCCTTGAGCAGCTCGAAGCCGAAGGCCATCGCCGGATGGGAGTCGACGGTGCCGGGCTCGTAGTGGATGTGGATCATCTCCGAACCCGGGCAGCCGAGCGGCCGGTCTTCGCGCACGAGGTTCACGGTGTACTCGGCGAACCATTGCAGCGCTGCCGCGGCGCCGTTCGCTTCCACCTCCGCGCGGAACTCCGGCATCGTCTCGATGGCGTATTGGAGCGCGCTCACCCGCCCCGCACCCAGCTCCGGATGCGTCGCGCAGAGGGCGGGCCAGTACTCGTCCCCACAATCCTTGAACGACCACCCGTCCACCTCGAGGGCTTCCGCGGGAAGCGCGGACCAATCGACGGCGATGGCGTCGCTCTCCTCCTCGGGTGGTGCCTTCTCGTCCTGCTTCTCCGAGCCGCCGCAGGCGGCGAGGAGGGCGATCAAGGCGATGGTACTTCTTCTCGATGCGATCATCTGCTCTCCTCTCACGCGCGCGCTGCCAGCGGGACCACCTCGGGCGGGCTGATCAGGCTGGTCGCCCCGCCATGGTCCACGAGCACCGCGTCGCCGTTGCGATAGGGGCCGTGCTGCTCGAAGAGGTCGACCACGATGCGGGCCACGTCCCCGGGCCGAACGAATTGCCTGCTCGGGTTGATGCCCTGGAACTGCTCCCGCGCTGCGTCCTCGCCGCCGGTGAGGCGCTCGAGCATCGGCGTCTCGGTCATCCAGGGGCAGATGGCGTAGGAGCGGATCCCGTGCTCGCCGAACGACGCCGCGGCGGCACGCGTGAGGCTGATGATCGCGCTCTTGGTGGCGCCGTAGACCGCGCCCACCGGCAGCGGAACGATGCTGCCGACGAAGGAGGCGGTGTTGACGATCGCGCCGCCCCGGCCCTGCTCCACCATCAACCGGGTCGCGTGCTTGATCCCCCAGATGGTGCCGCGCACGTTGGTCGCGAAGAGGTCGTCGACGGCGCCCTCCTCCGCGTCGGTGAGCAGCGCGAGCGCGCCCTCGACCCCGGCGTTGTTGAACATCCAGTCGACCCCGCCGAAGCAGCTGCGCGCGACCTCGAAGAGGCCCGCGACCTCCGCCTCCCTGCGCACGTCGCAGCGCACGAAGACCGCGCTGCCCGGCGAATCGGCGAGGGCCTTCGCCGCGACCTGGCCCCGCCGCTCGTCGCGGCTGCCGAAGACCACGTCGACACCGCTCTCCGCCAACATACGCACGGTGGCGAAACCGATACCCGTCGCGCCCCCCGTGACCACTGCGACCTTGCGCTGCTCGCTGCTCACCACTTCCCCCGTCTCTGCTGGCGGCGCCTGTCCGCGTCCGCCCGGTCCGCGCGAATGGTCGGCGACGTGCCGGCCCTTCCCGCCTGAAAGTTTCTTGATTCCGCCGGCGCTCAACCTGGAGGCGTGGCCTCGCGCTCGAAGAGCAGCACCCGCGCATCGTTGCAGGTCGCCTCCCCGTAGGCGATGTACCCGCAGCGCTCGGCGACGCGCCGCGAGGCGGTGTTCTCCGGCCGGATCATGCAGACGGTCCGGCGCTGCCCGAAGGCCGCGTCGGCCCAGCGGGTGGCAGCGCCGACCGCCTCCGTCGCCAGCCCCCTGCCCCAGGCCTGCGGCACGAGCGCCCAGCCGATCTCGGGCGCGTCACCGAACGGCGGCTCGATGGCGCGGCGGAAGTCCGCAAAGCCGATCTCACCGACGAAGGCCCCCGTTCCCCGCTCCCGGACCACCCAGTAGCCGTAGCCGAGGAGCGCCCAGATCCCCGCGTAGCGCTGCAACCGGGCCCAGACCTCCTCCTCGGTGGACGGGCGGCCGCCGATGTGGAGCGTCACCGCGGGATCGCTCCACATGCGGAGGCTGTCCTCGAAATCTTCGAGGCGGTGCGGAGCGAGTACGAGCCGGTCGGTCTCGAGGAGACGCGGCGGTGCACGGTCGAGGCGGCGCATGACAGCAACGAAAGCACGGAGCCGGACATGCCGGTAGTGCGAGAAGTCGCACGGTCGGGTCGCCCTGCCCCGCCGATTTCACCGACGGTCCGGGTCCTCCGGGCCGGGCGGCTGGCCCAGATCGCGCAGCGCCCTCGGCACCGGCAGGATCGCTCCCCCCTTGCCGCTGGTGAGGCGCTGCGCCGGGTAGATGCTCCGGTGCCCGGTGAGCAGGTAGGCGAGCACGCAGACAATCACCACGTGGGGAAAGACCGCAGCGCCGAGGAGCTCCGCCGCCATGATCGAGAGCGCGAGGGGCGTGTTGGCTGCGGCGGCGAAGACCGCGGCGAGCCCCACCCCGGCGCCCAGCTCCAGCGGCAGGCCGAGGAGCTGCGCGAGGACGTTGCCGAGGGCCGCGCCGACGAAGAAGAGTGGCGTCACCTCGCCGCCGAGGAAGCCGACGCCCAGGGTGATGGCGGTGAAGAGGAGCTTCAAGGCGAACGCGTAGGCGGGCAGGCCCGGATCCTCGAAGGCGCGCACGATCGTCGGGATCCCGAGGCCGAGGTAGTCGTCCGTGCCCACGAGCTGCCAGAGCGCGACGACCGCAACGCCGCCGACGAACATCCGCACGGGCAGGCTGCGAATCCGCCGGCCGTGCTTCTTGATCAGGTGGGTCAGCTCGATGAAGGCGATGGTGACGAGCGCGACGGCCACGGCGAAGACGAGCCACTTGAGCAGCAGCAGCGGCGTGAGGGGAACCACCGGAGGCGCGGGATAGTGCGTGTGCCCGATGCCCAGGCCCCGGGTCACCATGTCGCCGACCACCGACGCGACGAGCGCGGGAACGATCGCTCGGTATTCGATCCGGCCGAGGGTAACGAACTCGAGGCCGAAGACGATGCCGGCCACCGGCGTGCCGAAGACCGAGCCGAAGCCGCCGGCGACGCCTGCGGCGAGGAGCTGCTGCCGTGTCGGTGGCGGAACGCGGAGGCGGTGGGCGATCCAGTCGGTGAGGCTCGCGCCCACCTGGACCGCCGTGCCCTCCCGCCCGGCGCTGCCGCCGAAGAGGTGGGTGAGCACGGTGCCGAAGAGCGCGATCGGCGCCATGCGCAGCGGGATCTCCGGCCCCTCGTCGTGGATGGTGTCGATGACGAGGTTGTTGCCGGGAAGGACGCGCTGGCCAAAGCGCTCGAGGAACCAGCCGAGCCCGAGACCTGCCAGCGGCAGCAGCCAGACGATGGTGTGGTGGCCCGTGCGGAAGTCGGTCGCCAGGTCGAGCAGCCACAGGAAGAGCGCAGAGGCCGCACCGGTGGCCACTCCGACGATGCCGCCCAGCCCGATCCATTGGGCGAGCGCCTGCAGCAATTCGCGACGTTTCATCCGCCGCCGACCTTCGGGCCGCGTGGCGCTTTCGTCAACGACGAAGCGCATCGATTCCCTCGGCGCCGAGGCCAAACGCGCCGGCGCTGTCGGGCCAGGCCATCGCGGAGGTTGGCGCAGCGCCGCGTTGGGGATTCAGCGCGCGGCGGTGGCCCGAGACTCCCGTGGCGTCGGCAGGGCCAGGAGCCGGACCTCGATGCGGCGGTTCCTGCTCCGCCCGGACCGCGTCCTATTCGAGGCGATGGGCCGGAACTCTGCCAGGCCAGCAGCGACGAGCCGATCGCCGGGGAGCCCGATCTCGTCCTGCAGGTAGCGAACGACGTGCGTCGCCCGCGCGGCGGAGAGCTCCCAGTTGGTGGGGAAGCGGGCGGAGAGCTTCTTCGAGATCTTCAAGCGGTCGGTATGGCCGGAGACCTGGATGATCTTGTCCGGCACACGGGCGAGGGTCTCGCCGACCTGGCGCAGCACCGCCTTGCCCCTGGCGTTCAGCTCCGCCTCGCCGGAGTCGAAGACAACCTGGTCGATGAGATCGACCACGAGCTCGCCGCGCTGCTGCGAGATGAGCACGCTGCCTTTGGCGATCTCCGCCTCGAGCAGATCCTGCAGCTCTTCCTGGGTGCGGAACATCGCAGCCAGCGCCTCGGCCTTGAGCCGCGCCTCTTCGGCCTTCGCCTTCGCCTCCTCGGCGAGCGCCGCCCGCTCCGCCTCGAGCTCGCTGATGCGCTTCTCCAGCGTCTCGAGCTCGATCCGCGAGGCGTGGAGGGTGACCTGCGTCGCGGTATGGGCGATGCGCTCCTCGCCGAGATCCGAGCGAGCAGAATAGAAGGCGGTGATTCCGCCGGTTGCCACGACCACGGCGACGAGCCACGCGATGCCCGCGCTGCTGCGCTTCGGCGGCGGCTCGAAGGGGCTCGGTGCGGGCTGCGGCAAATCTGGCATTCGCGCTCTCGACATGGGCGGCTCTTTCGTTGGGACAGCTCGTTCAGATGCGGCCGCTTCGCTCGGCGAGGATGCCGATTACGATGAAGGCACAGAGGATCGCGGGCAGCAGGTACAGGGTGCCGACCGAACGGAGGCCGGCGGTGATCAGTGGCGCGACGGCGGCGATGATCGCGCCGACGGCGAAGCCGACGACGACGACGAAGAGTCCGACCCGCAGGAGGAAGGGCCAGTCGCGCGCGGTCTTGCGCACGGTGTCCGTGAGGTAGCGGCCGTAGAGCGAGATCGAGGTCGCGGCGATCAGCGTGCCGATCCGGGGCAGATGGCCCTCGAGCCAGCCGGCGAGGCGCAGGTAGCTGCCTTCGACGAGGCGTGCTGCTTCCGGGGCGGTGCCCGGCAGATCGTTCAGCTGGAGATCAGCGAGAAGGGTCGCGTCGAGCATGGCTGGGGGGCGAAGCTAGCACTATTTTGATTTTGCTAGCTACTCAAAGGGGGCAGGCTCCGCCCTGCAGCAATACGGCAGCGCCCAAGCGGCTGGAATCACGGGGCCTGGCCATGGGCAGGGTGGCGCTTCGAGCGGGGGGCTTGCAGAGACCTGCCGACCTGTGCATCCTGCCGCCCATGATTGACTTCATCCGCTTGCGCTGAGTCGGGCAGCTCCGCTGCCGCCGCCGTCGCCCCCGAGGCCGACGTGCAGGCGTCGCATGCAGGTGCTGCCGGCTCCCCGTTTCCCCCTTTCCTCTTCCATTGGAAAGCCCGGGGCGCGGGGTGTGGTGCTTGCGATGCGTCATGCGCCCCTGCGGTCTGGCGTCAATCACACCCCCTGCCATCGGGTCTTCCCTCGCGCGCGTCGATTGCGGCCGTGCGCACGGAGACACCGTATGTCTCGTCCTTCCGATCTTCCTTCGTTCGCCGTCCTCCTCTCCCGCAGGCACGCCGACAACGATCACCGCGACGCCGAGGCGTCGCTCACCGAGCTCGAACACCTCCTGCGCGGGCTGGGGATCACCGTCGTCGAGCGGGTGGTGCAACGCCGAAAACCACAAAGTTCGGGCTTCCTCGGCGCCGGGAAGCAGGAAGCGCTCGAGGCGCTCGTCGAAGAGCTGAAGCGGCAGCACGGCGAGGAAAGCCTCCTTCTCGCCGTGGACGCCGAGCTGCGCCCGGGGCAGCTGCACCAGCTCGAGTCCGCGCTCGACCTGCCGGTGGTCGATCGCGCCGGCGTGGTCCTGCGCGTCTTCGAGCAGCGCGCGCAGACGCCGATCGCCCGCGTCGAAATAGAGATCGCGCGTCTCTCGTACGAGGCGCCGCGCGTGCGCCACGACGAGGCCGTCACCTCGAGCGAAGGCGGCGGCGGCGGACGCGGCGGTCGCGGCCACACCAACGTCGAGCTGGAGAAACGACGGATCCGCGAGCGTCTCGCTGCGCTGCGGCAGGAGCTCGCCGCGCTCTCGACCCGGGAGGAGAAGCAGCGGGGGCGGCGCGACGCCTTGCGGATCGCGCTCGTCGGCTACACCAACGCCGGCAAGTCCACGGTGATGCGGGCGCTCACCGGCGCCGACGTGCTCGTCGAGGACAAGCTCTTCGCGACCCTCGGCTCCACCGTCCGCTCCCTCGCGCCACCGACGTCGCCGCCGATCCTGGTCTCCGACACCGTCGGCTTCATCCGCAACCTCCCGCACGATCTCGTGGCCTCCTTCCGCTCCACCCTGGCGGAAGCCCGCGACGCGGGGCTCCTTCTCCATGTGGTCGACGGCTCCGATCCCGACTGGGCGGAGCAGATGCGCGTCACCCGCGAGAGCATCGGGGCGATCGGCGGTGCAGACGTGCCCGAGCTCGTCGTCCTCAACAAGGTCGACCGGCTCGACGAGGCGGAGCGGGAGGCGCTCGCGCGCGCCGTGCCCGGCGCCCTCCTCGTGAGCGCACTCGATCCCGGAGACACGAAGCGGCTCCACGAAGCCATCGTGGCCGCGTTCGACGGGGAGCTGCGCGGCGAGATCCTCGCCGTGCCGATCACGGACGGACGCGCGCTCAGCGAGATCCGCAGCAGGGCACGGGTCCTCACCGAGGCGTGGGGCGACGAGGACGTCCGCCTCGCGGTGCGGGCCCTGCCCGCCGACATCGAGCGCTGGCGCCACCTCGTCCTCGAGCGGCGCGAGATCCGCTCGGTCGACGAGCTGCTCGCCGCGGCCCGTCGACACGGGCTCGAGCTGCGCGCCGACGGGGACGCGTTCGACGGGACGGGGCTCGACTTCCGCGTCGCCCACGCCACCGACGGCGAAGGACGCCGGTGGATTCTGCGGACACCGCGGCGGCAGGACGTCCAGGCCTCGTCGCTGGTGGAGGCCCGGGTCCTCGCGCTCGTGCAGCCACGGCTGCCGGTCGCGGTGCCGCAGTGGCACGTCCACGCACCGGACGTGATCGCCTACCCCCGGCTGGAAGGCGTGCCCGCGGTGACGGTCGCCCCGGCGAGCGGGCCCACGTGGAACGTGATCCGGCCCGGGGAGCTCCCGGAGGCCTTCGTCGATTCGCTGGCCGGGGCGCTCGCGGCGCTGCAGGCGATACCGATCGTGGAGGTGCAGCAGGCCGGACTACCGCTCCGGCGGATCGACGACGTCCGCACCGAGCTCTTCCACGCGATCGAGGCCACGGCGGCGGAGCTCCGTCCGCCGGAGCGGCTCCGTGCCCGCTGGTTGCGCTGGCTCGACGAGGACCGCTGCTGGCCCGAACACCTCGCGCTGGTGCACGGCGATCTCCACCCCGGCCACCTCCTGCTCGCACCCGACGGTGCGCTGCGCGGGATCCTCGACTGGACCGAGGCGCAGGTGACCGATCCCTCGGTGGACTTCGCGATGCTCCACGGCTGCTTCGGCGCGGCGGCGCTCGGCAGGATCGTGGCGCGGTTCGAGGAGGCGGGTGGCAGGACGTGGCGCGGGCTCCTCTGGCACGCCGCGGAGCGATGGGCCGCGTTCCCGGTCCTCGCCGCAGCCTGGGCGCTGCGCACCGGCAACGACACGGCGCTCGAGTTCGCACGGAGCGAACTGGCCGCCGCGCGCTGATGGCGTTGGGCGGGAGGGCGTCGCTTCGCCCTCCCGCCCGGGCTTCAGCTCCAGGGGATGGACGCGCGACGCTGCCAATAGGCGAAGGCGTCCTCTCGGACGACGCCGAGGCGCTCGAGCACGTCGGGCGGCAGGTGCAGTTCGGTGCCGGCGAGATGCGAGTGGAGCTGGTCGATGGTGGCCGAGCCGAGCACCACGCTGTCTGCAAAGGGCTGCGCGAGGGCGGCGGCAACGGCCAGCACGTCGAGACCGACGCCGAGCTCGCGGGCGATCGTGCCGGCGGTACCCGTTGCCGCGTCGCCGCGTGGCGAGAGCCTGCCGTTGGCGAAGACCTCCTTGAGCAAGACCGTGCAGCCCGCCTCGTGCGCCTCGCGCAGCGCCTCCTCGGAGGATCGCTCGAGCAGGTTCCACGTCGACTGCACCGCGCGGAAGAGGGGCGTGCCACCGCGGCGGATCCGCAGCGCGCGCCGGACGATCTCCGCCTGCGCAGGCCCGCTCGTGCTGAGGCCGATCTGCAGGCCCTCGTCCCGGGCGCGGGCCAGCTCGTCGAGCACCGCTTCGTCGTCGAGGACACCGCTCTCCTTCGTCGCCGAGTGGATCTGGTAGAGGCCGAGGTAGGGACCGAGGGTGTCGCGGGACTCCTGCAGCTGCGCGCGCAGCGCAGCGAGGGAGTGATCCTTCACCTCGTGTTTGTCGGCCTCGAGCTGCCACCCGCCGACGTAGCGGTAGCCCCACTTCGAGCTCACCCGCACGGCGCCGGGCTGCAGGCCGCGCGCATCGAGCCACGAGCGCACGAAGGCCTCGCCCCTGCCGTAGGAGCGCGCCGTGTCCAGCGCCCGGATGCCCCCGGCGTACGCTGCGTCGAAGATCGCGTGGGCGTGCCGCTCCATCGCTTCGGGCGTGCGGCCCTCGGGAAAGTCACCGGCATGCCCGAGCGTCATGTAGGCCGGCCTGCCGAGCGCCGCCGTGCCCAGGACCAGCCGCCCCCGCATCTCTTCCCGCCGTTCCGTTCCCATGCGCGCTCCTGCTCCGCTGCCTTGCGGGAGCACGTCTAACGCCGCAGGGGGCGCGGTGCCAACGATTGCGTGCAGCGGGTGGCGTGAAAGCGCCCGGGGGAGAAGGTGCAGAACACCGACGGGCGATGCCGCCCTGCGTGCTGACAACACCTCCCATCTGTGGCCTTCTCCGGCCCATGCTCGATGGGCCGGTCCGGATCCTCTTCATCTGTTACGGCAACCTCTGCCGCAGCCCGCTCGCCGAAGCCGTCTTCAAGCACCAGGTGGCGCAGGCCGGCCTGCGGGCGGCGTTCGAGATCGCTTCTGCAGGCGTGGGCGTCTGGCACGTCGGCGATCCGCCCGATCCGCGGATGTGCGCCACCGCCCTCGCCCACGGGATCGACATGTCGCGACAGCGGGGGCGCAAGCTCTCGCCCTCCGATCTGCACCGCCACCACCTCGTCCTCGCGATGGATCGATCGGTACTCGCGCAGGCGCGGCAGATCGTGCCGGGCGGATCGTCCCCCCTCGCCCTCTTCCGCCACTTCGATCCGGCTGCGGATTCGCCCGACGTTCCCGACCCCTTCTACGGCGCCGACGCAGGCTTCGAAGAGGTCTTCGCGATCGTCGAGCGCACCAGCCGCGCGCTCCTCGAGCAGCTCTCCATGCGATACGGCCCCTGAAGTCCGTCGTCTGGCGAGAGTGTCCGACGTCGCTCGATGGAGCTCGGCTCGGCGCGGGTTCGACGTGCAGCGGGGCGCGCTTCCAGTTATGCGAGCGACCGGCTTTCGATCGGGAGGACCCATGAACCACCGGCACCTCGGCAGAAGCGGTCTGATGGTGAGCGAGATCGCCTACGGCAATTGGCTGACCCACGGCTCCCAGGTGGAGAAGGAGGCGGCGCTCGCCTGCGTGCGGGCGGCCCTCGAGGAGGGGATCACCACCTTCGACACCGCCGACGTCTATGCCGCCACGCGGGCGGAAGAGGTGCTGGGCGAGGCGCTCGCCGGGGAGCGCCGCGCGGGGCTGGAGATCTGCACCAAAGTGTACTGGCCCACCGGTCCGGGGCCGAACGACCGGGGCCTGTCGCGCAAGCACGTCTTCGAGTCGATCCACGGCAGCCTGCGCCGGCTGCGCACCGACTACGTGGACCTCTACCAGGCACACCGCTACGACTACGCGACGCCACTCGAGGAGACGATGCTCGCCTTCGCCGACCTCGTCCGACAGGGCAAGGCGCTCTACGTCGGCGTGTCGGAGTGGCGGGCCGAGCAGATCGAGGCGGCGGCGCCGCTCGCCCGGGAGCTGAAGATCCCCTTCGTCAGCAACCAGCCGCAGTACTCGATGCTGTGGCGGGTGATCGAGGACCAGGTGATCCCCGCGAGCGAGAGGGCCGGGCTGGGGCAGATCGTCTGGTCGCCGATCGCGCAGGGCGTACTCACCGGCAAGTACCGGACCGGGCAGCCGCTGCCGGTGGGCAGCCGCGCGGCCCACGAGGACGGCGCGCGCTTCATCGCCAAATTCCTCACCGACGATCTGTTGGGCCGGGTGCAGCAGCTCCAGCCGATCGCGCAGGAGGCGGGCCTCACCATGGCCCAGCTCGCGATCGCGTGGGTGCTGCAGAACCGCAGCGTATCGGCGGCGATCGTGGGCGCCACGCGGCCCGAGCAGGTGCGCGAGAACGTGAAGGCCGCTGGCGTGAAGCTGGACGACGGGCTGATGCGGCGGATCGACGAGGTGCTGGGCGAGGCGGTGGTGCGCGATCCCGCGAGGACCGCCAGCCCCGAGAAGCGGCCCTGAGGCGGGCGGGCGCGGCTGCCTACTTCCGCGGACGCTTGCGCCGCGAGAGCTCGTCGAGCGGCGATCCGGTCATCGGCTCGCGCCACATGCCGAGGAGCTGGTCGCGGAGCCGGAGCGAGTCGTTGAGCCGCCGGACCTCGGACGCCAGCTTCTCGACGGCGTGCGTGGCCGGCACCTCGCCGGTTGCGACTTCGCGCGTGAGCTTGCGGAGTTCTTCTTCCTTCATGCGCCGTTCCCGTCGTGCGTGGTGCGCACTACCCCAGCGGACGAATGGACGGAATGTAGGAAATTGACGCCCGGGTGGCATTCACACGGAGTGAATTCATGAAGTTTGGGGCGATGGGCTATCTGGCCGGCAGCGGCAGGAGGCGGACCTCGATGCGGCGGTTCTTGCTCCGTCCGGCCCGCGTCGTGTTGCGCGCGATCGGCCGGAACTCCGCGAGGCCTGCGGCGACCAGACGCTTGCCGGGGATCTTCAACTCGTCCTGCAGGTAGCGGACGACCTGGGTGGCCCGTGCGGTCGACAGCTCCCAATTGGTCGGGAACTGCTCCTCGAGCTTGCCGGCGATCCGCAGGTGATCGGTGTGGCCGGAGACCTGGATGATCTTGTTCGGCACCCGCGCCAGCGTCTCGCCCACCTGGCGGAGCACCGCCTTGCCCTGGTCGTTCAGCTCCGCCTCGCCGGAATCGAAGACCACCTGGTCGATCAGATCGACGACCAGCTCGCCCTGCTGCTGTGAGATGAGCACGCTGCCCTTCTTCACCTCGGCCTGCAGCCGCTGCTGCAATTCGTCCTGGGTGGCTTGCATCGCGGCAAGGGCCTCGGCCTTGATCCGCGCCTCTTCGGCGAGCTTCTCCCGATCGACTTCGAGGCCATCGATGCGCTCCTGCAGCGTCGCGTTGTCGGCGCGCAGGCTGCCCACGGTGACGAGGGTCTCGGCGAGGGCGGCGCGTTCGGTCGAGAGATCGGCGCGGGCGGAGAGAAAGGCGGCGAGACCTCCGACGGCGAGAATGGCGGCGACGGCGGCGGCGAGCCAGGGGATGGCGGTGCTGCTCCGGCGGTCCCGGGCTGGCGGAGCGCCCTTCGGCTCCGTCGCGGTGGGCTGCGACGGGCGCTTCGGTTCCTGCGGCAGCGTGCCGGGCTCGGCGACCGCGGCAGCGGAGGCCGGTGCTGCCTGCGCGCCCACCGGGGACGGATCGCTGGTGCTGGGCTCGTCCTGCGGCGGCGGGGCCGCCTCCTTCGCCTGCGGCTTCGCGGCGCCGACCAGCACCGCCGGCTCGGGCGGCGACTTCGGCGCAGTCGGCGACTTCGGCGGCCCCGCGACCTCCTTCCGCTCCGGCGTCGCAGGACGCGCGGACGTGGACTGATAGCGCTGCCTCGCCAGCTGGATCGCGGTGGCGAGCTCCTCCCGCAGGCGCGCTGACGTCGCCGTGCTGGAGGCCTCGTCCCGCTGGCCGGCGGGCGGCGCCGGGGTGGCGTCGGGCCCGGCCGGCTCGATCGCTTCGATCGGCTCGGCCTCGAGCACCGGCTCCTCGTCCGCCGCTCGCGTCGCGGTCGAGAGACTGGCGACGCGGGGCGCTTCGAGTGGCTGCTTCGGGGGCGCGGTGTCGGCGGCGTGCGGCTGCTGGGGGAGCGGGGGCGGCAGCTTCGGGGTTGCAGACATCGAACGACTCCTCTGGATGACCCGTGCTCGAGATGCGACCGCCGTCACCACCCGGGACGCGGTGGTCTTCGGCGGCGAGATCGCTGCGGAGGGTGGGCCACGACCCGCCCGGACGAGCGCGCGCCGTGGTCAATGTCCTCGGAACAGCAATTTAGATCTTTTGCATCTTGACCGCCAGAGGGGGGCCCGCCCGCGCCCTTGCCCACCGTGGCAAGGCACCGATAGTTCATACCCCAGTAGCCCGCTAGGGTTTGTGTGGCTCAGGCGAGCGGACGGTGTTACGTTCGCTCCGGCGCTGCGGTAGCGCTCCGAGGAGTCTCGTCCGATGTCGCGTTCTCCCGATCTGGTCGTCCTCTACGAGCACCCCGCCTGGCAGGAGCCCCTGTTCCAGGCACTCGAGCGCAGAGGCGTGGCTTTCGAGCGCTTCGATCTGAAGCGCGCCGCCTTCGCCGATCACGCGGCCCCCCGGGCGCCGCTCTACTTCAACCAGGCGAGCCCGAGCGCCTACGTGCGGGGCAACCACCGCGCGGTGCCGCTGGCCCACGCGTTCATGCGGACCCTCGAGCTCTCCGGGGCCCGGGTGCTCAACGGCTCGCAGGCGTTCGCGCTCGAGCTGAGCAAGAGCGCCCAGGCGGCGCTGCTGCACCGCCTCGGGATCCCCTGCCCTCGCTCGGTGGTCTTCAACGACGTCGGCGCCCTCGCGCAGTCCGCGAGCGCCCTGCCCTTTCCGGCGCTGCTCAAGCCGGAGCAGGGCGGCAGCGGGGCCCGCATGCACCTGATCGAATCGCTCGATCAGCTGGAGCGGCTGCTCGAGGCGCAGCCCGATCTGTGGCTCCCCGACAACCTGCTCCTGCTGCAGGAGTACTTCCCCACCGATCCCGCGCGCGGCATCGTGCGAATGGAGTTCCTCGGTGGCAGGCTGCTCTACGCCATGCGCGTCGTCTCGCACGGCAGGTTCAACCTCTGCCCCGCGCCGGTCTGCAACCCCGACTCGCCGGATGGCGTGAGCGCCTGCGAGATCCCCGCGGCGCCGGCGAAGCCCGTCGAGTTCTACCCCTACCCCGAGGTTCCTGCCGAAGCGGTGGAGATGGGGCGCCGGATCATGGAGGCGGGCGGCCTCGACGTAGGCGGCATCGAGTACCTGGAGACCGGCGACGGCCGGCGGATCTTCTACGACATCAACGCCAACTCGAACCTCCGGCCCTCGATCGCAGCGGCGTTCGGCTTCGATCCCTTCGAGCGGGTGGTCGACTTCCTCGTGGAGCAGATCCGCGGGCAGGGGCTCTCGCGGCGCAGCGCGTGAAGTGCCCGAGCAGCCCCGGAGCACCGCCCGGCGGCTGGTTGAACCGCATCGCTATGGCGCCGGGCGCATCATCGAGGTAGCGCTCGATGATGTGCTGGATATCCCTGGTGACCGCTGCGCGCGGAACGACCGGCCTGGGCCTCACTCGTCTCCGCGTCCGCGGACCCGGCCCCGAAGCTGCTCGAACCAGGCAGCATCCGCAGGGGACGACAGCACGGATGCCGCCCCCTCGAGCAATAGGCGGCGCAGTTGCTGGCGCTCCTGATCCTTCCGAATCCGCTCGCGGACGTACTCGCTGCTGCTGCCATATCCACGCTCGGCAACCTGCTCGCCGACGAAAGCCTTCAGGGCGTCGGGCAGCGAGATGTTCATCGTGCTCATGTCCACAGCGATAGCGAGCCTTGGCGAGGTTTGCCAGAGGGCCGCATTGCAGGACCGGCCGCGGCCGCTCGACCGCACGCAGCCTGGTGCAATTCGCCGTGCATGCGCACCGATTGAAGCAGCTATGAGCGACGCTCGGATTGCCGACTACGCGCCCATCGGCGACGGGCGCAGCCTGGCGCTCGTTTCGCGCACGGGTTCGATCGACTGGCTCTGCTGGCCGAGGCTGGACAGCCCCAGCCTCTTTGCGAGCCTCCTCGACCCGGCGGCGGGCCACTGGAGCATCCGTCCCGCCGGCGCGCTCCAACCGCGCCGGCGCTACCTCCCCGAAACGAACGTGCTGCAGACCGACTGGGAGGGGCCGGACGGCGCCCTGGAGGTGACCGATTGGATGGCGGCTGCGACGGAGGCCGAGAAGCGCCGACGCCTCTGGCCCGAGCACGCACTCGTCCGGCGGGTGCGCTGCGGACGGGGCCCGCTGGAGGTGATCGTCGAGTTCGCCCCTCGACCGGCCTACGGCAAGGCGCCCCGGTGGACACGCGGCGAAGGCTCGATGCGCCGCGTGGAAGCGGGCGGAGGTCTCCTCGTCCTCCAGAGCGACAGGACGCTGGTCGCAGATGGCGAGCGAGCGCGGCTGGTGCTGCGCCCCGGGGAGCAGTGCTGCTTCCTGCTCACCTGGGCCTCCGAGGCCCCCGCAGTCCTGCCTCCTCCCGAATCGTTTGCCGAAGACGCGCTCGCGCTGACGACCACCTGGTGGCGCACCTGGGCGGGCCGGATGCGCTACGACGGCCCCTGGCGGGCGCTCGTGCTGCGCAGCGCGCTCGCCGTGAAGCTCCTCACCTTCGCGCCCTCCGGGGCCATCGCTGCTGCAGGCACCACGTCCTTGCCTGAGCGCCTCGGCGGCGACCTCAACTGGGATTACCGGTTCTGCTGGGTCCGCGACGCGTCGCTCACCGTCCGCGCGCTGCTCTCGCTCGGCTACGAGGCCGAGGCGGACGCTTTCGTGAGCTGGATGCTGCACGCCACGCGCCTCACCCGCCCCGAGATGAAGGTGCTCTACGATCTGTACGGACGTGAGCCTCCCGCCGAATACGAGCTTCCGTGGGCAGGCTTTCGGGGCTCGAGGCCGGTCCGGATCAACAACGGCGCATCCGACCAGCTGCAGCTCGATTCCTACGGCGAGGTGATCGACGCCGTGGCGCAGCTGGTGCGGATCGGCCGAGAGGTCGACGGCGAAACCAACCGCATGCTGGGAGACTTCGGCAGCTTCGTCTGCAGGAACTGGGAGCGGCCGGACAGCGGGATCTGGGAGCCGCGCGAGCCGCTGCAGCACTACAGCCACTCGAAGGTCCTCTGCTGGGTGGCGCTCGAGCGACTGCTCGAGTTGCAGGACCGTGGTTCGCTCCGGCGCCTGCCGGTGGAGCGCTTTCGGCAGAACCGGGACCAGCTCGCTGCCACGATCCGGGGCCGGGCGTGGAGTCCGAGCCTCGGCAGCTACGTGCAGACCCTGGGCGGAAGCCGCCTCGATGCGAGCAGCCTGCTCTTCAGCTGGTACGGCTTCGAGGACGCGCGCTCCGAGCGGATGCGCGGGACAGCCGCTGCGTTGCTCGAGCGCCTCTCGCCTGCCCCCGGACTCCTCTACCGCTACGACCAGAGCATCGAGGCCGGGGAGGGCGCCTTCGCCATCTGCTCGTTCTGGTTCGCCGAGTACCTGGCGCGCGGGGGCGGCAGCCTGCAGGCAGCGGAGCAGATGTTCGCCATGGCGGCTCGCTTTGCCAACGACCTGGGCCTCCTCTCCGAGGAGATCGAGCCGCGCAGTGGCGAGCTCCTCGGCAACTTCCCCCAGGCGTTCTCGCACATCGGCCTGATCAGCGCGGCGCTCGCCATCGAGGAGCGGCGCCGCCAGACCGCACGCAGGGCAGCGGAGGTGGCACGGTGAACGTCGGCGCATGGCTGATCTGGGGATTTGCCGCCACCGTGGTTCTCACCACGCTGATGGCCGGCAGCCAGGCGGCGAACCTCACCCGCATGAACCTCCCCTACCTGCTGGGCACGATGGTCACGCCGAGCCGAGACAAGGCCAAGGTGCTCGGCATCGTCATGCACCTGGTGAACGGCTGGGTCTTCTCGCTCGTCTACGTGCTGGCTTTCCACCAACTCGGCGTAGCGACCTGGTGGTGGGGCGCCACCGTCGGCTTCGTCCATGGCGCCTTCGTGATTGCGGTGGCTTTCCCCGCGCTGCCGGGGATCCACCCGCGGATGGCGAGTGAAACCCGGGGGCCGACGGTGGTCCGGCATCTCGAGCCGCCCGGCTTTCTCGGCCGCCACTACGGGATGCGCACGCCCGTCTCCGTGCTCCTCAGCCACCTCGTCTACGGCGGGATCCTCGGCGCCTTCTATCCCCTCGGCTGAGCCTGCGGATTGGACGAGGTGTTGCACGGCGATCGCACCCAGTCTTGACCATTCAATCGATTGCTATATTACTTGACCAATGACGCGACCCAAGAACCCCCACAAGGACGCGATCTACGAGCAGTTCGCGCGGATCGGGAAGGCGATCTCGGCACCCAAGCGGTTGCAGCTGATCGACGTGCTCAGCCAGGGCCCGCGGACGGTGGAGGCGCTCGCCGAGCAGGCCGACCTCTCGCTCGCCAACGCCTCGCAGCACCTGCAGGTCCTGCGGGCCGCGCGCCTGGTCGAAACCGAGAAGAAGGGGCTCTACGTCGAGTACCGCCTGGCGGACGCCGAAGTCGGACGCTTCTTCGTCGCGCTCCGGTCGTTGGCGGAGGCGCGCCTCGCCGAGGTGGAGCAGATCACCCGCGACGTTCTCGGGGCCGGGGACGCGATGGAGCCGATCGAGGGCGAGGAGCTGCGCCGTCGGATCAAACGAGGCGAGGTGACCGTCGTCGACGTGCGCCCACCGGAGGAGTTCCGCGCCGGCCACGTCCCCGGCGCGATCTCGCTGCCGCTCGCCGAGTTGCACAAGCGCCTCGGGGAGCTGCCGAACGACCGCGAGATCGTCGCCTATTGCCGCGGCCCCTATTGCGTGATGGCCGTCGAGGCCGTCGCGCTCCTGCGGAAGAAGGGTTTTCGCGCCAGGCGGATGGAAGAGGGCGTCGTCGACTGGCGGGCGCGTGGCTGGCGTGTCGCCACCGGCGAGGGAGCCGCGCGATGAGCCAGGTTCGGCTCGGCCTGCGGGAGAACATCGGGCAGTTCTCGCTGCTCGTGCTGGTCAACGCCTTCGTCGGCGCCATGGTCGGGATGGAGCGCACCATCCTCCCGCCGATCGCCGAGGAGGAGTTCCAGCTCGCCGCGAAGACTGCCGTGCTCTCGTTCATCGTCGTCTTCGGCGTGACCAAGGCCTTCACCAACTATCTCGCGGGCCGGCTCTCCGATCGCTTCGGCCGCAAGCACGTGCTCGTCGGGGGCTGGCTGGTGGCGGCGCCCGTTCCCTTCCTGCTGATGTGGGCGCCGAGCTGGTCGTGGGTTCTCTTCGCCAACGCGCTCCTCGGCGTGAGCCAGGGCCTCACCTGGTCGACGACCGTGATCATGAAGATCGACCTGGTGGGGCCCGCGAAGCGGGGCCTCGCCATGGGGCTCAACGAATTCGCCGGCTACTTCGCCGTTGCCGCCAGCGCGCTGGCCACCGGCTTGGTCGCCGCGCAATACGGCCTGCGCCCAGAGCCGTTCTTCCTCGGCGTGGGCTTCGTCGTCCTGGGACTCGCGCTCTCCGTGCTCGCGGTGCGTGAGACGAAGCACCACGTCGCCGCCGAGGCAAAGCTCCATGGCGATCTGCCAGCAGGTGGCATGCCCACCCAGCGGGCGATATTCCTGCGAACCTCGCTACTCGACCGCAACCTCTCCAGCGTCAGCCAGGCGGGGCTCGTCAACAACCTGAACGACGGCATGGCGTGGGGCCTCTTCCCGCTCTTCTTCGCCGCGGCGCAGATGGACCTCGAGCGGATCGGCCTGCTCGCAGCGATCTACCCTGCCACCTGGGGCATCGCCCAGATCTTCACCGGCGCCCTGTCGGATCGGGTGGGCCGCAAGTGGCTCATCGCCGCCGGCATGTGGGTGCAGGCGATCGGGATCGCGGTGACGGTGCTGTCGGCGTCGTTCGCCGGCTTCGCCGCCGGCGGGGTGCTGCTCGGCCTGGGCACCGCGATGGTCTACCCCACCCTGCTCGCCGCCATCGGCGACGTGGCGCACCCGTCGTGGCGGGCCTCCTCCGTCGGCGTCTACCGGCTCTGGCGTGACCTCGGCTATGCCGTCGGCGCGCTCCTCGCCGGCCTGGTCGCCGACGCGCTGGGCGTGCCGGCGGCGATGTGGACGGTGGCGCTGCTCACCTTCGGCTCGGGGCTGCTGGTCGCGGTCCGGATGCGCGAGACGATGCACCCGCGGCACGGTGGGCAGGCCGGGCTTTCGATCGACGGTGCGACGCTGCCGGCGCGTCAGTCGCGGACGTAGTGGCAGGTGTACCCGCCGGGATTCTTGCGCAGGTAGTCCTGGTGGTCGGCTTCGGCCGGATAGAAGCTTCCGTGCGCGACGATCTCCGTGACGATCGGGTTATCCCATTTTCCGGAGCGCTCGACCTCGGCCTTCACCCGCTCCGCCACCACACGCTGGTCGTCGTCGAAGACGAAGATGCTCGAGCGGTACTGCGAGCCTGCATCGTTCCCCTGCCGATTCCTCGTGGTGGGATCGTGGATGCGGAAGAAGAATCGGAGCAGCGCTTCGTAGGTCAGCTTCGAGGGGTCGAAGACCACCTGGACCGCTTCCGCGTGTCCGGTGCGCCCCGTCGTCACGTCGTCGTACTTCGGAGCCGTGGTGCTGCCGCCGGCATATCCGACTTCGGTATCGATGACCCCCGGCAGCGCGCGCAGCAGCTCCTCCACGCCCCAGAAACAACCGCCGGCGAGCACGGCGACCTCCTCCTGCTCGACGCTGGGCTTCGCGTCCTCGAAGCGCTTCGCCCACTCGCCGTATCCCTCCGCCTCGAGTCTGTCCCTGGGGACGAACCGCAGCGCCGCCGAGTTGATGCAGTAGCGCATCCCCGTCGGGGAAGGCCCGTCGGCAAAAACATGCCCGAGGTGGGAGTCGGCCTGGGTGGAGCGCACCTCAGCGCGGATCATCCCGTGCGACCGGTCGGTCCGCTCGCGCACAGCCTGCCGGGACAAGGGTTGCGTGAAGCTCGGCCAGCCGCTGTGCGAGTCGAATTTGTCCAGCGAGCTGAACAGCGGCTCGCCCGAAACGACGTCCACGTACAGGCCTGCCTCCGTGTGCTTCCAGAATGGATTCCGGAAGCGAGGCTCCGTGGCCCCCTCCTGCGTCACCTGGTACTGCAGCGGCGTGAGCCGCTTTTCGAGCTCCGGGTCCTTCTGCCGCCTGTCGTCGTCCATCGCGCCGCCCCCCCTCGTTCCAGGCTCATGCCGTCCGGTGATTCCGCACTGGCGTCACGCGCCCCTCGAGACACAGTAGGTCCGAAGCACCACGGTGCCATCGGGACTCGTCTGCGCTCGACGCCCGCGAAGCGGGAGCGGCCTGCCACCAGGCCCCCCGAACAGCGTGGCCGGGCCGATTGCCGAACTCGTTCGCTCTGCACCATGCTCGTCGGATCCGAACGCTTGGGAGGAAAAAGTTGCCGCTCCTCGGACAGGCCGTGGCATGGGGACTGATCGCGGGTTCTGGGCTCCTGCTCGGAGCCGTGGCGGCCGTCTCGCTGTCCGGCCGTCTTCCCCATCGAGTCATCGCCGGGACGATGAGCTTCGGCGGCGGCGTCCTGATCGCGCAGCTCTCGGTCGACCTCATGGAGGCCGCCTTCCGACGGGGAGGTCCTGCAGCAGCAACGGCAGGCTTCCTGGCGGGTGCCGTCGTCTTCTGCTCGGCGAATTGGCGCTTGTCACGGGCGGGTGCGAGGCACCGCAACCGATGCGGCGGGTGCGTGCAGCAACCGACGGAGTCACAGCATCCGGGCAGCGGACGAGCGATCGCGCTCGGCGCCGTGCTCGACGGCATCCCCGAGTCGCTCGTCATCGGCCTGTCGTTGCTGGGGGGCGAGAGGACCGGGATCGGACTGGTGGCAGGCTTCTTTCTCGCCAACATCCCGCAGGGACTCTCGAGCGCCTCCGGCATGCTGAAGGCGCGCCGGTCGACGCGCTACATCTTCGGCGTCTGGACCGGGATTCCCGTGAGCGGGGGCCTGGCGTCCGGCGCGGGCCTGCTCCTGCTGGGCGGCGCGCCCCCGGCGGTCCTGGCGACCATCCTGGCCTTCGCGGCAGGCGGCGTGCTGGCGATGCTCGCAGAGTCGATGATCCCCGAGGCCGCCGAGGATGCACAGCCATTCACCGGCCTCTTCGCCGTATTGGGCTTTCTCTGCGCCTTCCTGATTCTGAAGGCCGTCGACTGAGGTTGCCGCAGGCCTCGTTGCACGCGCCATCGGCGGGGACCTTCCTGGCGAAGCAGGTCCCGCGGGTGGCGCCTCAGGGGCCTTGCTCACGCAGGGCCCCGCTCTCGGCCTGTGCGGCGTCGCGATAAGGAGCGAGGAAGGTGCCGAGCGCCGCCAGCATCTCGTCGGGTGCTTCCTCGGCCACGAAGTGACCCGCGCCGGGGATCACGAGGCCGTGCACGTCGTCTGCGACGAGTCGGAGCGCACCCGCGACCATCTCGCCGAAGCTCGCCTCGCCGCCAACCGCCAGGACCGGCATGCGCAACCGCCTCGCCTTGCGCTCGCCGTCCTGCGCGATGGTCGTATCGAGCGCCCGGTACCACCCGAAGCTGCCGCGCAGGGCGTCGGGATCCGAGAGGCCGCGCACGTAATAACGAATGACCTCGTCGGGCAGCTTCTTCGCGGCTGCGTCGAACTCCCAGCGGAAGAAGAGCTCCTCCCGTCCCGCGACCAGTTGTTCGTTCAGCTTCTCGATCCGGTTGAACGGCAGGTGCCACAGGCGATCGTTGATCGGCCCGGGGACGAAGATCGGCGGTGAGGGAGAGGCCCCGGGGGAGCCCGGGATCTCGGCCAGGACCACTCGCTCGACCCGGTCCGGCCAATCGGCGGCAAGCGCGTAGCAGATGGCGAAGCCGGTATCATGCCCGACCGCAGCGAAACGCTGGTGACCGAGGGCTTCCATCAGTCCAATCATGTCACGGGCGAGGGTCCCGGTATCGTAGCCACCTGCAGGCTTGTCCGAGAGCCCCATCCCGCGCTGGTCGACCGCGATGACTTCGAAATCCCGGGCCAGCGCCGGCATGAGCAAGCGCCACGCGTACCAACTCTCCGGCCAGCCGTGGACCAGCAGCAGCGGCGGCCCCTCGCCGCCGACGACTGCGTGCAGGCGCACCTCGCCAACGTCGACGAAGCGGCTCGTGAAGGTGTCGGTGAAGCCATCGGGAAGGCTCGGCGCATCCGAGACGGTGCCGGGCCCTTCCGCAATCGGATGGCTGGTGGATGTCGGCTGCATGGCGGTACCCCCTTGCGCGACACGGTAGGGTGGCGCGTCAGGCGCGGGAAGTGCGGCGGCGAGCGCCGCCATATCGATCAGCCCGCACCGCACCTTCGGCGTTCATCGGAAGTCTCGCGACCGTTGCCGGACGTCACGGCTGGCACCAGGTTCGGTGCGGTCCCTTTTCGGCTCCAGACGTCTGTGAGCAAGCAGGAGGTCGAGATGTCCGCCTCACGTGCCGAGTCGGCGATTCGGCAGTTCACGTTCGATTTTCCGGAGGCGGAGCTCGAGGAGCTGCGAAGCCGCATCCGCGCGACACGATGGCCGGACAAAGAGTCGGTCGACGATCAGACGCAGGGCACACCGCTCGCCACGATCCAGGCGCTGGCCCGCTATTGGGCGTCCGACTACGACTGGCGGAAGTGCGAGGCGAGGCTCAAGGCGGTGCCGCACTTCATCACGACGATCGACGGGCTGGACATCCACTTCGTGCACGTGCGCTCGAAGCACGAAGACGCTCTGCCAATGATCGTGACGCACGGATGGCCCGGCTCGGTCATCGAGCAGCTCAAGATCGTCGGACCACTCACCGATCCCACCGCGTACGGCGGGAGCGCTTCGGAGGCGTTCCATCTGGTCATCCCGTCGATGCCCGGCTACGGATTCTCGGGCAAGCCCACTGCGCCGGGATGGGACCCCGTCCGCATGGCGCGCGCCTGGGCCGAGCTCATGCAGCGACTCGGCTACACGCGGTACGTGGCCCAGGGCGGTGACTGGGGCGCGCAGGTTACGGAGCTGATGGGGGAGCTGGCTCCTCCAGGGCTGATTGGCATCCACACCAACATGCCCGGGACGGTTCCGGCCGACATCAACGCGAGGCTGATGAAAGGTGAGCCGCTGCCGTCCGGCCTTTCCGACGAGGAGAGGCGAGCGTGTGAGCAGCTCGCCTTCTTCTATGGCAAGCACCTCGCCTACGCGCTGATGATGGGCACGCGCCCGCAAACATTGACGGGACTGGCCGACTCACCGATCGGCCTTGCGGCATTCCTCATCGACCACGACGACGCCAGCCTGCAACTGATCTCCGAGACGTTCGCCGGGGAGCGCCGGGGGCTCAGCAAAGACGACGTCCTCGACAACATCACATTCTTCTGGCTGACCAACACGGCGATCTCCGCGGCCCGTCTCTATTGGGAGAACAAGGGGCCCTTCTTCGGCCGCAAGGACATCTCGCTGCCCGTGGCGATGAGCATCTTCCCCGACGAGCTGTACCAGGCGCCGCGGAGTTGGGCCGAGCAGGCGTATCCCAATCTCATCCATTACAACCGGCTCGACAGGGGCGGACACTTTGCCGCCTGGGAGCAGCCCGAGCTCTTCGTGCGCGAGCTCCGCGAAGGCTTCCGCTCGCTGCGCGAGATGAGCGAGCCGGCGACTCCCTACATGCCCTCGTTCGACCAGGCGCCTGCCGACACGCACGCGTAAGGACATGTACACGCGACTGCCGTCGGGCCCGGGCAGCTGGTAGGCTCGGGCCGCGATGCAGCGCCGACCGGACCCTGCCTGGACCCTACGCCTCCACGCCACCGCGCAGCTGGTGACCGACGGGGGCGGCGTGCTGCAATTGGAGCGCAAGACCGCTGCGTTTCTCGCGCTCCTCGCTACCGATGGGCCGATGACCCGATCGAAGGTGGCCGGCCTCCTCTGGGCCGACTCCTCCGAGCAACGTGCGCGCGCCAACCTGCGCCAGCTGCTCTCGCGCCTGCGCAAGCAGGCCGGAGGTGAGCTCGTCGGCCAGGGCGAGCCGCTGCGCCTGCTCCCTGCCGTCCACGTCGAACTCTCCCCAGAGCTCCTCGGCTGCTACGAGTTCGACGACTGCCTCGAGCTCTCCGAATGGCTCGCGGCGGCGCGCGAACGCCTGGTGCGCCTGCAGCTCACGAGCCTCGACGCAGACGGCGAACAGCTCGAGCGCATGGGCGATCTGGCGGGAGCCCTGCGTCGGGCGGAGCAGGCAGCCGCGCTCGATCCCCTCTCCGAGCGATGCGTGCGACGGCTCATGCGGCTGCACCTCGCGCTGGACGATCGCGCCGCTGCGCTGCGGGTCTTCCGCGACTGCGAGCAGCGGCTCGAGCGAGAGCTCGGCGTCGCGCCCGCCGAGGAGACGCGGCGGCTCGCCCACGCCATCGGCGTGGGGGACGCGCCCGTCCCCGAGGCGCCCCGCCGCTTCCCGGCAGCGACCCTGCACCCCCCGGGGCTCGTCGGCAGGGAGCGCGACTGGGCCCGGCTCGAGGCAGCCTGGAGCGCCGGGCGGACGATCTTCCTCGGCGGAGCAGCAGGGGTCGGCAAGAGCCGCCTCGCTCTCGACTTCGCGCGGTCGAAGGGCGTTGCCCTGGTGATCGAAAGCCGGCCCGGCGACGCGGACGTCCCGTTCGCCTCCCAGGCAAGGGCGGTGCGCCAGGTCTTCACCAGGTGGCCGGACCTGGCGCTTCCGGACTGGGCCCGCCGCGAGCTCTCCCGCATGCTCCCCGCGCTCGCGTCACCCGACCGCCGGCCACCGCCGCTGCAGGGCTCCGACGACAGGCTGCACTTCCTGGAGGCCCAGGCCGAGCTGCTGCGCCGAGCGGCAGCGTGCGAGGGTCGCCACGGCGAAGGCGTCGCCCTGGTGGTCGACGATCTCCAATTCTGTGATCCCTGGAGCGCCGAGGTGGGCCACTACCTCTTCTCGAACCGGGATCTCGGCTTTCGCCCGATCCTCACCTATCGCACCGGCCAGCTCCCCCCACCCCTGCAGCGCTCGATGGAGCAGCTGGTCGACGCGGGGATCGCCGAGTCGATCGAGCTGCCCCCGCTCGACACGACCTCGGTCGAGGCCCTCGTGGGTGCGCTGGGGCTGGAGCGGATCGAGGGGATCGGGCTGGCGGGCGGGTTGCCGGCGCTGGTCCTCGAGATGGCGAAGAGCGCGCTCGACCGCCGGGCGGCCGGTCGCGACGTCCCCCCGGCGAACCTGGAACGGCTCATCCGCGCACGGCTCGGCAAGCTCACCGGGACGGCGGTGCAGCTCGCCCAGGTCGCAGCGCTGGCCACCGATCAGCTCAGCGCCGAGCTGGCGGCGGCGGTCCTGGGCGTGCGGCCGATCGATCTGGCGGAGGCGTGGGCCGAGCTCGAGGCCGCCCAGTTCCTCCAGGGGAACCGGATCGTCCACGACCTCGTCTGCGACGTTATCCGCGCCGGGCTCCCGCAGGCGATCGCCGAGCACCTCCACCGCTGCATCGCCCGCGAGCTCGAGAGGTTGGGCGCCGATCCGACCGCGATCGCCGCGCAGTGGCAGGCCGGCGGCGCACCGGAGCGCGCGGCGCCGCACCTCATCGCCTGACGATCCGTGTCACGCTCCAGTGACGCCGGTTGCAGCACGCTGGGATCCCGCAGTTCCCACATCCAGCAAGGTTGCGACCCATGACCCGTCTTCTCCTCCCCCTCGCCGCCCTCCTCCTCGGCGCGTGCGGCGGCTCCGATTCGAACAGCAGCAGCAAGAAGCCCCTGGACGAGAACCAGGACCCGATCGCGCCCAACTGTGCCTCGTCGTTCTGCGCCGAGGTCGAGGTCGACTCGCGGCTCTCCTGCCACGATCCGATCGGCGAGAAGGACTACGCTCTCGTCACCAACATCCAGGGCCGCACCGAGCAGGTGAGCTGCTACGCCGACGGCTACGGCGACGGCACGAGCAAACCGGACCTGGTGGTCGGCATCGCCATGGACGGTGCGGGCGACGACGCCAGCGAGGTGTGGTTCCGTCTCCGCAACTACGTCGGCGCCGGCACCTACCAGCTCTACAACGTGGCGGACGACCTCAACCACGTCGGGCTGCTGCTCCAGAACAGCGACGGCCTCGCGGCTGGAACCCTCGACTGCGTTCCGGCGTCCTGTGTGGCGACCGTCTCCGAGAACAGCGATCTGCTGCCCGACGATCCGATGCAGACGCACGAGTTCCGCGTCCGCGTGGAGATCAGCTGTCCTGGGGGCAGCACGGTCACCGACATGCACTGCGAGAGTGAGTTCCAGACGGTCTGCACCTTCGATGCGGCGCCGACGCTGCGCTTCGACCTCGCATGCAACCAGTAGCGCCGCGGCGCTCCGGCCCGCTCAGAGCCCGGGGGCGGCAGGCGGTCCCGCCCCCGGCTCCCCCGACGGCCGTGCGGTCGGCTCCGCCGCCCCCGTCCTCGCCCCCGTCCGGCGGAATGGAAACCAGCAGCCGATCAGCGCCGGCGCGCCCAGCGCAAGCCACGAGGTGGCATCGGCCAGGCCGTCACCGAGGAGCGCGACCACGAGCCCCAGCACGCTCGCACCACCGAGGAGCAGCGGCATGCCCCAGATCTGCATCGAAGTCTGCCGGCTCACGGGGCCACCGCCTTCTCGCCGGCAGCGCCCTTCCACCACTCCTCGAAGGTGACGCGCCGGCGCTTGATCCACAGGTAGACGCCGCTCACCAGGACCGCGATGGCGAGCAGATCGAGCAGCGCCCAGATCACCTTGAGCGGCATGCCGCCGTAGTCGCCGAAGTGGAGCGGCTGCGACAGGAGAAGTGCGCTCACGTACCAGGGCAGCTCCCGCTGCTCGAGCACCTCGCCGGTCTTGCCGTCGATGAGGAGCGGCAGGAGCAGCTTGGAGGTGAAGGGCGTGGCGCCCTGCATGAAGGCGACGAAGTGGCGCTCGGTGGCGAAGCCCGTGCCAGGAAAGGCCATGAAGCTGAGGCGCATCTCCGGCGCCGCCCCCTGGGCTGCCTCGACCGCACGCGCCGCGGAGAAGGGCGCCGCGTCCCCGCCCTCGTCGGCAGCGAGTAGGGCGCCGCCATCTCCACCAGCTGGGTGTTCTGCCACTGGCCGAAGATCGGGATCGAGAGCGTGTTGATCACGCCGGTGAGACCCACCACGGAAAGCCACACCAGGGTGACGATGCCGAGCATGTTGTGGAGGTCGAGCCACTTCAGGCGCGGCGATCGCTCCCGGCGGATGGTGCCGAAGCGCAGCCTGGTCATGTAGGGGCCGTAGAGCACGACGCCCGAGACGATCGCCACCACCAGCAGCAGCCCCATGAAGCCGAGGAAGAGCGTGCCCGGCAGGCCGGCGAACATGTCCACGTGGAGCCGGAGGAGGAGGTTCATCACGCCCTCGCCCAGCGGGTATTCGTGGAGGAAATCGCCGGTGCGGGCGTCGTAGAAGTAGAAGGCCGACGCCTCCGGCGCCTCGAGGCGCTCGCCCATGGTGACGAACCAGAATTCGGGCTCCTCCGGATCGGCCACCAGGAACTTCACCGCGTCGGAGGGACGGCGGGCGGAGGCGTCGGCGACGATCGCGTCGACGTCCGCCCGGGCGCGGATGCGTGCGTCAGTGGGAGCCAGCTCGGGCGGCTCGATGCTCCGCTCGAGCAGGTGATCGATCTCGTGCGCGAAGATGAGCGGCAACCCCGTCACGCAGAGCAGCAGCATGAAGAGCGTACAGACGAGGCTGGTCCACTTGTGGACCAGAAACCAGGCTTTGATCGAAGAGGCTCGCATCGGACGCACGCTCCGCTTCAGCGCTTCAGCTCGTAGAGGCCGTTGAAGTAGCCGTCCATCCGGAACTTCAGCGACGCCTGGTTGGTCGCGGGATCGATCTCGTAGACGTCGCTCGTGCTGCCGTCGGCGCTCTCACCGCTGTAGAGCTTGCCCTCGAAGCCCGAGCCGCCGAAGCCGATCACGGAGAAGGGAACCCCCTCGACCTCCTGCGCGGACGGCGTGTCGCCGAGCACGATCCGCCAGGTCTTGTGGACGGGGTGGCCCCAGAAGGTGAAGTCGACGGGCTTCACCTCGGCCGGGAGCCGCTCCGGGTAGAAGATCTTGGAGAAGGCGATCCCGGAGCCCTGCTGCGCGGTCTCGAACTCCCCGATCGACTCGTAGCCGCCGGTGATCGACTTGACGGTGTGGAAGTAGTCCGCCTCGAAGTCGGTCGCGCCGGGGGCGATGCGCAGGATGCAATTCTCGGCGATCTCCTGCTCGTCGCGGGCGGTGGCGAACATCTGGTGGCAGTAATTGCGACCGTCGCCCATCACGTAGCCGTAGCCCGCCTCGTCGAAGACGATCCTGCCGCCGCTGTTGCAGCGGTCGTCCTGCGCCGTGCCGACGAGATCCATCTTGCGGGGATCGAGGATGGCGACGGCGACGCCGTCGAGGATGCGTCCGCCCACCCAGTCGGAGCCACGGCCGGGGATGTAGACGAGGCCGTCGTGCGCCACGGTGGTCCACACCTCGAGGTCGTAGCCCTCGTGCTTCAGGTGTTCGAGGCCGACGGTGCCGCGGACCTCCATGGTGGTGGGGTTCCAGATCACGGCGAGCGGCGGAGAGCTGATCACCGAGACGGCGTGCTCCGCGTCGACGTAGGCGTAGCCGTAGTCGATGTAGCGGGCGCCGTACTCGAGCAGGCTGAGCTCGCCGGTGCGCGCGATGCCCCCGCCCTCCTGGAGCGTGTAGCGGATCCAGGTGGGCTCCTCGGCGAGGCCGACGAAGAGGTGCTCGCCGCCGGCCATGAGCACGCCGTTGCCCGGCATCTCGATGGCGTTCTCGTTGGTGAAGAGTCCGTCCTCGAGCGATTCGACGGTCTGCACGTAGGTGGTTCGGGTGCCGTCGGCGTCGATGACGACGGAGCCGAGCACGTAGGAGCCTGCGAGCGGCGCGTCCTCTTCCTCGGTGCCGCAGGCGGTGAGGGCCAGGCTGGCGCCCAGCAGCGAGATGGCTGCGATCTTCTTCATGGCGTTTCCTTTCACGGGGGATGGGACGCGGGGGCGCCCTGTCGTCAGAAGGTGGCGGTGGTCTTGAAGTAGAGGGAGCGGCCCGGCCGCTGCGCGCCGTAGGCGTCGAAGACGGCGGCGTCGCCGAGGTTCTGCACCTCGCCGGTGAAGCTCACCGTGCCGATCGGCGCCTCCATCTCGTAGACGAGCGCCAGCGCGTGCACGAGCTGGGTGGGAATGACGGCCTTGGAGTCGATGCTGCCGTTGCTCTCCCACTTGCGGAAGAACTCGCCGACGTAACGCGTGTTCCACACCAGCGCCGCGCGGTCCTCGCGCTGGGCGAGCCGTTCGGCCTGCACCCGCGCGGCGACGTTGGCGAAGAACCAGGGCTGGTTCGGGATCCGGTCGCCCGCCTGCTGCGAGAAGGTTCCCTCCTCGCCGACGTTGCGCATGTCGAGGAAGGTGAGGTTGCCGTCGAGGACGAGGTGGCCGCCGGGCGAGGTCCAGCCGGCAGCGGCCTCCACCCCGAGCGAGCGCGCCGCGAAGACGTTCTGGTACTGCAGCCGGATGTCCTGGCCGAGGATGACGATCAGGTTGTCGGCGTCGCGGAGGAATCCGTTGACGTCGGCCCGCAGCGCGCCGAGCGCGGTGTCGTAGCCGTCGACGGTGAGGCCGAGGTTGAAGTTGTGGCTCGTCTCCGGCTGCAGGCGGAGGTTGGCGTCGATGAGCACGCCGTTGCCGAAGAGCTCGTGAGGGCTGGGCAGTCGCGTCGCCCACTCCCAGGAGGCCTTGCCGTAGAGCCCGTCGGCGAAGCGGTAGCGGATCGAGTCGCCGACGCCGGTCCGGTGGAGGTCGACGTCGCGGCGGGCGTAGAGGCCGGACTGCAGGCGCTCCTCGGAGCGCAGCGCCTGCCGGTAGTCCTTCAGGAAGACGATGTTGTCGAGCCGGCCACCGAAGAGATCGATCTCGTATTCGACGCCGCTCACCAGCGTGAAGACGTGGCGCTCGGCAGCGAGCGGATCGCGCTGGCCCGGCTGGTCGAGGCGGTCGTCGCCGGTGCGGGTGAAGAAGGTGGGCGAGGCGCTGAAGCGCAGCTGGTGGTCGGGGTGGATCTGCCAGCCCAGGTTGAGCCGCCCGTAGCTGTTGCGATCGGTCCAGACGTCGTCCTGCAGGCCCGCGTCGATTTCGCCGGGGCGGCTCTGCCCGTTGGGCTCGAGGCAGCTGCCGTCCCAGAGGTAGACGCAGGTGGCGAGGTCCTGCAGGTAGAGCTCGCCCCACGTATGCCCGGCGAGCAGCTCCATCGTCACCCCGGCGCCGAGGGGCTGCTCGTAGCGCAGTGAGGCGCCGACGGTGGTGCCCCCGTAGACGACCTCGCCGAAGGGCCGGGTCATCACCGCGTTGTGCTGCAGCTCCTTGTCGTAATCCGCCAGCGACGCACGCACGAGGAGCCGCCGCGCCCACGGGCGGTCGACGAAGCCGGCCTCGACGGTGCCGCCGGTGGCGCGGTAGCCGTCGTGGTAGCGCTCCCAGGCCGGCATCGAGGCGCCGAGGCCCGGGCCCGATTCCCGCGCGGCGACCGGGTAGTCGTTCTCGGCGACGTCGAAGAAGCCGCTCGCACGGGCAACGAGGCCGGTGGGTTCGTGGAGGTGGCTCGCTGCGGCGGTGACGCGGTGGGTACCCCACGATCCCAGCTGGTACGACGCCGAGCCGTGGGTGCCCAGCTCCAGCGGCGCGGAGACGAGGTTGAACGCGCCGCCGAGGGCGTCCGCGCCGAAGCGGATCGGCACCACGCCCCGGTAGACTTCCACACGCTCCACGAGGTTCACCGGCACGTTGGCCATGCCGAAGGGGAAGCCCGCCAGCTCCAGCGGCACGCCGTCGAGGAAGAAGCGGATCTGGTCGTCGCCGAAGCCGTTGAGCGAGACGCGGGTGATCGAGCCGAGGCCGCCCTCGCGGCGCACGCCCACGCCCTGGGTGCGGGCGAGGACCTCGCCGAGATCTGCCGTCTCGCGCTTTGCCTGCTCCGTCTCGACCACCTGCACCGCCCGCGCGGATTCACGCAGCTGCTTGGCGTCGGACTTGCCCTCGACCGTCACCTCGATCGCCTCTTCGGTGGCAGGGGGCTGGGCCTGCTCCACAGCGGGGGGAACGGTGTCGGTGGCCGCCAGCGGCGGCAGCTCGAAGGTGTAGGGGTAGCGGATGCGTGCGGCGACGGGGACGCCGTCGCGTGTGGCCGGGGCGAAGCGCAGCTGCACGGCGGCCGCCCGCGCCGCCTCGTCGAGCGCTGCACCTGCCGACTCGACCACCTCTGCCGCCTGCACCGAGCCGTCTGCGGCGATGGTGAGAAGCAGCACCACCGTGCCCTCGGTTCGTGCGGCCAACGCCTCCGCGGGATAGGTCGCGGCGACGGGCTCGAGCAGCCGGGGGCGGGGTGAGGGTTGGGACGCGCTGCCCTTCGCTGCCCGTCTCCGTGGGTGCCTGTGCCGCGGCCTCCGCTGCCACCAGCACGAGGCAGAGCGCTGCTGCGGTGGAGAACGACGGGCGGAACGGGTGGAGCAGGTGGCGCATGGAACATCCGGGGAGCGGGGTGCTGCTGATCTTGCAGCGCATTCTCAATTACAATTGCGCGCGACCTATAGCGCCCGCCTGCTCGTCCGTCAACGCGCCCGCTCAACCCGGTCTCGTGGCGATCGGGATCGCGACGCGGAAGGTGCTCCCCCGGCCCGGCGTGCTCTCGACGTGGATGGCCCCGCCGTGCGCCTCGATGAGGCCCTTGACGATGGCGAGCCCGAGCCCCAGGCCCCGCCGGTCGGTGCGGCTCGCCTGCCAGTGGCGATCGAAGAGGCGGGGCAGCTCCTCCGCTGCGATTCCGCGGCCGGTGTCGGTGACGGCGAACGAGACACCATCCGCCGCAGCGCTCGCCTGGACGGAGACGGCCCCACCCTCGGGCGTGAACTTGAGCGCATTGCCCAGGAGATTGGAGAGGATCCGCTGCAGCCCTCCGGCGTCGGCAAGCACCTGCGGCAGCTCGGGAGACGCGCTGCACGACAGCGAGATCCCGGCCCGCTCTGCGTGGGGACGAAAGAGCGCGCAGGTCTCCTCCACCACGGCAGCGGGATCCGTCGGTGCCAGCTCCAGCACGAGCCGACCGGAGTCGATCCGATCCACGTCGAGAAGATCCTGGATCATGTGATCCATGCTCTCGGAGGCTCGTCCGATCACCTCGACCTTCCTCCGCTCCGACGCTCGCTCGTCGCCAGTTCCCAGCTGGCGGAGCAGGAAGTCCGCGCTCAGGCGGATCGTGCCGAGCGGGTTGCGCAGGTCGTGCGAGACCGCGGAGAGCAGCTCGTCGCGGGCGCGCAGGGCCGTCTCGGCTTCGGCACGGGCGCGCCGCTCCATCTCGTGCAGCCGTTCGCGCTCCTGCTCGTTCTGCTTGCGCTCCGTGATGTCGGTGAAGGCGATGACCGCGCCCACGGTGACGCCACCCTCGGCGATCGGCCGAACGGAGAACTCGGCAGGGAAACTCGAGCCATCCTTGCGCCAGAGGAGGTCCGACTCGCTGCGCACGCCCGCACCGCCGCGGATGACGTGGGTGAGCGGGCACTCCTCCTCCGCGTAGGCGACGCCGCCAGGCCGATGGTGGTGGATGAGCGGGTGTACGGAGCGACCGAGCATCTCCGCTGGATCCCAGCCGAGCATCAGCGAGGCGGCGCGGTTGACCAGCGTGAAGCAGCCCGCACCGTCGATGCCGAGGATCCCTTCGTCGGTGGACTCGAGGAGCGCGTCCCTCGCGCGCTTCTCGCGCTCGACGTCCTCCAGCAGCAGCACCCGCCGCAGCGCCGCAGAAGCGGCGTCGCCGAGGGCCCGTGCGAGCTCCACCTCCTCGACCGTGTACGCGCCCTGCTCCGCTCGGCGGAGCAGCACCAGCGTACCGAGGATCTCGCCGCCCGAGCTGAGCGGCACGATGAGCCCGGTGCAGCCGGGGCAGCTTGCGGTGAGATAGGGCGCCATGCGTTCCCCGATGGCGCCCACCTCGGTCATGACCTGCGGTGCGTGTGACTCCATCAACTCTTCGGAGAGCGAGCCGGGATAGGGCACCCGCGTCCCCAGCGCCGGAACCCCCTTCCCCGCCACCGCGACGATCTCAACCTCGCTTCCCGGCTCCGGCACGTCGAATTTCTCCACGTACGCACCGAAGGCCCGGGTCAGCTCCACGGAGCGTTCCGCCGCCTTTTCGACGACCTCGCGGAAGCTCACCGAGGCGCCGAGCGCGCGCATGACCTCCTTGAGCGTGCGCTCCTCCTTCGCGTGGCGCTCGGCCCTCGCCCGGGCGTTCTCCGCGGATCGAGCGAAGGCGCGCTCACGTCTGGCGAGCCAGGCGACGACCATCGAGGCGACCATCGCGGAGGCGCCGAGCAGGGCGACGACGACGCTGAGGCGCCGAGCGGCGCGCCGGATCGACGTGCGGCGCTCGGCTGCTTCGGCGGCCAGCGCCTCGTCGAGCGAAGCCGCCTCCTCGAAGAGCGCCTCGAAGCGGGCCTGCTGCTCGGGCAGCTCGGCGAGGTAGGCACGGGCGCTGAGCTCGCCGGCGAGGAGCGCGTCCTGTCGCTCCCTCCACCGCGACGCCGCGGCGGAGAGTCGGCCGTGCAGCTCGAGCACCTCCGGGCCGAGGGGGCGCATGGCGGCCGCTGCGCGCTCGGCTGCCTCCTCCGCGTTGCGACGCTCGTCGCGGGCACGTTCGAGCAGCGCAGGATCGCCACCGAGGAGATAGGCGCGGGTCGCGGTGATCTCGCGGACCACGGCGTCCAACTGCTCCCTCGCCTGCACACGAGCCGGCTCGACCACCCGCTCGATCTCCTGGCGGATCCCGTCGATCCGCCGGTTGAACCAGGGCGGCACGAGGCTGAGCACGAGGAGCGAGGCGATCACGAAGGCGGAGGCGAGGTACGCGAGCCACTCCGGGACCGGCCGCGGATCGCGGCTCGCTCGGCGGCCAGCCGCTGGGGCGACACGGCGTGCGGGATCGGATCGCTCCACCGGAGATCAATGGCAACGCCTTACGCAGCAGGCAGCGCGCCCAGACGCCAACAGGTAGGAGAAGGCCGGAGCTCCTTGCGCGAGCTTCCCTGCGATCAGCCCGGGTCCCGGGAGACGGGCAAGTCGACCCAGAAGGCAGTGCCGCGTCCCGGCTCCGAGCGGACCCCGACGTCTCCACCGTGGGCTTCGACGAGGCGCTTGACCGTCGCGAGTCCGAGCCCCAGGCCGGACGCCGAGGGGCCGGGTCCGCGCACGTAGGGTCGGAAGATGTCGGCGTGCAGTTCCTTCGGGATGCCCGGGCCGCTGTCCTCCACCTCGACATGAACGCGGGCCTCGTCTCGCCGTGCGCGGACTTCGACGAGGCGGCGCTCCGGCGGGACGCCTTGGAGCGCGTCCACCGCGTTTCGCACGAGGTTGGTGAGCACGCTCGCCAGCACGCCGGGGGCGCATGCGACCTCGATCTCCGGGATCGCCTCGGCCCGCAGCTCCACGTGTGCCTGGTCTGCCCCCGGCCGGAGATCGGACAACGCGCCGTGGACGGCGTCCCGCAACTCCGTGCGCACGCCGGGAGCGGGGCGTGCGCCCGACCGAGCGAAGGCGAGCAGGCCGTCGACCAGGCCGCCCATCCGCTCGACCTGCTCGCCCATCTGCCGCACGGAAGCAAGCGAAGCCGGATCGAGAGCGGCGCGCCGCTCGAGCACCTCGAGGCGCAGCCCCAGCGTGGCGATCGGGTTCTTGATGTCGTGGGCAATCCGGGCGGCGAAGAGCTCGAGTTCGTCGGCGCGCACCTCGAGTTCCCGCTTCGCGTCGAGCAGGTCCTGGGTGCGCGCGTAGACCTCTGCGTCGAGACGTTCCAGCTGGACTTGCAGCTCGCCGGCGCGGTCGCTCGATTGCGCAGCTGCCTCGCGTGCGTCGATAAAGGCGGTCACGTCTTCGACCCGGTGGACGAGGAATTGGATCCGCCCCCGTGGGTCGCTCAACAGGAGGTTGACCGGCGCCCAATATCTCGTCTCGAACGTGCCGTCCTGCCGGCGAACGGGATACCGCTGCAACGCCATCGTGTCCGGCGCCCCGCTGTGGAGCACGCGCTCGAGAGACCTGCGGAGCTGCGACGTACCGGTCGGCGTCGGATCGCTCGGGTCGTCGGGGAAGACCTCGAAGAGCGGACGGCCGAGGATCTCCGCGCGGCGCGTCAGCGTGGCGTTGCAGTAGGCATCGGTGGCGGCGACGATGGTGAACCGAGGCGCGTCCGCACGAACGACGAGCAGCAGGGCTGGCGCCTCTTCGAAGACCTGCCGAAAGTCGAGCGCCGGCTCCGCATCCGGCGTGCCGTTCGACTCACCCTCCCGGGCCACTCCTCGGTCCCCTTTCTCGCAGGTGCCGAGCTGCCGGTCGCGTCCGATCCGGCTGCTACGATCGTGCGCGACAAGATGCACACGCCGCCGTGGCGACGCCGCGCCGGCGCTTCACTCGACGAGCCGGGCCGTCGTCACGTAGTCGAGGTCGGGAAACTCCGCGCGGAGGTATTCGTTCCCCTTGCTCTGGATCCTGCCCTGCGACGGCCCCTGCCCATCCGGGAAACCCTCGCCGTACCCAGCGTAGAGCGAGTCGACCACGTCCATCCCTTCGGTGACCTCGCCGAAGGGAGCGAAGCCCATCGCGTCGAGCTGCGAGAGATCGGTACCGCTGATGAAGAGCTGCGTGGTCCGCGTGCCCGGTCCGGCGGTGGCGAAGGCGATTCGTCCGCGCGTGTTCGACTCGACGACCGGGTCGTCCTCGATGGTCGCGTCGCGCCAGATGGACGAGATCGCGGGATCGCCGTGGATGCCGAATTGCGTGATCGTTCCGTCGAGAACGCGGAAGAAGGCCACGTCGTCGTAGAAGTGGTTCTTGACCAGGTTGAAGAAGCGGTCCGCGCCCAGCGGCGCCCATTCACGATGGACGACCAGCACGAAGGGGCCCTCGGTGGTCTCGAAGCGCACCGTGAATTCGGCTGGCGCCTCCTCCGTGAGCTTGCTCGGATCGAGGAGCGCATCCGGCCCTGGCTCGGGTTCGGGCTCCGGCTCGGGTTCCGGCTGCTCC
This sequence comes from Vulgatibacter sp., assembly GCF_041687135.1. Classification (NCBI taxonomy): domain Bacteria; kingdom Pseudomonadati; phylum Myxococcota; class Myxococcia; order Myxococcales; family Vulgatibacteraceae; genus Vulgatibacter; species Vulgatibacter sp. The sequence continues at coordinate 8,477 of NZ_JAWLCN010000009.1, read as the reverse complement.
TTGCCGGGCAGCGACTCGGGCTCGTCTTCGGCCCCGCATCCCGCGAGAAGGGCAACGGCAAGGCAACCGAGAAGCGCGATCCACCTCGTGCTCACATCTACCTCGATTCGTGTGGGGGTCCACCAGCGCGTGACCGCAGGACGATACCGGATTGGTCGCGGTCGTGTCCCCGCGGTTTCACGTCCCAGCTGCGCCGGCTCACGGCGCAGCGCTCACGACCCACCGCGGACGGCTGCGCCACGGAGCGCTTCGAGGACGCCGCGCAGGGCGTCCCGCAGCGCCGCCAGCTCCTCCACGTTGCTGCCGTCGGGCAGGAGCCCTGCCGAGGCCGCGATGACGCAGGGATCGGTGAGGAGCTGCGCGCCCATCGTGCGGAGCGTCTCCGCGAGGGAGGCCTGCGCGTGGGTGGCACGCGGCGCTGCGTTCAGCAGGGCCACCGGCTTCGCGTAGAGTTCGCCGCTTCCCACCAGCCAGTCGAGCGCGTTCTTCAGGCTTCCCGGGACGCCGTGGGCGTACTCGGGCGTGCAGAAGAGCACGGCGTCCGCAGCAGCCACGTCTCGACGCAGGGCCTCCACCGCTGCCGGCGCTCTCGCCGCGTCCAGGTCGGGGTCGAAGTGCGGCAGGGCCGAGAGGCCGCCGTAGAGATCGACCTCGACGGCGGGAGCTGCGAGGCGCGCCGCCCCGAGGAGGACGGCGGTGGTGTTGGAGCCCGCCCGCAGGCTCCCCGAGATGGCGAGGACCTTCATCATGTCGGGTGAAGCCTCGCCGACGGACACCGAGTGGTCAACGTCCGTCATCTGACGCCATGCGCCAGTGGCCGGCTTGTCACCCCGGCGCTCGAAGCATGCCCCCGAGGGTTGCGCCACAAACGTCAATCACCACCGGAGGGGCCCCCTGCCATGGAACCCGACCTGCCCGTCCATCCGGCCGCGTTCGCGGTCGTGCGCTGGATCACCCGGCTGATGCTGGCCCTGCAGGTCGCGAGCATCCCCTGGGCAGGCTGGCTCGCCCTCGAGAACTGGGACCGCATCAAGGTGTGAAAGCGCAGCCGGCGACGCGCAGGCAGCGTGGCCAGCGAGGGCATTTCCAGATGACCAAGCGACGGGCGCGGCTCCGCGGAGGGGCTGCACCCGTTCTGCCTCACCGTCGACCGGGACGCGCCCCACTACATCCCGCGCATCTTCGGACCGGGGCGCTACGCAACGCTCAGCCACCCGCGGCAGCTGCCCGAGGCGCTGGTCGAGGTGCTGCGCCGGCTCGTCGCCAGCTGAGGCTGGTGGGCTCGGGCGCTCAGCCGCCGAGCAGCTCGTGCAGCTTGCCCACGGTCTTCCAGTTGCGCGTCGTGAGCGTGCCGCGGACCCGCAGCTTCGCCAGGGCGGCGGCGAGCGGGCTGCGGCCCTGGCCATTCGGGTGCCAGGTGTAGATCTCGCGGCCCTGCGCCACCAAGGCCTCGTCGCCTGCGGCCGCGACCGCGGCGAGCGGCGCGAGCGCCTCCGCGCCGGGCGGCTCCGAGAGGAAGGTCACGCAGAGCTTCGTGGGCTCGTCGGTCGCGTCGGGGAAGGGGTTGCCCTCGACCACCTGCCGCAGCTCGGCCCCGGTGCGCAGGGTGATCGGCACGGGCCGTCCCATGAAGCTTTGCAGCTCCGCCTCGATCGCGGACGCGAGCGCTGCGGGCGAGCGGCTCGTCTCGAGCACCGCGTTGCCGCTCTGCACGTAGGTCTGCACCGCCGTGCAGCCGAGCCGCTCCAGCATCGCGCGCAGCTCCGCCATCGGCAGGCTGCTCTTCGCGCCGACGTTCACGCCGCGCAGTAGCAGGGCGTAGCGCGCCATCATTTCTCCTCGTGCTACGGGTTGGCGGTGAAGTGCCATTCGGTATAGCCGCCGGCGTCGCTCTCGGTGCGCCCCTGCAGCACGCCCGTTTCCAGGCTCCCCGGCCCCACGGCCCAGTAGCCGGCGATCTCGTCGACGGTGAAGGGATCCGAGGGCGGGCAGGTCCAGGTCTGCGTGCCCACCCACCAGAGGCTGCCACTGCCGCTGAAGATCGGCTCGGCGTGGTGGAGCTCGACGGTGAGCTCGCCGTCCGCCGCCGTGACCTCGTGGCTCGCCGGATCGAGATCGATGGTGCAGTCCGTCTGCGTCCAGGAAGCCTCGAGGGTGCCAGAGACCCGGTAGATCACTTCGGAGCCGCCGGGCAGCGTGCGGTCGTAGTCGAAGCGGAGCTGGGCCACGTCGGTGACCACGAACTGTCCGTTCGGCCCGTCGTCGCTCACCGAGACGGTGGTGGTGGTGCCGACGAGCGAGCAGACGCCCAGGGGGCAGCCCTCGGTCACCTCGATGTTCGAGACGAGCTTGCCCGCCTGCGTGCCGCCGCTGCGCACGTCGACGCTGACCGCCACGGGGTTGCGCGCAGGGATGGTGGCGGGTGCGGTGAAGGTGGCGCGGGTGCCGCTCGCCGTGACCGTTCCGGTGGCTGGGGCGCCACCCTCCACGCCGTTCACCTCCCAGGCGCCGAGCTCCGAGGCGTCGTCGAGGGTGATGCAGAGCGGCAGGAGATCCACCGGCTCTTCGCCATTCGCCTCGCCGATGCAGAAGAGCACCTCGAGCTGCAGCGTGCCGCCCGCAGCCACCTGCGCCGAGGCGGGCTCGAGTTTGAGCATCTCGATGAGCGCCCAGTCGGAGAAGTGCGTCGTCGAGGCCCGTACCGTGCGGGATGCGGAATCGATCTCGCGCCGGGGGAGCGCCCGCCAGCTCTCGCCAGCGGCACGGAAGGCGACGCCCAGGCCGCCGGCGCTCGTCACCTCGGGGCCAAAGGCGAAGGCGAGCTGCACCGGCGCGAGGAAGATCTGCCCCTCCGGCGAGAGACGGTAGGCGGTGCCGACGCCGTGGGGCGCCGTGTCGGTGAGCGGCTCGATGGCGAGCTCCACCTCCTCCGCCAGCGCCCCGGCGGGGATCTGGAGGCGCAGCACGCCGTCCGCGGAGGCGAGGTGCCCGCCCGAGGGGCCGATGCGCCCGCTCGAGGGGAGCTGCTGCTCGCCTTTTGTGCCGCCGGCATCGGCTTCACCGCAGCCCACCACGAAGGCAAGCGTGTGCAGCGCGCAGGTCCACCGCATCGAGAACCTCCCGTTGGAATCAGGGGGCGATTGTAGCGCGAGCTGCGTTCTGCCGATCCTGCTGCTGGTCCGGTTGGACGTTATTTGGGCCCTGGTACTGCGTTCCGCATCGCATCAGGCGATCGCGAGGATGGGGGTGGGGCCAGAATCTGCCGATCCGCTTGCCGATGTGGCGCCGCCGGGGGGATCGCTCGCGACTCACGCGCAGAGGCGGACACGGGAGGCCGCCGTAGTTGGCGGCGCTCGCACATTGGCGGGCCTCACCTCCGTCCGGCCGCCGGCTCATCGGGCGATGGGAGGGTGCCAAGATGAGTGCCGAATCGCGTCCCCGCCACCGCTCGCGTTTCGCGCCGCCGCCGCCTCCCCTGGGGCCCGCCATTCCCGTGTGCCCCGCCTGGTCGCCTCCTGCAAGGGGCTAGCCCGAAGGCCGTGGCAGCGCTACCGCTCTTCTTCACCTCGTACACCTTTTGGGCCAAGGGGGCACCGATGCGAATCGCAATGAAGGACGTGGACGTCAAGCTGCAGATTCCGGGCGCTGTAATTCGACTGGAGGAGAATTTTGGCGAGGCCGGAGACTTCGGGAGCATGAGCGCCGAGCACTTCTCGCTCGCCAAGGGCGTCGATACGACGCAGCTCTTCGTCGGGCTCGATGGCGACCTCTGCCAGTGCCCGCACTGGGGCTATGTCGTCAAAGGCGTCGTCACCACCACCGATGGCGCGGGGAGGGAAGAGACGGTTCGGGCGAATGACCTGTTCTACTGGCCCGCGGGGCACAACGTGAAGGTGCTCGAGGACGCGGAGCTGATCATGTTCAGCCCCCAGCAGCCCCACATGCAGGTGGTCGACCACATGCGCGAGAAGGTTCGCGCTGGGGGCTGAGCGAAGCAGGACCGGCGCCGGGCCCGAGCCGCACTGCACACGCAAGGGCGCATTTCCGCGCGCGCCAGCGCACAAGCCCAGGTGCCGAGCACGAATGTTGTCCGCCCGACAGCGAGCCGATCCGGCCCTACGCGGCGGAGGACATGATGCGGATCGAAGTCCAGCAAGAGCACGCGAAGCGGCCGCTGTCCCTCCCCATGGCAAGCGCCAGCTTCGCGCTGCTGGCCTGGCTGCTCCTGCGCGTCGTGCTCTGGCTCGGCCTAGGCCTTTGGCGGATGTCGCCCGGCGAGAACCAAGCGACGTTCGCGCTCGCATCGCTTTCGCCGCCCTCGCCCTCCTCGTCACGCCGCTGCTCGTGGTTGCCGCGCTGGCGCCCAATCGCATCCGGCGCAGCCGCTCCTTCGCTGCGTTACGCTGGGAGGTGCTCTGGCTGGCCTTCGCGATCCTGCTGTGCGGGGCGGTGGCCGAATTCACCTTCTGGAAGGAATTCACCACCCGCTTCAACTTCATCGCCGTCGACTACCTGCTCCCAGCCCACGAGCTGATCGGCAGCGTGGTCAAGTCGTATCGGATCGGCGCCATCCTCGGCGGCATTGGCGTGCTGGCGCTCGCGCGGACGCTGCCGGTGTCTCGCCTTATCTGCGCCAGCCGGGAGCCGCGCACGTTCGGTCACCGGCTTGCCCTGCTGGGGCTCGCGATCGCGCTGCCCGCCGCGACTACCGAACGGCTGTCGACGGCAACCGCGATCCGCAGCAGCTTGACGGTCCAGGTCGATGGAAGGTCGCCGTGCGGGTGGCTTGCTGGTCGTGCTGGGGGAGTCGGGGCCGCTGGCCGAAAACTGGCTCACCCTGCTGAACGCGGGTAGCTCCGGCGATGCGGACAAAATGATGAGGGCCCGGGTCTTGACCACCCGAGCCCTCCGGTCGGCCGCGGACGCCGCCGACCGTTGGCTGTTTCTCCCACGCATCACGCTGGGCGTCCAGCTTCGCTTGTTCGCGGAGCGGACGTGGCCTGTGGATGCCCCTCGAACAGCAAGGGATCTCCAGCACTTCAGCTCCACTGCGGGTGGTGCAAGGCGCTGTTCGTCGTGTGCAGCAGCTGCTACCGCGGACAGGGCTACTGCAGCCGCGAGTGCCGCGGCCTGAGTCGCTCGGAGATCAACCGCCAGAAGTCCCGCCGGTACCGGGCAACGAGCGCGGGGCGGGAGAACCACCGGGAGCGGCCGTGGGCCTTCCGCGCCCGCCAGCGAGACGAGACGGCCGCCCGTCGCGTGGCTTACCCGGGTTCCGAAAAAGTGGACACACCGGTGGACTCCCCGCTGACGGCCCCACCGACGCCGCCGAACACCGGCAGCCTCGCGTGCGGCCCGGGGAGCATGGGTGATGGAGCCATACCGCGTGGCGTTCCGGTTGGATCACCGGAACGTCCGGCTGGTGCTGACGGCACCGACGGGCGACGAACTGCTGCGGGCGTCGCTGCCGCCACCGGCGACGTTCTGGTCGGGCAAGCCGGCGAGAGTGCTGCTGGAGAGCCTGTCCATCTGGCTGGATGCGCCGCTCCGCGTTGTGCTTTCTGCGGACGATCCTGCGGATGGCTTCTCGCTGGAGCTCGCCGACGAGCTCGGGACCGGGCTGCGCACCGTGTTCTACGAGGTCATCGCCGCTCGGCCCGGGGGCCACCGCCCGAAGAGGCTCCGCGGTGTCGGTGACTTTCGGGACGTTCACCAACTCAGCCTGCGCGACCGACTCCCGGGAGGTGACCGGTGACGATCCCGCGCGAGTTGGAAAACGAGATCCGGGTGCTGCACTACGGCGAGCACCTGCCGGTGGGCACGATCGCCAGCAACGTCGGCGTGCATGTCGACGTTGTCAAGCGGGTGGTGGGTCTGCTCGAACGCCGCCCGCCCTCGCTGCCCCGGCCCCTGCTCGTCGATCCGGTGCGGGACTTCATCCGGGTGACCCTCGAGCGCTACCCGAGGTTGGTGTCCACGCGGCTCTTCGACATGGTGAAACCCCGAGCCTACGCCGGGAGCGTCCGCACGCTGCGCGAGTACGTGAAGACGGTGCGGCCCGCGCCGAAGCGCGAGGCGTTCGTGCGGCTCACGCATCTGCCGGGCGAGCAGGCACAGGTGGACTGGGCGCATGTCGGCAAAATCGACGTGCCCGGCGGTGGGCAACGTTCGCTCTGGCTCTTCGTGATGGTGCTGTCGTGGTCACGTGCGATCTGGGCCGAGTTCGTCCTCGACCTCTCGGTGTGGTCGCTGCTGCGCTCGCTCCAGCGCGCCTGCGCGTACTACGGCGGCACGCCCAGAGAGTGGCTCTTCGACAACCCCAAGATCGTGGTGCTCGAGCGGCACGGTGACGCCGCACGGTTCCACCCGCAGCTGCTCGATCTCGGCGGCCGCTATGCCGCCCGGTTGCGGCTCTGCGGCGTGCGCAAGGCGAACGAGAAGGGGCGCGTCGAACGGAACATCCGCTACCTGCGCGAACGCTTCCTCGCCGCCCGCACTATCCGCAGCGTGGAGCAGGGCAACCGTGAGCTGGGCGAGTTCCTCGCGGAGATCGCGCTGCCGCGCCCCCACCCGACGCTCCCGGGGCGGACCGTCGGCGAATGCCTCGAGGAGGAGCGTGCGCGCCTCCTCCCGTTCCCTGCGCCACCGGTTTCCACGGATCAGATCCTGCCGGTGCGCGTCGACAAGACGGCCGTCTGCCGCTTCGACACCAACATGTACTCCGTGCCTCCCGAGCACGTCGGCAAGACGCTGACCCTCGTTGCCGACGATCGTGAAGTCCGATTCCTCGACGGCGCCAATCCCGTTGCGCGGCACGCACGGTGCTGGGGCCGCCGCCAGCTCGTGGAGGCGCCCGAGCACCGGATGGCGATCCTCGACCAGAAGCGCGCCGCCAAAGAGCCCAAGGGGCGGGATCGGCTCCGAGCGGCGGTCCCCGGCATCGACGCTCTCTACGAGCGGTGGGTGGATACAGGCCGCAACCTGGGCTCGATGACGGCGCGGACGTTGAAGCTGCTCGACCTCTACGGGCCCGATCTCCTCGCTCCAGCCGTCGCACAGGTCATCGAGAGAGGGCTGCACGATCCCGGTGCAATCGCCTCGCTCTGCGAGCAGCGCCGCCGGGCCGAGCGTGCGCCCGTCCCCATCGATGTCCCGCTACCCAGCCACATCCGCGACCGGGACGTGATCCCGCACGATCTGGAGACTTACGATGAAAAACGCTGACGCGATTACAGGCGGACTGCGGGGGCTCGGAATCCGCGCACCCGAGGATGCGTTGCGTGCGCTGCTCGCCCATCTGACCAAATCGCGAGTCTCTCCCGTCGAGGTTATCGAGCAGCTCGTCGCCCTGGAGCGGCGCGAACGCGATGCCCGGAACCTTGCGCGCAGAACCAAGGGCGCGGCCCTCGGCAGCTTCAAGCCCCTCGACCAGTTCGACTGGAATCACCCGCGCTCGATCGATCGCGGCTTGTACGAGGAGTTGCTCGAACTCGCGCTCCTCGACCGTGGGGAAAACGTACTTTTCCGAGGCCAGAGCGGCGTGGGCAAGACCAGCCTCGCGCAGAACCTCGGTCTTGCCGCGCTGGAACGCGGGCGCTCCGTGCGCTTCACCACGCTCGCTGTGTTGGTTGCCGCGCTCTCCCACCGGCAATTATTCGTTCGAGCCCACCGGCGTGGATGGAGCAGTTCTCACAATCGATGCTCCGGTGAATCGCCCGATGTTGGGGGCGTGCAGTGAGAACGGAAACGGGGGCACGCCGGCGGCGTAGGCCGCGCGACTGCCCCCGAGGCAGGCTGAGCATCGTCAGAGCAGACGGAGTTGCCTGCCGGGATCGGGCGGTACCATCCGGCGGAGCTGCGCACGATAGTTCGGAATCCGCTGCATCCGAGCCAGCACCGCAGCGATTGCCGAAGAGCGCCCGGCGGAGATCCCCGCGGCGAGACGCAGCGGCTCGACGAGCGCGCGTGAAACCGTCCAGACGGTGAGGCCGCTGGCGATTGCGACTCGGCCGATCGAGTCCTCGCGGAGCAGCGTATCCGTGAGGATCACGTCGGCGACACCGCCGGCAGCGAGCCAGGCGACAAGGGTCTCCCGTGCGTCCTCGGTACGCGGCACCTTCACGCTTTTGACGCGCCCGTCCCTGCCGACGACCGCAGCGACGAGCGCACGCGGCCCCATCCACAGCCCGCACGCCCCGCCGTTCATGACACCTCCGCGACCGCCGCCTGCAGGTGCTCGATGGTGACGGTCCGCTCCTTGGCGAACGTCGCCGCGATCAGCGCGTGGTGACAGAGGAGATTTACCTTCCGCGGCAGACCGTTCGTCGCCTGGTAGATCGCCTCGATGGCCGCCGGCTCGAACAGCGGCAACTCGCAGGCGGCAAGCCGCAGCAGGTGAGCGAGGTACTGCGGCAGCTCGTCGCGCGAGAGGCCGGGCAGGTGGTAGCGCATGACGATCCGCTGCCCGAGCGCCTCGT
>NZ_JAWLCN010000008.1 GCF_041687135.1 Vulgatibacter sp. | reverse complement strand
TGCGCAACTGAAGGCGGGGGGCGCCGCCCTCGGGACGGGGGCGGCGCCCGCCAATTTCATCCGCGGAAGCGCTTCTTTTCGTTGACAGTTCGGGGTCGGATCCGGATACTCCGCCTCGCTGTTGACGAGGGGCACGCAGCCACGAGTTGCGGGCGATTAGCTCAGCGGTAGAGCACCGTCTTCACACGGCGGGGGTCGCTGGTTCGAAACCAGCATCGCCCACCAACAGCAAAACCCCGGATGGCTTCGAGCCCTCCGGGGTTTTTCTTTTTGGCCCTGCCGCTAGCGCGTGAGCCCCCCTGCCAGCGAGCCGTAGTAGGCCGCCACGTCGTGCATCTGCTCCGGCGTGAGATCGCCGGCGACGTGGTTCATCAGGTGGCCGTAGGCCGTGCCGCCGCGTTTGCCCCGGGCGAAGAGATCGAGCTGGAGCACCAGGTAGTCGGGATGCTGTCCGGCGAGGATCGGGTAGTGCTGGTTGCGCTCGAAGGCGACGCCGCCTTCCGGTAGCGGGCCGTGGCAGTCCGCGCAGGGCGGGATGCGCTGGGCCGGGATCCCTTCGCTCGCGATCACCGCGCCCCGTGCAGCGGCGGCAGCGTGCTTTGCAGCCGGGGTCGCAGGCCGCGGCGCCGCCTCCGCGTAATAGCGCGCCAATGCCGCGATCTGCTCCTCGCTCAATCCCGCCGCCACCGGCTGCATGATCCCGCTGTGGCGGGTGCCCTCCGCGTAGGCGGCGAGGGAGGCGGCGAGGTAGACCGCCCGCTGGCCAGCGAGCCTGGGGAAGGCGCTGGCTCCCTCACCCTCGCGGCCGTGGCAGCGCGCGCAGCTCTGCGCGACTGCTGCCGGCAGCTCGTGCTTCCCGAGCAGATCGCCCAGGGCCACCGGCTCTCCAGAGCCTGCAGCAGGCCCGTCGACGAGGGCCCGGTACGCCGCGCGATCGAGGGCGGGGAGCTTGCGGAGGAAGGCCACCATCGCCCAGACCTCGTCGTCCCGCTCGAGGGCGGGCCAGGCCGGCATGCCCGCGAATTTGATCCCGTGTTTGACGATGGTGAAGAGCTGCGCGTCGCTCCAGTCCGGCACGATCGGCGGCAGGTAGGGCGGGTCGGGGGTCATCGCTCCGGCGATCCGCGGCTGCGGGATCGCGGGGCTGCCGTGGCAGGGGGTGCAGCCGGTGTCGTAGTGGCCCGCGCCGCGGAGGACGAGCGCCGGATCGCCGAGGTGCCGGGGCGGCTCGATCCCCAGGCTGTGGAAGACCACCGTGCGCCTGGTGGCGAAGGTGAGCAGCCACTCGGTGATCGCCCAATGGCCGGAGCTGGCCTCGTTGGGCACCACCCCGGAGGCGATCACGAGGAAGCCGAAGAGCCCCACGAGCACGAGGGTGGCGGCAGCGGTCTTCGCCTTCTCGAGGAGCCATGCCTTCGGCTCGCGCCGTGGCTGCGCTGCTTGCGCCTGCGCCGCGCGGAAGGAGCGCACGCCGCGAAGGAGGCCGACGATCGCCGCGAAGGCCGAGAGCACGAAGAGCACCGCGCCGCGCAGCAGGCCCATCTACACCTCCTCGCCTGCCGCAGGACGCACGGCCCTGGCGCGGAGGAGGAGCTGCACGAGGAAGAGGCCGCCGGCGAGATAGGCCGCGCCGCCCGCGATCATGATCACGCCGCCGAGGGCCTGATCGGCCAGGGCCTCCGCGCCGCCGCCGTGGGCGTAGAGCACCCGGGGCGAGAGCGCGACGAGCACGCCGAGCAGGGTCATGTGCATGAAGGTGAGGAGGAGGGCGATCGCCCCTGCTCCGGCGCGGCTGCTGCCGCTGCGGGCGCCGCCGCCGAGCGCTGCGATTCAGACGGCGAGACCGGCGAAGAGGAAGCTGCCCTGCTCGAGGAAGACGCCCCCTGCCGTGTGGCGGGCGACGTGGTGGAGCGCCGGCGCGTGCCAGCTCCACACCACGAAAAACTCGAGCATCGAGGCCGGGATCGGCGCGAAGAGGCGGGGCAGGCGCCGCACCGGATCGAGGCGGCTCCCGGCGAGGGCCAGCGCCAGCAGCGGCGCCGCCACCGCCACCACGCCCATGTGCATCGCCATGTGGGCGTGGAAGGCGCTCGCCGCGAGGCCCGGGAGCGGCCCCAGCCAGAGCCCGGCGAGGGCAGCGAGCCCGAGGGCGGCGAGGGCGACCCGGCTCAATTGCACGTCTCCAGGAAGAGCGCCGCGAGGCCGGCGTAGATCACGCCGACCGCGCTCATGGCCGAGAGGAGCAGGGTGGCCAGCCCGATGAGCCGGTGCCTGTCGCCGGGGGTGTCGTAGTCGTGGGGGACCTTTCCGCCGCCGGCGCGGTGGTGGCGCCAGCCGATGGTGCCGGGGATCGCGATGCCGGCGAGCGCCAGCGCCGTGTAGATCGCGATGGCGATCCGCGCGCCGTCGAGCGAGCCGTCGCGGCCTGCGATCTTCGCGCACCAGACCGCCGCCGTGGCGTAGCTGAGCACGAAGTGCGCCGCCCATATCAAGGGGCCCACCGTGATCAGCCAGAGGCTCTCTTTTCGCTCGGGGTAGTCGCGCATGGTTTCAGGCCAGGAGCGGAAAGCCCGCGATCACGGCGACGGTGGCGACCACCGTGATCCCGAGGAAGTGCCAGAAGAGCAGCGTGTTGGTGATCTCGGCGTCGTGGCGTGCGCTCATCCGCCCGGCGATCCGGCGGGCGACGCAGTAGAGCTGCATGAGCGCGCCGATGCCGACGTGGAGCGCCGTCCAGATCACCAGCACCCAGACGATCGCCGGGTAGACGTCGCTCACGGGATCGAGGCCGGTGACCCAGGGCCCCGCGAGGAGGGCGGCGGTGCCGGCGAGGGAGAGGCCGACGCCGAGGAGGAGCGCGAGGTAGTAGCGCCCGCTGCGATCCGCCGCGTTCCACCTGCGGGCGAGGGCGGTGAGGATCCACGAGGCGACGAGGAGCGCCGCAGCGAGGAGCGGCCAGAAGAGGCCAGGTCCCGGTGCGGGCTGCGGGACGAAATCCTCGTGCACGGTCCAGTAGAAGAAGTAGCCGAAGACCAGGGAGACGAAGGCCACCATGTCGCCGAGCATGGTGATGAAGACCGCCCACCACCCGGCGGACGCAGGGCCCGAGAGGTAGAGGGGCAGCTCGAGCCCGAGGCCGACGTTTTTGGTCTCCTTCTCGGGGATGGTGCCGGTGCCGGTCCAGATCCAGGTGAGGAGGAAGACGAAGGCGAGCGCGCCGCTTGCGAGCGCGAGCCACCAGAAATGGAAGGTGGCGAAGATGAAGCTCCCGCCGGTGAAGAGCGCGGCCCAGAAGGTGAGGAAGCTGGGGCCGGTGACCCGCAGGCATTGGATCGGCCGCGCGTCGATGGTGGTGGAGATGAGCGTCTCGCGTTTTCCCTCCTCCGCATTCGGCAGGTAGAAGCGCCCCTCGTCCACGTCGCGGACGAAGTTCGGCTGATCCCTGAGGGGATAGCGGCTGTCGATCTCGGGGATCGAGCGCACGCCCCACGGCTTGTCGGGCACCTCCGCGAGCCACTCGAGCGTGCCCGCGCCCCAGGGGTTGCGCGGCGCGTAGGGGACCTTGCCCTTCGGGCCGCACCACGTCCCAGATCACGACGGTGATCCCGGCGGCGAGGACGAAGGCGCCGGTGGTGGAGACGAGGTTGAGCAGGTCGAATCCGAGATCGGGGGCGTAGGTGAAGACCCGGCGGAGCATGCCCCGCAGCCCGGTGAGATGCATCGGGAAGAAGGTCACGTGGAAGCCGGCGAGCATCACCCAGAACGCCCGCCGCCCCCACCGGTCGGAGAGCTTCTTCCCGGTGACCATCGGGTAGAAGTAGTAGAGGCCGCCGACCACCGGAAAGAGCGCGCCGCCGATGAGCACGTAGTGCAGGTGACCGACGACGAAGTAGGTGTCGTGGGCCTGCAGGTCGAAGGGCACCATCGCCACCATCACGCCGGTGGGGATCGCCACCGCCTCGGACGCGGCGGAGAAGAGCGCCAGCGAGATCCCCGGCATCCCCGTGGTGAACATGTGGTGGACCCAGAGGCCGAAGCTGATGAAGCCGGTGCCCACCGCTGCGAGCACGATCCAGCCGTAGCCCACGATCGGCCTGCGGGCGAAGGTGGGGACGATCATCGCCACCAGCGCCACCGAGGGGAGGAAGACGATGTAGACCTCCGGGTGGCCGAAGATCCAGAAGAGGTGCTGCCAGAGCAGCGGATCGCCGCCGCGGGCCGGATCGAAGAAGGGCCAGTGGAGCGTGCGCTCGAGCTCGAAGAGGATGTCGCCGGCGATGAGCGGTGGGAAGGCGAAGAGGATCATCCCCGCCACCACCAGCACGTACCAGGCGTAGAGCGGGATCAGGTTGATCCGCATCCCCGGCGGCCGGGTCTTGAGCACGCCGACGATCAGCTCCACCGCAGCGGCGATCGACGCGATCTCGATGAAGGAGAGGCCGAGGAGCCAGATGTCGGCGCCGACGCCCTCGTCGTAGGTGGTGGTGAGCGGCGGGTACATGAACCAGCCGCCGGTGGGCGCTGCGCCGAAGAAGATCGAGCCGCAGACGAAGATGCCGCCGAGGGCGAAGCAGTAGAAGGAGTAGGCCGAGAGGCGGGGAAAGGGCAGGTCCCTGCAGCCCAGGAGCTGCGGCAGCACCAGGATCGAGAAGCCTTCGAAGATCGGAATGGCGAAGAGGAACATCATCACCGTTCCGTGCAGCGTGAACACCTGGTTGTACTGATCGGCGGTGAGGAGATCGCCGTTCGGGAAGGCGAGCTGCAGCCGCATCAGGAGGGCGAGGACACCGCCGAAGAGCAGGAAGAGGAAGGCGCCGACCGTGTACCACTTGCCGACTTCGCTGTTGTTGACGGCGGACCAGTAGCGCCAGCCCGTCGGCGTCTTCCACGCGGCGAGGAGCCGCTCGGCCTGCGCGCGGCGGAGCGCCTCTGAGGGCTCGCGCTGCAGCGGCTCCACGTCGCCCGGGGCGGTGACGGGCGCCTGGTGCTCGGCGTTCGGCGGGCGGGTCATTCGAGGCCGTCCAGCCAGGCGGCGATCGCCGTGAGGTCATCCGCCGGGAGCATACCGAAGGCGGGCATGCGTACCTCGGGTTTGAGGTGGTTCGTGCTCGCGATGAAGCGCGCGAAGCCTTCCCTGTCGTTGGGGAGGAGGCCGGCGCCGATGCTGTGGCGGCCGCCGACGTGGGTGAGGTCGGGACCGAGGACGCCGTCGGCCTCGGTGCCGCGGACGGTGTGGCAGGCGCCGCAGCCGTTGCCGAGGAAGAGCGCGCGGCCCCGGGCCTCGAGGGCCGTCGACGGCTCCTTCGCCGGCGCCGCCTGCTGCGCGAGCCAGCGCTCGAAGGCCGCCTTCTCCATCACCTCTGCGTAGAAGTTCATCCGGGCGTCGGAGGCGCCGCAATACTCGGCGCAGGCGCCGCGGAAGAGGCCGGTGGTGGTGGGCTGCAGGGCGAGGCGGTTCTTCCTGCCGGGGATCATGTCGATCTTGGGGCCGAGGGAGGGGATCCAGAAGGAGTGGATCACGTCGGGGCTCTCGACCAGGAACTCCACCGGCTCGCCCACCGGCAGGCGGATCTCGTTGGCGAGGGGAACGGGATCACCTCCCGGCGGCAGGTAGTGGACCCGCCACCACCACATCTCGCCGGAGATCTGGATCTGCAGGCTGCCGTGCGGCGCCGGCGCGACGAGATCGGGCAGGAGCGCGAGGCCGTAGAGGAGGTAGCCGGCAAGGACCACGCTGGGGAAGACGGCGCCGCCGCCGACGATGATCCAGGCGGCGGGACCGCGGGTCTCGTCGGCGATCCTTCGCCCCTCGCCGCGGGCGTTGCCGCGCCGGATCGCGACGAGGGTGAGGGCCATCACCGCCAGCCAGATCGCTGCGGCGCCCACGACGGAGATCCAGAAGAGCGTGGCGATCCGTTTCGCCCCCACGCCTGCCGGCGCGAGCGTCGACTGGATCCCGTCGCAGCCGCAGAGCAGCAGCGCCGCCCCGAGGAACGGGAGCGCTGCTGCACGGCGCAGCCGGATGCGGTGGGCTGCCTCTGGTTCGAGCACCGAGCGGCTCCCCTCTTCGAAGGACCGCCGAAGATGGGCAGCGCCGTCGGATGCGGCAACCGCGGGCCCGCTACTCGGCCTCTTCCGTCGCCCAGTTGCGCAGCCTGTCGAGCTCGCGCTCCACCAGCTCGCGGACCCACGCGTCGTTGCGCGAGCGGACGCCGACGATCCGTTCCGCCTCCGCGGCGACCGACGCGGGAAGGTGAACCACCCAGGTGTCGCCGGTTGCGTTCGTCTCTTCGTTGGCCATGACCCATCCTCCTCGAGGCAGTGGGGGAGCGCAGCGCTGCAGGTTTGCTGCAGCGGCAGTATCCCGCCGTGCTTGGTGTTCCGACCAGTGCCGCGCCGGAGGCTGTCGCCTGCCGGTCGTTGCGCGGTCCGCCGTGGACGCGCGCAGTGCCGGTGGGCAACGTGGCGTGCATGCGCATCGGCCTCGTCTCCGACACCCACGGACGTTTCGACCCCAGGCTCCCCGAGCTCCTCGCGGGCTGCGAGCGGATCCTCCACGCGGGGGACGTGATGGGGGCCGCCGTGATCGAAAAGCTGGCGGCCATCGCGCCCACCGCAGCGGTCCGGGGCAACAACGACCGGGACGCCTTCGGCGCCACGCTCCCCGAGGTGTTGGTGGAATCGGTCGGGGAGCTAAGCGTGCTGGTGATCCACGAGCTGGGCAAGCCGGAGAAGCTCCTCCCCGCAGCCCGGCAGGCGATCGAGCAGGCGGCGCCGCAGCTGGTGATCTACGGCCACTCCCACAAACCCGCGATCGAGGTCCGCGACGGCAGGCTCTACGTCAACCCGGGGAGCTGCGGTCCGAGGCGCTTCTCGCTCCCCCGGTCGATCGCGATCCTCGACCTGCGCCGGAATCGTGCGCGCGTGGAGTTGTTGGACCTCGAAGGAAGCGGGCGGCAGAGCCTCCTCGAGCCCGCGGAGGTCGCTTTTTGAAGGATCGGTTGCGGACGGGTTTGCTCTGGACGGTGGCGGTGGGGTCGATGGCGGTGGGGCTGCTCGGCGCCGCCTTGCCCCGCGGCGAAGCAGGCGACGGCAAGGAGCACCGGGCGGAGGCGCAGCGCCTCGCTGCGGTGCAGCGCCTCGCCGAGGGGGATCCCGCGGAGGCGACCCGCGCCGCCCTCGACGCCCTCGCCCTCGATCCCGACGATGCCGAGGCCTGGGTCCTGCTCGGTGATCTGCGCAGCAGGCAGGAGCGGTGGGGCGAGGCGGAGGCAGCCTACGAACGCGCCACCGAGCTCGACGGCCACCGCTTCCGCCCCTGGCTCCAGCTCGGCAAGGTCTACCGGGCGGTGGGCAGGCCGGCAGCGGCGCGGGAGGCGATCGGGAAGGCCCGGGAGCTCGACCCCGACCACCCCGAGGCAGCGAGCGAGGCGGCTGCCCTGGCGGAGGAGCGGGGCGACCTCCAGCACGCAGCGGACCTCCTCGCCCAGGGGGCCCGCCGCGCCAGGGGCGAGCGCCGGGCGAACCTCCAGGCCCGCCTCGCGACGCTCCACGAGCGGCGCGGCGACGGGGAGGCTGCCGTGGTGGCGCTCCGGGCCGCTGCAGCAGCGGCGCCCCGCGATCCCGAGCGGTGGGCGGCGCTGGCTGCAGCCTGGGAGAAGGAAGGGGAGGGCGCCGAGGCGGCCCTCGCCCTGGAGCGCCAGGCTGCCCTCGAGCAGGCGCCAGCGCTCTGGGAGCGGGCCGGCGATCTCCACGCGGTGAGCGGTGCAGCCGAGAAGGCCTTCGCCGCCTATGCCCACGCCAACGAGCGCGAAGACCGCCCCGCCGCCTGGTTGGGCATCGCCCGCCTCCGCCTCGCCGCAGGCGACGCGGCGGGAGCAGGCCAGGCTGCCGACCGGGCCCTCGCTGCCCGCCCGACAGACGACCGTCCCGCCATCGCTGCGGCGATCGGGACGCTGCTGGTCGATCTGGGCAGGGCCGCGGATGCAGCCCGGGTGCTCCACCCGCTTGTCCGTCGCTCCGGCGATCCGATGCTGGTCGATACCCTCGCCAGGGCGCAGGCCAGCGCCGGCCAGGAGCGCAAGGCCCTGGGCACCTGCAGGCAGCTGCGCCTGCAGGCCTCCGGTACCGCCCCGGGCCTCTTCTGCCAGGGGCTGCTCGGCAGGCAGACCGGCTGACGACGCCTACTCGAGGTTGCGGAAGACGCCCACCGCGATGCCGAGGATCTGGATCGCCCGCGCGTCCGCCTTGCGTACGTAGATCGGCTGGAGCCGCGGGTTGGAGGGCTGCAGCCGGATCCGGTCCCCCTCGGGGAAGTAGCGCTTCACCGTCGCCTCCCCCTCGATCATCGCCACCACGATCTCGTTGGTCCGGGCGGTCTCCTGTTTCTTCACGAAGAGGATGTCGCCGTCGTAGATCCCGTCGCCGATCATCGAGTCGCCGCTCACCCGCAGCGCGAAGACCGATCCCCTGGCCCCGCCACGACCGAGGAGATTGGGATCGATCCGCACGGTGCTGTCGAGGTTCTCCTCCGCGAGGATCGGCGCACCGGCCGCCACCTTGCCGAGCAGGGGCACCTCGAGCAGATCGTCGTTCGCCGCGGCCTTCCGGGGCAGGGCGGTGGAGACGTTCTCGGCGAGCGGCACGTCGGTGCCGAGTGCATCCCAGGCCTTCGGGGTCGGCACCAGCGCCCGGCTCTTCATCTCGCCGCGGGCGAGGAACCCCTTGCGCTCCAACGCCTTGAGATGATCGTTCACCCCGTTGGTCGAGCGGATCCCCATCGCCGTGCCGATCTCGCGAATCGTCGGTGGAAAGCGCTGCTGCTGGATGTGCTGGGCGATGTACCCCAGGATGGCGAGCTGTCGTTCGGTGAGCTCTTCCATGACCCCTCCGTACTATGAACAGAAGTTTGGGTGAACGGACGAGCAGAGTCAAGGGAAGGAAGAGGCGGCCGCTCGCCCGGATGGGGGGCACCAGCCCGTGCCCCGTGGGCAAGGCCCGCCGCCGGAATTGCCTGCCGCTGCCCGGGGTTGGGCCCGGCAATGCGGGATCCTTTGTTGCCGGCTCGACGGAGCGGCGTATATGTTCCGCCCCCGTTCGAAACCGGCAGGCTCAAGATGGCGCGACGACTGGCAGTCCTCACCCTGGCGCTCACCGCCACTGCGTGCGGAGGCGGCGGTACCCTCCGGGACGGCACCTTCCGTGACGCGGAGGCGAGCTACCGCCTGGGCGCGCTCCCCGACTCGTGGGAGCGCGTCGCCTTCAGCGACAACGATCTCGCCTGGACCGACGGCGCCGGCAGGGTGATCGCCGTCAACGCCCTCTGCGATGGCCACGGCGATCCCAGCCTCAAGGTCCTCACCGACCACCTGCTCCTCGGCTTCGAGGAGCGCGAGATCCTCGAGCGCGAGCAGATGGAGATCGCCGGCCGCGGGGCCCTGCGCACCAGGGCCAACGCGAGACTCGACGGTGTGCCGGTGGAGATGGAGCTCACGCTCCTCAAGAAGGGCGGCTGCGTCTACGACCTGATCTACACCGCGCCGCCAGGGACCTTCGGCGTCCGCGCGGCAGACTACCGGGCGCTGGTGCAGGGCTTCTCCACCGACGCGGACGCGAGGCAGCCGTGACCCCGGAAGCCTCCGTCGCCCCGTCGCGCCCGTCGCGCCTCGCAGCGCTGCTGCCGGCGGTGCACGCAGCGGCGCTGCAGCTGGGCGGCGCCTCCCAGCTTCTGTTCAAGGTCTTCACCAGCGGCCTGCGCAGGCCCTGGGAGTGGCGCGCGCTGCTCCAGCAGATCGAGCACATCGGCGTCCGCTCCACCTCGATCGGCACCCTCACCGCGCTCTTCGCGGGGATGGTGCTCGCGGTGCAGTTCGGCTTCTTCATGGCGAAGTTCGGCATCGCCTACGCCATCGGCCGCGTGCTCGCGCTCTCGGTGCTCCGCGAGCTCGGGCCCGTGCTCACCGCCCTCACCGTGGGGGGCCGGGTCGGCTCGGGCATCGCCGCGGAGCTCGGCTCGATGCAGGTCACCGAGCAGATCGACGCCATCCGCGCCCTCGGCGCCGATCCGGTGAAGAAGCTGGTGGTCCCGCGGGTGCTGGCAGCGATGATCTGCCTGCCGCTCATCACCGTCTTCGCCGACGTGGTGGCGCTCGTCGCCGGCGCGGTGATGTCGAAGTCGATCTACGGCATCTCCTACGTCGAGTTCTACCGGCAGGCGATGGACGCGGTCTTCCTGAACGACTTCACCTCCGGGATCTTCAAGGCGATGATCTTCGGGCTGCTGATCGCCATCGTCGGTTGTTACAAGGGCTTCACCACCACCGGCGGCACCGAGGGCGTCGGCCGCTCCACCACCGAGACCGTCGCCATCTCCGGCATCGGCGTGCTCGTCTCCGACTTCCTCGTCACCAAACTCCTCCTCGCCCTGTGAACGCACCGTCCACCAGACCGCAGCTGCCGCCGCTCTCCGCCCACGACCTCCTGGCGCAGCCCGGCGAGGAGCTGATCCGCTTCGACGGGCTCTTCAAGGCCTTCGGTCCCAAGAAGATCTACGAGGGGCTCGACCTGGACGTGCGCCGCGGCGAGACCCTCACCGTCATCGGCGGATCCGGCACCGGCAAGAGCGTGCTGCTCAAATGCCTGATCGGCCTGCTCCGTCCCGACGCCGGCACGATCACCTTCGACGGACGTGAGCTCACCGGCCTCTCCGAGGACGGCTTCATCCCGGTGCGCCGCAAGATCGCGATGCTCTTCCAGGGCGCCGCGCTCTTCGACTCCCTCTCGGTCGGCGAGAACGTGGCCTACCCGATCCTCGAGCACTTCCCGAAATGCCCGCCGGCGGAGGTCGCCGACCGGGTGGCGGAGAAGCTCGAGATGGTGGGCCTGCCCGGCATCGAGAAGATGCGCCCGGCGGACCTCTCCGGCGGCATGAAGAAGCGCGTGGGCCTCGCCCGCGCCATCGCCGTGGATCCCGAGGTGGTGCTCTACGACGAGCCCACCACCGGCCTCGACCCGATCAACACCCGGCGGATCAACGAGCTGATCGTGAAGCTCAACGAGCAGCTCCACGTGACCTCGATCGTGGTGACCCACGACATGGACTCCGCCTACATGGTCTCGCATCGCATGGCGATGCTCTACAACCACCGGATCCTCGCCAGGGGCACCGTCGAGGAGATGCGGCACTCGGATCTGCCCGAGGTGCGCAATTTCGTCCGCGGCATGGTGGGCGGAGAAGATTGATGGAAACCGAGAAGCGCGTCACCGCCCGCGTCGGCCTCTTCGTGATGGTGGGGCTCGTGCTCTTCGCCGCTGCAGTCTTCCTGCTCGGCGCCGAGCGCGGCGTCTTCAGCCGCTACACCGAGTACACCGCCTCCTTCACCTCGATCGAGGGGCTGAAGGCGGGCTCGCCCGTGCGCCTCGCAGGCGTCGAGGTGGGCCAGGTCACCGCGATCACCTTCTACGACGATCCGAACGACAAGCGCGTGCAGGTGCGCTTCCGCGTCCTCGCCAAATACGGGGACCGGATCCGCGGCGACAGCCAGGCGTCGGTCGGGTCCCGCGGCCTCCTCGGCGACAAGGTGATCGACATCACCCTGGGCTCGGCGACGCAGCAGGTGGTGGCCGAGGGCGGCGAGCTCCTCGCGGCGCCGGCGGCCGACTACACCGAGATGCTCAAGAAGGGCGGGGCGGTCCTCGACAACGCGGTGACGATGACCAACGACCTCAAGGAGATCATCGCCGCCTACAACACCCCGGAGGTGAAGGACGACCTCGTCGGCCTCATCTCCTCCAGCCGCGACGTGGTCGAGCAGGTGAAGAGCGGCAAGGGCGCGCTCCACACGCTGATCTACGACGCGAAGACCGGCGCCGAGGTGAAGCGGATGGTCGGCGACGCCGCGGCGATCGCCGCCCGCACCGACGCAGCCGTGGGTCGGGTCGATCGGATCCTCGCCCAGGTGCAGAGCGGCAACGGCCTCGTCGGCGCGATGCTCTACGACCCGGCAGGCAAGGCGGCGGTGCAGGACCTCTCCAACGTCGCCAACGAGATCGGCGCCCTCGCCACCGCCGTGCGCACCGAGAAGGCGGGCCTGCTCCACCAGCTCGTCTACGGCGGCGAGGATGGCCAGCCGAACATGGGCGAGGAGCTCGCGGCCGCGGCCCGCGACATGCGGCTCGTGGTGGCGAAGATCAAGGAAGGCGACGGCTCCCTCGGCGCGCTGATCAACGACCCGACGGTCTACGAGGACCTCAAGGGGATCCTCGGCAACGTGAAGCGCAACCGCATCCTCCGCGAGCTGGTGCGCTACTCCATCTCGCAGAGCGACGAGATCGAGCAGTACGGCAAGAAGGAGTAGGCCTTGACCCCAGGGGAGCACGAGGCCGTCTCCGCCCGCCTGGTGGCGCCGCCGCCGGTGCAGGCGCGCCTCGTGCGGCCGCCCCGGCAGCGCGCCCTGCGCCTCGTCGGCGCGGCGCTCGCACAGGCCCGCCACCTCCGGCTCCCCTGGCTCCTGCTCGGGGCGGCCCGCCTCCTCCGGGCTGCGGGCTGGTCGGCGCCGCTGGTCGTCCTCGTCGGCGGTTTCCGCGCCGCCCTCGCGCGGCTGGGGGATCCCTTCGCCGCCGCGGTGCACGTGATCGCCGATCCCGCCGTGCTCCTCCCCGCCTTCGGCCTCGGCGCCAGCGCGCTCCTCGCCGGGGCGCTGGTGGAGCTCGCCGGCCTCGCCCTCGGGCTGCCCGCCCTGGCCGCCCGCCTCGGCACGGCGCCAGCCCCGTCACCGCAGGCAGCGACCTTCGGGCCACGCCTCGCCGCGCTTCTGCAGACCGGCGCCCTGTTGCTGCTCGCCGCCTGCGTCTGGGCAGCGGCGGTGGTGCCGCTCCTCGCGGTGGCGGCGCAGACCTGGCTCGCCTCCCGCCAGGCGAGCGGCGCCGGCGCGCTGCTGGCGTCGGTGGGCCTCGCGCTGGTGGGGAGCATCACCCTCGGCGGATCGCTCCTCTTCCGCCTCGCGGCGGAGGCGGCGCTGGTGCGGGTCGGCGCCTTCGGCGGCGGGCCGCTTGCCGGAATCTACGAGGGCTTTGCCCTGGTGCTCCGCAAGCCCGCGGTGCTCCTCGGCGCGGTCTACCTGGTGGCGGTGGCCGGCGCGCTGGCGGGACTGGCCTTCGGCATCCCCGCTGCGCTCTCGCCCCCGGGCGCCGCAGGCTTCGCCCTGCGCGCCTTCGTGGAACTCGCCACCGCCGGGGCGACTGCGCTCCTCGCCCTGGCGCGCCTCGGCGTCTTCGTGCAGGCGGCGGCGGAAACGCGCCCTTAGTCGATCGGCTTACCCGCCGCGTCCACCCGCTGCTGCTGCTCGCGCGGGTAGCCGGGGAAGATCCGATCGGCGTAGTCCGGCCGGCGGTAGGCGCCGAGGACCGCCAGGGTGAGCCGGGACTTCCAGACCCGCCGCCCCCGGGCCGGCACGAGGTAGCGCACCGCGATCTCCGTCCACGACTCCACCGGCGTGAGGAAGACCTCCGGCTCGGTGGCGATGGGGATCTCGAGCCCCTGCTGCCGCAGCACGTCGGCGTACCGCCGCGCCGGCTCCGCCATCGCCTCGCCGATCTCCGCCGCCACCGCCTGCCGCGCCACCTCGGCGGCGAAGGGCAGGTCCGACTCGTTGGCGACCGTCACCGCGATCTCGTCCCAGACCCAGGGAAAATCCCGGGTGTAGTTCACCACCGATCCAGTGAGGATCTCGTGGTTGGGAATGGTGATCAGCCTGCCGGTGGGCTGCTCGGCCTGCACGGGCCCCGGCCGCTCCCGCCCGCCGATCTCCCAGATCGTGGTGGTGAGCACGTCGATCCGGAAGACGTCGCCGTAGGTCTCGCCCACCGCGATCCGATCGCCGACCCGGTAGTAGCCGCGGAACGAGTTGAGCAACCAACCCGTGAAGCTCTCGATCGGCGTCTGCAACGCCCAGGAGAGGGCGAGGCCCACGAGGCCCACCGAGCCGAGCAGCCCGCGGATGTCGCCGGCGATGACGCTGACCGCGATGCCACCGGCGAGGACCCACACCGCGAAGCCGACCACCGCGGTGAGGGCGGTGGCCCGGGCCCAGCCCGGCACCACGCGGCGGAGCACCAACCGGGTGAGGCGGAAGACGATCCACGCGGCGATGAGCGCCGCCAGCGCCACCAGCAGCCGGGGCAGCCCGCGGACGAAGCGCTCCGCGAGGCCGGCGGCCACCCCGCGGGCCTGCTCGCCGGTGGCCCGGGCCACCTCGCGCGCCTCGGCGGCCTGCGGCTCCACCGCCTCGAAGATCGGGGCGCCGCCAGCGGCTCCACCTGCGCCACCTGCCGCCGTCTGCTCGGCGGCGGGGGCCGCGGCCTCCGGCTGCGCCACCGCCTCCTCGCCGAGCAGCGCGAGGACGAGCCCCGTCATCGCCACCGCGACGATGGTCGCCTGCTTGAAGGAGCGCAGGGAGAGCTGCGCGGTGCCGAGCGCACGGGAGGCGCCGCGGCCTCGTCCCGGGCGCGTTCGTCTCGTCTGGCGCCGCACGGGGCGGCGGCTGGTGCGGGGCGGGCGCTGCATCGGCTCCATCCCGAGGCTGCGCACCGGAGCCGCCAGCCGCAAGCGCGCCTGCCCTGCTGCAGGCCTTCCGGTGGTCAGGGCAGATCGAGGTCGCGTTCGGCCAGCGCCCGATCCAGCGCCGCCTCGTCGAGCTCGAAGCCGCTGCGCGCCTTGGTGGCGAAGCGGGTGGCCCGGTAGATCGGCGTCTCGAAGTAGCGGAAGGCCTCGCGGGTGCGGGGGAGGACGAGCGGCCCCGGCTGCCACTCGAAGGCCCGGCCCTGTGCGTCGCGCACGCAGCCCAGGTGCACCGCCCAGGCGACCCGCGGCAGGCTGTAGCCGGCGAGGTCGCGGCGCAGGGCGGCGAAGCGCCCCTCCTCGCGCGGATCCACGAACATCCACCGGGGATGGTAGAGGAAGGCGTTGTGGTACCACTGCGGCCACGAGACCAGCGCCGCGCTTCCCTGCCGGCGGGCGCCGAGGACGAGGATCTCCTCGACCTCCGGGCCGATGCCGAGACCCGGGTGGCGCTGGCCCGGCAGCGGGGGCCGGGCCCGGGAGAAGGCGCCGTGGGGGTTCTCGATCGAGAGCCACTCGACCACGTAGAAGGGCAGATCCGCGAGCTTGCCGGGCAGGCCCAGGTCACGGCCGAGGGCGGTGCGGGCGCGGAGCTCGAAGAAGACGGCGCCGTCCTCCTCCTTGAGCTTGAGCACGTGGAGGAAGGGATCGCGGGTGTCGATCTCCACGTCGATCGTCTCGATCCCGTGGACCTTCACCAGCTCGATGAGCCCGTAGATCTCCGCGACCCGGCGGATCCCCGCCTCCGAGTAGGTGCCGAGGAAGAGCGCGCTCTGCGGCTCGTCGATCGACCACTCCGCGCCGGCGGCGAGCTCCTCGGGGCCGAGCTCGTCGTAGCGGGACGCGAAGCGCTTGCCCACCTCGCTCCGGCGGTTGCGCGCGTCCTTGTCGGAGGGCCCGGTCATGGCCGGAGCATACCCCTTCCATCCGGGGAGTGGATCCAGCCCGCCCCGGGGCGTTCCCCGGGGCGTTGCGGCGCCGGATCAGAAGCCGAAGCGGTTCTTCAGCTTCTCGGCTTCCTGCCGGGCCTTCTGCCTGGCGCGATCCTCCGCCTCCTGCTTGCGGCGCCGCGCCTCGGCCTCGGCCTTCGCCTTCGCAGCGTCGGCCTCCTCCCGGGCCCGCGCCGCCGCCTCCTGCGCCTTCCCGACCGCCTCGCTCGCGGCAGGACCCGCGAGCTTCTCCACCGCCTGCTGCGCCTTGCCGGCGAGGCAGCCCTTCGCGACGACGAGGCCGAGGGCCTTCGCATCCGGCTGGACCGCCGGCTTCTTCGCGGGGCCGGTGATCCGGAGCGGCACCGCCGCCTCCTTCTCGAGGGTGCAGCGGTTGCCGGTGACCTTCGCCACCAGCTGCGGCGAGACGAAGTAGGTGCCGTCGAGGAAGAGGTCGCCGCCGATCCCCACCGCGCCGCCGAGCTCCACCCGGTTGCCGTCGAGCTGCAGCTTCACCGGCTTCGTCAGGTTCATCCGGCCCTTCTCCACCGCGAAGGAGGCGAGGAGGTTCCGGATCTCTCCCTCGGAAGCGAGCTGCTGCTGGCCGACGCCGGGGACCTCGGCGAGGCCGCCGAGGACCGACGAGGTGATCGCCGCCGCCGAGATCCGGCCCTGGGCGAGCTGGAGGTTCCAGCCGCCGGTGAGGTGCTCTTCCAGCGCCTCGCGATCGAAGCCGACGCCGTCGAGCTGCAGGTCGAGGTCCCCCTTGCCACCAAGGACGCCCTCGCTCTCGAACTCGCCGGCGAGGAGGCGGGCCACATCGACGTTCTCGGCGACGAGGCGGGCCTTGAAGGGGATCTGCCCCCGCCAGATCTCCGCCTCGGTGCCGGTGGCGCGCACGGTGCCGCCGTAGAGTCCGAAGCTCGCCTTCTCGATCCGGAGCACGCCGTCCTCGAGGACGATGTTGCCCCGCAGGTTCTCGAGGTCGCGCTGCTGGACCCGGGCCTTGTCGACGGCGAAGGACGCGGTGAGAGCGATCGATCGGAGGGAGGGATCGTCCTCGCGGACCGCCACCTCGCCACCCTCGTCGGCGGGCTCCTCCGGCGGGAAGAACTCGTCGAGATCGAGAAAGCGCGACTGGAGCTGGGCGGTGACGGCGGGTGCGGCCAGGTTGCGGACCGTGGCGGTCGCCTGCAGATCGCTCCTGCCGATCGCGAGGGCGAAGCGCTGCAGATCGACCGAGAGCGTGGAGATGTCGGCGGGGTTGCCCTTCACCTGCACCGCTGCCTCCACCATGCCGCCGCGGACGCGCTCGATCGGGATCGCCGGGACGGTGCGGGCGAACTTCTCCAGGTCGAGGGGGAGCAGCACCACGTCGAGGGCGGCGCCGCCAGGGCCGAGGGCGCCGGTGGCGCGCATCTGCAGCTCGGCGAGGCGCACGTCGAATTTCTCGAAGGAGAGGGTCTCGCCCTTTCGCGCTGCGGCGAGGTCGACGACGAGCGGGGTCGCTGCCGCCTTCTGCAGGGTGCCGGGGATCCGGATCACCGACTCGCCTGCGTCGAGGAGGAGCCCGCCCTTGATCGAGCCCGCCGGGTCGCCGTTGGCGTAGACCCGCGCCCGCACCGCGCCCCGCACGGTGGTGTCGGGGAGCTGCAGATCGACGTCCTGGAGTCCGAAATCGAAGTTCGCGGCGAGCTTGCCCGGCGCGCCCTCGAGGTGGCCCGAGAGCGAACCCCTGCCCGCAGCCTTCGTCTGCTGCGCCGCGAGCTGCTCCGCAGCCTGCGGGAGCAGGCGCACCAGCCGGTCCACGGAGAAGGGCTTCGCCGCCAGGTCGAAGTCGTAGGTGGGGGCGGCGAAGTCGCGGACCTTGCCGGTGAGGTCCAGGTCGAGCTCGTCGAGGCGCAGGTTCGCCTTGCGGAGCGCCGCGCTGGACGGGGTGAAGTCCCCCTCGACCCGCAGGGCGAAGGGCGTCCCCTTCGGCTTGGCGAAGGTGCCGGGGAGCAGGACGTCGACCTGCCCCGCGTCGAAGGTGAGGTTGAGGCTCTGCTGGGCAGCGGTGCCGCTGGCCCGCAGATCGAGGGTCGCAGCACCTTCGAAGGTGGCGCCTTCTGGCAGCGAGGCCCGGAGCATCGGCAGGGCGCCGAGGAGCACCTGGGGATCGAGGGTGCTGCTGCGGACGAGGAAGTTCTCGAATCGCGGCGCGGCGCCGAGATCGTGGACCGCACCGGAGGCGGTGACGTCGACGCTGCCCAGCTGCAGGCGGATCTGCTCGACGCGGGCCGAGAGGGTGCGCAGGTCGGCGTCGAGCTCCGCTGCGAGGCGCACGTCCGTGGGCACGCCGCCGTCGATGTGGAGCCCCTTCACGGCGACGAAGCCCGCCAGCTCGAGGGGCCGCGCCGCCTGCAGCTCGGGGACGGCGAAGTCGGCCTCCAGCACGCCGGCCTGCAGCGGGATCGGCAGGTAGGGGCGGGCAGGGGCGAGGTCGAGGCCGTCGACCCTGGCGCGGATGCCGCGCATCGCCGGGATCCCCTCGAAGCGGAGGTCCGCGGGGATCTCCACGGTGGCGGCGAGGTCGACGTTGCGCTTCTCGGCGAAGGCCGCAGCCTGCAGCTCCACGGTGAGGGGGCCGCCGAGCGCCACGTCGCGCAGGCGCAGGTCGAGGTCGCGGACCGTCGACTCCACCGGCGCGCCGCCCGGGGCCGCACGGTCGACGAGGCGGATGGTGGCGCCGCCGAGGCGGACCTCGTCGATCGAGAGCCGCTGGAGCAGCGCGAGCAGGCCGGGATCGATCCCCTCGTCGCGCTTCTTCTCCGCGGCGGGCTCCGCCGGATGGCGGGCGAGGATGTCTTCGATGGAGAGGCTGCCGTCCGCCCTGCGGACCAGCTCGATCTCGACGCCGTCGAGGTAGATCGCGTCCAGGGCCACCTCGCTGCCGCCCGAGAGGAGGGCGCCGAAAAGGTCGAGGTCGAAGCCGGCGGACGCCACCTGCAGCAGCGGCGCGTCGTCGGTCGCCCCCGGCGCAGCGGCGATCGTGATGCCGTCGATCCGCGCGCCGAGGGTGGGGAAGAAGCGGGTGGAGATCGCGCCCAGCTCCACGTCGCGGCCGAGCTGCTTCTCGACCTCGGGCTCGTATTTCGCCACCTGCGCCCGGACGAGGGCGTCGACGTCGAGGAGCCAGAAGGCCAGCGCGCTGGCGCCGACGAAGAGGACCGCCAGCGCCGCTGCTGCGGCCAGGGTCCAGGTGATCAGGCGCTTCATGGGGAACCTCGCTTTGCTTTCGGCAATCGATCGGCAGCCTAAGCGAAAAGCCCGGGAGCGGGGGCGAACGATCGAGGCTGGAGCGCTGGAACCGCGGGCGGCCGACCGGCCTTCCCCCGATTGGCTCTGGGGGCGGACGGTGCTACGAAGGCGCCGTGCGCACGCTCCCGCTGCTTCTCCTCGCCCTCCTCGTCGTCGCCTGTGCACCGGGCGAGGACCCGCCGGATGCCGGCTGCGCGGAAGGCTGCGGGGGCGGCGGCGGAGGCTGTGCCACGCCCGTGCCGCCGGCGGACTGCCCGGCGGAGCGGGTGGCCGAGACCATCGACCTCACCAACGGCTGTCCGATCCTGGTCTGCGGCGCCTGCCCGAAGGTGGAGGTGCCGGCCTGCGACGACGGCAGCCTCGAGGCGACCAGCGACGAGGCCACCGGCTGCGCCACGAGCTGGCGGTGCGTGCGCTGCGAGGAGCCGCCGGTGCCGAGCTGCCCGGGCGGATCGCCGGTGGCGCAGGTCGATCCTGCGACGGGCTGCACCACCGCGTGGGGCTGCGAAGGCTGCCCGCCCGTCGATCCGCCGGGATGCGAGGCGCCCACGGAGGTGGTCGATCCCGCCACCGGCTGCACCACCGCCTGGCGCTGCCCGGCGGATCCCTGGGCCGAGGTGGAGGCGCTGCGCGGGGCGGCGCTGGTGGAGGGGCTCCACGATCGCGTGGCGGGCCACCGCGCCCTCTCCTACGACGGCGCCCGGGACGAGATCTTCGGCTCCCTCGACGTGGTCGATGGCCAGATCGAGTGCATCTACACCGGCAGGAAGACGCGGCCGGACGGCACCCGCACCCCTGGCGACATGAACACCGAGCACAGCTGGCCGCAGTCGGAGGGGGCGGACACGGTGCCGGCGCGCAGCGATCTCCACCACCTCTTCCCCACCGACATGGACGCCAACAGCAGGCGCGGCTCGCTGGAGTTCGGGGAGACCGACTGCGCCCGGTCGAGCTGCAGCTGGACCGGCGGCGGCTCGGAGGTGGGCCCCTCGCTCGCGGGGGGCGGCACCATCTTCGAGGTGCGTCCCGCGTACCGCGGCGAGATCGCCCGGGCCCATTTCTACTTCTCGGTTCGGTACCGCCTCTCCATCGGCCAGGCCGAGGAGGCGGTGCTGCGGCGCTGGCACGACGAGGATCCGCCGGGCGCCCGGGAGCGCGCGCGCAACGATGGCATCGAGCTGCTGCAGCAGAACCGCAACCCCTTCGTCGACAGGCCCGACTTCGTCGGCCGGATCGCGGACTTCTAGATGAGCCTGCAGCTCCTCTTCGCCGTCTTCGCGGCGACGATCCCGGCGGTGCTCTTCGCCACCGCGCCGGTGCTCCTCCTCGCCCGGCTGCGGAGCTGGAGCTGGGGCCGGGCCGCCGCGTGGGCGGCGGGGCTCTCGGCCCTCCTCGCCGTCGTCTCCTTCGCCATCGTCTCGACGCTGGTGGCAGGTGGCCTGCGGCCGATCCACGGCGCAGCCGCCGTGCTGGTGGCAGCTGCCGAAGCGCTCTGCCTGGTGGGTCTCGTCGCCCTCGGCTCGCGCCTCGTCGACGCCGCCCAGCGCTGAAAGCGCAGGAACACGAACGGCCCCCCGGGAAGAACCGGGAGGCCGTCTCGTGCTCGAAGAGCGTCTGCCTTACGCGGTGCCGCGCTTGCGATCGCGCTCCGCGCGCGAGCGCGCATGCGGATCGAGCTCCCGCTTGCGGATTCGGATGCTCTTCGGGGTCACCTCGACGAGCTCGTCTTCGGCGATCCACTCGAGGGCCTTCTCGAGGCCCATCTCGCGGGGCGGCGTGAGCATCACGTTCTCGTCGCGGCCGGAAGCGCGGATGTTGGTGAGCTTCTTCTCGCGGGTGACGTTCACCTCGAGATCGTGCGGGTGGGCGTTCTCGCCGACCACCATGCCGCCGTAGACGGGCACGCCGGGACCGAAGAAGAGGGTGCCGCGCTCCTGCAGCGAGAAGAGCGAGTAGGCCACGGTCTCGCCGTCGCGATCGGAGACGATCGAGCCGCTCTGGCGCTTCGGGATCGCGCCCTGCCACGGCTCCCAGCCGTCCGACTCGCTCGACATGATGCCTTCGCCGCGGGTCACGGTGAGGAACTCGTTGCGGAAGCCGATGAGGCCGCGGGCGGGGATGCGGAACTTCACGCGGGTGCGGCCCGAGCCCATCGGCTGCATGTCCATCATCCGGCCCTTGCGGGTGCCGAGGCGCTCGGTGACGGCGCCGACCGAGGTGTCGGGGACGTCGCAGTAGAGCATCTCCATCGGCTCGAAGACCTGCTCGTCCTCGACCTTGGTGAGGGGGACGGGGTTCGAGGCGGTGAGCTCGTAGCCCTCGCGGCGCATGGTCTCGATGATCACCGCGAGCTGGAGCTCGCCGCGGCCGATCACCTCGAAGGCCTCCGGCTTGTCGGTGTCGCGGACCTTGATCGCCGGGTTCCGGTACGCCTCGCGGTAGAGGCGGTCGCGCAGGTTGCGCGAGGTGACGTACTTGCCTTCCTTGCCTGCGAAGGGACCGTCGTTGACGCGGAAGACCATCATCATGGTCGGCTCGTCGACGTGGAGGCGCTCGAGGGCCGCGGGCTTCTCCAGCGAGGCGAGGGTGTCGCCGATGGAGATGTCCTCGATGCCGGCGAGCATGATCACCTCGCCTGCCTCGGCCTGCTCGATCTCGACGCGCTTGAGGCCGTGGAAGCCGTAGAGCTTGACCACGCGGCCCTGCTCGACCTTGCCGCCCTCGCGCATCACCGCGATCTGCTCGTTGAGACGAACCTTGCCGGCGTAGATGCGGCCGACGATGAGGCGACCGACGAAGTCGTCGTAGTCGAGGTTGTTGACGAGCATCTGGAAGGGCGCCTCGGCGTTCACCTTCGGCGCGGGCACGTGCTCGAGGATCGCGTCGAAGAGCGGCTTCAGCGTCTCGCCGGGGACGTCGAGGGAGAGCGACGCCTTGCCCTCGCGGCCGACGGCGTAGATCACCGGGAGCTCGAGGAGCTTCTCGTCGCCGCCGAGGTCGATGAGGAGCGAGTAGACCTCGTCCAACACCTCCTGCGGGCGTGCGTCCTGGCGGTCGATCTTGTTGATCACCACCATCGCCGGCAGGCCGAGGGCGAGCGCCTTGCTCATCACGAAGCGGGTCTGCGGCAGCGGCCCTTCGGCTGCGTCCACCAGCAGGATCACGCCGTCGACCATGCGGAGCGCGCGCTCCACCTCGCCGCCGAAGTCGGCGTGGCCCGGGGTGTCGAGGATGTTGATCTTCACGCCCTCGTAGGTGACGGCCGTGTTCTTCGCGAGAATGGTGATGCCTTTCTCGCGCTCCAGATCGTTGGAGTCCATCACGCGCTCGGCCACGTGCTCGTTGGCGCGGAAGGTGCCGGCCTGCCTGAGCATGTGGTCGACCAGCGTGGTCTTGCCATGGTCGACGTGGGCGACGATGGCGATGTTGCGAAGCTGCTCGCGATTCAAGCGCTACCTCGAAGGAGGGGAAAAGAAATTGTCCCCTCCAAGACGGGCGGGGCGGGGCCTTATATTCCGCGCCCCGCACCCTCGCAAGCTGCGGCTGTTCGACGCGTCCCCCTAGTGGTAAGCCCGGGGGACCTCGTTGTTGTTCCGGGCAGCCCGGTCTCCGAGGCGCGTGGCGAAGGATCGGGCGGCGCCGGTCCGGTGCCGCCAGCCCGGTTCCGGCCGCTGGCTCGTGGGGATCCCGGGGGCCCGCGGGAGCAGCCTGGCGACCCGCGCGCTCGCCGCCGCCACCAGCCCCGGGGTGAGGACTGCAGCGAGGCGCGCCACCTTCGCCGGCACGCCCACCGTGATCCAGCGGTCGCCCCTGGCGCTGGCATCGACCATCTTCCGGGCCGCCCGCTCCGCGTCGAGGGAGACGAGGGGAAGCGAGGCGCCCAGCGAGAACCACTGCATCTCCTCCTCCCGCCGGCCCTTGAAGAGCGCGTTGAGGAAGGAGCCGGTGCGCATCAGCCCCGGGACCACGGTGGTGACCCGGATCCCCTCCACCTCCACCTCGGCAGCGAGGCCGCTGGAGAAGCCCACCGCGGCGAATTTCGCCACCGAGTAGGGCAGGAGGTGGGGCACGGCGACGACGCCGCCGATCGAGGTGACGTCGAGGATCCTGCCGCTCCTGCGCTGGCGCATCGAGGGGAGCACCGCCCGGCTGCAATGGATCATCCCCCAGAGGTTGGCCTCGAGGGCGTCACGGAAATCCCGCTCGCTCATGGTCGAGAAGGGGCCGACCTGGATGATGCCGGCGTTGTTCACGAGCACGTCGACGCCGCCGAAGCGAAGGTTCGCCTGCTCCACCAGCGCCTCGACCTGATCGCGGTCGGTGACGTCGCAGCGCCTGGCGAGGACCTCGGCGCCGAAGGTCTCCTCGAGCTCGCGCCGCGCGGTCTCGAGCTCGTTCGCGTCCCGCGCGCAGATCACGAGGCGGGCGCCGCGCCTCGCGAACTCCCGGGCCAGCAGGAGCCCCAGCCCCCGCGAACCGCCCGTAATCAGCACCGTGCTGCCGTCGAATTCTCCGCCGCCACGGCGGCGGAGGAGAAGCCCCGCCCCCAGGGCCACGGGGGCCCACTTCAGCCAGGAAGTCCGTGCCATGGGAGGAAGATTCCGCATCGGCGGCAGCGCCCGCAGCCGCCGCCCGCCACGAGCCCCGTGCTACAAGGGCCTGGATGCTCGCCTTCCACCACCTCGCCGTCCAATGCCGCGATCTCGCAGCGGCGGAGCGCTTCTACGCCGGGATCCTCGGCCTGCCGGTGATCGCGCGCCACCGGGACGAGGCGGGAGCGGAGCGGGCGATCTGGGTCGGGGCGGGGGAGGGCTTCCTCGCTCTCGAACGATGCGGCGGCCCGGTGGAGGAGCGGCCGTTCCGCGACCAGGCGCCGGGGTTCTTCCTCTTCGCGCTGCGCATCGAGCGTTCGGAGCGGGCGGCCTGGGAGGAGCGGCTCGCTGCAGCAGGCCATCCGAAGGTGGCGGAGACCGCCTTCACCTTCTACGTGCGGGACCCCGAGGGGAACCGGATCGGCCTCTCGCATCACCCCGAGCGCTGAACGGAGAAGAGCCGGCGCCATCGAAGGCACCGGCCCTTTCGGTTCGGACATCCGGCAGCGTCAGCCGAAGATCCGCTTCGCTGCGTCGGTGGGGCTGCGGATCTCCTCGCGCCTCGCCTCGAGGAAGGCGTTCGCCGGCTCGTGGGCCGTCGCGGGAGCGGCCTGCACCACCGGCGCGGGCGCAGGCTGGGGCTCCACCTGCTCGCCGGGCTCGGGGCGCTTGCGAACGATCGGCGGCCGGGCCTCGACGTTGGCAGCGGCGGGCTCGCGGCGCACGGGCTCCTCGGGCTGCGCCGCCTTCTCGCGGCGGAGCTCCTGCTGGTAGTGCCGGGAGCAGAGGCCACGGGAACGGGCCGGATCGGCGCAGCCGCCGACGCGGCAGGGCCGGGCCTCGCCACGGGGCCTGCCCCCACGGCGCGCTGCGGCTCCGCCGGTCAGGCCGCTGGCCACGCCCTGTGCCGTACGGGCCGGGACGCGGTCGACCAGCTGCTCGATGTCGAGCGACTCGGAGAGCCCTTCCTGCAGGCCCTGGGTGATCCCCTCGGAGAGCGCGCGGCCGAGCGTCTCGCCGAACGCACGCAAAGCTGCATGGAGCGCCGCAGCGGTATGGTCGATGGACACGACAACCTCGCCAGAGAATGTTTTTGTGAACTCGGTACCGACGGGACCCGGCGTCGGCTGCGAAGGCAGCCCCGACGTCGAAAACCGCCTGAGAATGGGCCTCATCTTGTGAAGCAGGCCCCCGGTCGTCAAGGGAATCCGGCGGTGGAATCGTCGTCCCCCGGGCCCTTGTCGGCACAAACCCGCGACGGCCGCTCGCTTTTTCACGGATGAAATCCTGAATTGTTGATTGCGCCACGCCCCGCGCCGGGGACGTGCCTACGTTCATTCCAACGACCCGAAACCTCGGAGGGTGCGATGGCAGAGAAGCTCCAGGGCCCGGGCCCCGTGGGAGGCAGCATCGCGGGCACGGCGCGCAGCCCGCTCGGCACGGACATGGGGGCCGAGCGGCCCGACCTCGAGGGCGCCAGGGCCACGGCGGAGGACGTCGGCTCCCTACCGGTCCCGCGGTCGGTCCGCGAATCGAAGGGGGAGAAGCTCCCGCCGGAGACCGGCTCGCCCTACGACCTGGAGCGGGGTCTGCAGCCCGGCGCCAGGCGCCCGGTGAAGCTGGCGCAGCGCCAGCCTGCCAGGCACGACCACGATCTCGCCCTGCGGCGCGACGAGGAGGCGATGCTGCGCCGCTCGCTGCCACGGGCGGCGCGGACGCCGGAGGAGCTGGGGCGGGCGCTGGCCCGGGTCGGCTCCACCGGCGTCAAGGATCCGCAGCGGGGCCGCGAGGCGGGGCCGCCGCTTCCCGGCGAGGAGGGATACGCCGGCGAGAAATAGCCGCCGACTTTCCCACAGGCGGCAAACTCGACCGGCTCCCGCATCGGTCCGATGATCGTTCGTGTAGGCCGGCTGCCCACATGCCGGCGCGGAGGCGATCATGGCCAACCAGCGGAAGTCCCAGCGGGCCCCTTGCGATATCTATCTCAACAAGATCGTCGACGAGGCCCGGCACCTGGCCCGGGCCCGCGACATCTCGCCGGACGGCATCTGGATCTCGAAGGTCCTCGAGCCTGCGGCGGGGCAGCAGCAGGTCGGCCTCGAGTTCCAGCTCCCCGGGAGCTCCGAGGTGATCTGGGCTGCCGGCGAGGTCGTCCGCGACGAGACCCGCGAGGCGGCCACCGGCCCGGTGGAAGGAACGGCGGTCAAGTTCACCGCGATGGCCGACCGCTACCGCCGGATGATCGAGGTCTACGTCTCGCGGACCGCCGGCAATGCCTGAGGCTCGCCCGGGGCCGCCTCAAGCGCGGCCCGCGTGCCACACCCGCCGCGCCGGGACCTGCACGAAGCGGTCCAGCTCCGGCGACCACGCCGTGAGCCTGCCGCCGTAGACGCAGCCGGTGTCGAGCCCGATGGCCCGGATCCTTCCCGCCTCGCGGCGATCGACGAGGCCCTGCCGCGCGTCGTGGCCGAAGACAACGATCTCCTCTCCCTGCCACTGCTCCCACCACTTCCGGGCCTGCGGCGCACGCGGCGGGAACTCCCGCACCAGGGTGGCGAGCCGTTCGTCGGTGGCGGCCCTGCCGCCGGTGGGATGGAGGCCGGCGTGGACCACCACGTAGCCCGCGCCCTCCAGCCAGAGGGGCAGGGATCTGCAGAGCGCCACCGCCTCCTCGAGGGCGCCGGCCGCTGCAAGCTGCTCCAGACACGCGACGAGATAGTCCGGCCGCTTCGTCGGCGGCGGCGCGCCGCGGAGCTGGGCGCCGCCGTGCTCCCGGACGGCGACGTCGTGGTTGCCCAGCGCGGCCAGCGCGCCGGTCTCCTGTACGAGGCGGAGGACGCCGACGGGATCGGGGCCCTTGTCGAAGAGGTCGCCGCAGAGGAGGAGGCGGTCGTCCCGCGCGAATCCGATGGTGTCGAGCAGGTCGCGCAATTCCGCGGCGCAGCCGTGGATGTCGCCCGCGATCCAGGTGGTCATCGCGGGCGAAGCTAACACGTTGCGCGTCGTCTGCTAGGCTCCTCTCCCCTCTCGCCAGCGGTGCCAAGGTGAACCTGCCCAACGCGATCAGCCTCGTGCGCTTGCTCCTGGTGCCGGTCTTCGCGTGGCTGCACCTGCGGGGCGAGCCGCTTGCGGCGCTGGTGGTCTTCGTGGCTGCGGCGATCTCCGACGGGATCGACGGCTTCCTCGCCAGGGCGCTCGACCAGAGGACGGCCCTGGGGGCGATCCTCGATCCGATCGCCGACAAGCTCCTCGGCCTCACCGCCCTCGTGCTGCTCGTCTGGAGCGCGGTTCTGCCGGTCTGGTTCCTCGGGGTCTCGCTGCTGCGCGACGCCGTGGTCGCCGCCGTCGGCATAACCTCCAAGGCGAGCCATCGCAGCGTTCGTGCAGCGCCCACCCGGATCTCGAAATACGCCACCTTCCTCCTGATGGCGACGGTGACCCTGGCGCTCTTCTCCCGCTCGCCCGATTACGGCGCCGCTGTCGTGCCCTATCTCGCGGCGGTGGGGGCGGTGGCGGCAGAATGCCTGCTGGTGGCGACGGTACAATACGGCATGCTCTGGTGGTCGGTTCTGCGGGGCCGGAGGCTGGACACCCCTTGAGCGAGGACACGATGCAGCAGCGGCGGAAGGCGAAGCGGGGAAGGGCGCAGCAGCACGAGGCGGCGCCGGCGACCAACGAGGCCCGGGCGATCCCGGCGGCCGTCGCGCCGCTGCGCCTCTCGGCGAGGCTCCTCCCGCAGGAGGTCCGCGTCGATCTCGCCTGGGCAGCGGCGGTGCTCGGCCTCACCTGCCTCGCCTTCCTCCTCCTCCGCTTCGTGCCCGGCGTGGCGCTGCCGGTGCTGCTCTCGCTCGGTCTCGCCTGGGCCCTCGATCCGCTCGTCGACCTCTTCGAGGCCCGCGGCTGGTCCCGGACCCTCGCCATCGTCGCCCTCGGCGGCGTCCTCGGCGTGGCGATCGGCGCGGCGCTGGCCTTCCTCGTTCCCGCGCTGATCGATCAGGCCACCAGGCTGCCCGGCTATCTCCAGGCCCTCGCCGGTCGGGCGCTGCCGCTGGCAGAGGAGCTCCTCGGCGAGCCGCTTCCAGCCGATTGGCACCAGCTGGCCACCGAATTCTCCGGGCGGGCCTCCGCGGTGGCGGCGAAGATCGGCCCCGCTGCGGGACGCCTGCTCCTCCAGGCTGCCGGCGGCACCGCCACCGCCGTCTCCCAGATCCTCGGCCTCGCGCTGGTGCCGCTCTTCCTCTTCTACTTTCTGCGGGACTTCGACGAGATGAAGGGCAGGGCCACCGCGCTCCTGCCGCCCAGGCACCGCGCGCAGATCGTCGGCCGCTTCCGCGAGATCGACGAGGTCCTCGCCGCGTTCGTCCGGGGACAGGCCACGGTCGCGGCGATCCTCGGGGCGATCTACGCAGCGGGGCTCACCCTCGCCGGCGTGAAGCTCGGCCTCGTCATCGGCCTCGTCGCCGGCATCGCCTCGTTGGTCCCCTTCGCCGGCGTGGCGATCGGCGCCGTCCTCGCAGCGGTGGCGGTCCTCGTCGACTGGCACGAGGGCTCGCTCTGGGTGGCAGCAGGTGCCGCCGCGACCTTCGCGGTGGGGCAGGCGCTGGAAGGCAGCGTAATCACCCCGCGGGTGGTGGGCGAGAAGGTGGGCCTGCCGGCGGTGGTGGTGATGCTCGCGGTCCTCGCTTTCGGCGAGCTCCTCGGCTTCGCCGGGCTGCTGCTCGCGGTGCCGCTCGCGGCGCTCCTCAAGGTCGTCTTGCGCGTGCTCGTGGCGCGGTATCGGGCGAGCGATTGGTACGTCGCGGCGGCGCCCGTGCCCGGGGAAGAAAAAGCAGCGGCCGGTGATTTTTCCCCTTGATCCCAGACGGGGGTTTCCGTAGAAACCTCCTCGCGTTGCAGGCCCGTAGCTCAGTTGGTAGAGCACCACCTTGACACGGTGGGGGTCACTGGTTCGAGTCCAGCCGGGCCTACCAAATCGAAGAAAAACACGCGGGGTCATCGTTCGTTACGGTGACCCCGCGTGGTGTTTTCGGGCTCTGCATCCAGCGGGCCCGTTTGCCGGGCCGGTCAGCCGCCCGCGGAGGTCGCCATGGACGGAATGGTTCAGGTCACGTTGCCCGATGGATCGGTCAAGACGGTGACCGCCGGCACCACCGTGGCCGACTTCGTCCGCGAGCAGATCGGCCCGGGCCTCGCCAAGGCCGCCCTCGCAGCGAAGCTCGACGGCGCCGAGGTCGACCTCTCCCGCCCGATCCGGAGCGACGCGAAGCTCGAGGTGATCACCGCGAAGACCGACGCGGGACTCGACGTGATCCGGCACTCGTCCGCCCACATCGTGGCGTCGGCGGTGCAGCGGGTCTATCCCGAGGCGCAGGTCACCATCGGCCCGGTGATCGAGGACGGCTTCTACTACGACTTCTACTTCCCCCGCGGCTTCACCCCCGACGACCTCCAGAAGTTCGAGGAGGAGATCGCGAAGATCGTGGCGGAGGATTCCCTCTTCGAGCGCGTCGACGTCCCCATCGACGAGGCGATCGCGCTCTTCGAGAAGATGGGCGAGCAGTTCAAGGTGGAGATCATCCGGGACCTCGCCGCGAAGGGCGAGACCACGGTCGGCCTCTACAAGCACGCAGGCTGGGTCGATCTCTGCCGCGGCCCGCACCTGCCCACGACCGGGAAGGCCCCGGCGATCAAGCTCCTCAGCGTGGCGGGCGCCTACTGGCGCGGCGACTCGAGCAAGCCGCAGCTGCAGCGCATCTACGGCACCTCGTGGCGGAACAAGAAGGAGCTCGACGAGTACCTGCACCGCCTCGAGGAGGCGAAGAAGCGCGACCACCGCAAGCTGGGCCGCGAACTCGACCTCTTCCTCTTCCACCCCTTCGCACCGGGCGCCGCCTTCTGGACGGACAAGGGCACCACGCTCTACCACCTGCTCGGCAACGCGATGCGCACGCTCACGAGGCGGCACGGCTACCAGGAGATCAAGACGCCCCTGATGTTCAACAAGGGCCTCTGGGAGATCTCCGGCCACTGGGGCAAGTACAAGGAGAACATGTTCCTGGTCCTCGACAACGAGACCGGCGAGCACGATTTCTCCATGAAGCCGATGAACTGCCCGTCGCACCACCTCTACTACGCGACGAAGAAGCACTCGTACCGCGAGCTGCCCCTTCGCTTCCACACGCAGGACGTGCTCCACCGCAACGAGGCCTCCGGCGCCCTCGGTGGCCTGACCCGCGTGCGCCAGTTCGCGCAGGACGACGCGCACATCTACCTCGCCGAGAGCCAGATCGCCGCCGAGGTGAAGGATCTGGCCGCGATGATCGGCAAGGTCTACGAGGCGTTCGGCCTGCAGTTCGTGGCCAAATTCGCCACGCGCCCGGAGCAGCGCCTCGGCGACGACGCGATGTGGGATCGGGCGGAAGCCTCGCTCAAGGCGGCCCTCGAGGCCACGGGCCTGCCCTACGAGGACAAGCCCGGCGACGGCGCCTTCTACGGCCCGAAGATCGACTTCGACGTCTCCGACTCGATCGGCCGCCGCTGGCAGCTGGGCACCATCCAGCTCGACTACGCAGCGCCCGAGCGCTTCGACCTCACCTACGTGGGCGAGGACAACGCCGAGCACCGGCCGGTGATCATCCACCGGGCGATCTTCGGCTCCTTCGAGCGCTTCGTCGCCATCCTGATCGAGCACTTCGCCGGCGCCTTTCCCACCTGGCTCGCGCCGGTGCAGGGCCGGATCATCACCGTCAGCGATCGGCAGCTCGACTGGGCGAAGGCCGCACACGAGCGCATGCTCGCTGCGGGCCTGCGGGTGGAGCTCGATCAGCGCAACGAGAAGCTCGGCGCCAAGATCCGCGACGCCCAGCTCGAGAAGATCCCCTACACCTTCGTGATCGGTGATCAGGAGGTGGAGAAGAAGGGGGTCTCTCCGCGGCGCTATGGCGGCGAGGACCTCAAGTTCATGGATCTCCAGGCGGCGATCGACCGCCTGGTCGAGGAGGGGAAGGTTCCCTTCCTCAACTAAGCAGGGGCGGGAAAGCCGGTCCCGGTTGACAGACCGGCTTCCTTGAATATCCTGCGCGCTTCTTTGATTTCCCTGCGGGGGTGTCGCACCCCCGCAACCTCAGGAGGTATCTCCCATTCGGGACGCACGTACGAATCGGCGCATTCGCGCCCGTGAAGTTCGCTTGATCGGCTCGGACGGCTCGCAGCTCGGGGTCGTGGCCCTCGAGGCGGCGCTCGCCAGAGCTGGTGAAGAAGGGCTCGATCTGGTCGAGATCTCGCCGATGGCCCGCCCGCCGGTCTGCAAGATCATGGACTACGGCAAGTTCAAGTACGAGACCAAGAAGAAGGCCGGCGAGGCCAAGAAGAAGCAGGTCGTCGTACAGCTGAAGGAGGTCAAACTCCGGCCGAAGACCGACGAGCACGACTACGACTTCAAGGTGAAGAACGTACGGCGCTTCCTCGAAGAGGGGAACAAGGCTCGCGTGACCATCATGTTCCGCGGCCGTGAGATCACCCACAAGGAGATCGGCCAGAAGATCCTCCAGGAAGTCGCCAACGACGTGAAGGAGGTCGGGATCATCGAGCAGGCGCCGCGCCAGGAAGGCCGGCAGATGTTCATGATCCTCGCGCCGAATCCGAAGTACCTCGCGCAGCTCCGTGAGAAGGCCCGGCAGGCGGACGTTGCCGAGAAGAAGGACAAGGGCGGCCAGAAGGCGCCCGAGGAGCGCGCGCCCGCAGCCGCTCCCGCGGAGGCCGAAGAGGCTCCCGCGCCCAAGGCGTAAAGCCAGTCAGAGGAAGACATGCCGAAGCTGAAGACGAACAGCGGCGCCAAGAAGCGGTTCCGCGTCAACTCGAAGGGCACCGTGAAGTACCGCCAGGCGAACGCCCGGCACAACTTCACCAACAAGTCGCCCACGCAGAAGCGCCAGAACCGCGGCACCTCGACCCTCGTGTCGCAGGACGCGAAGAAGGTCATCAAGGAGCTCTTCCCCTACGGCTCGAACATCTGAGCTGGCGGGTGGGGTAAACAAGCGGACCTGCTCTGGTGAGCGGGTTCCCCGTGCCGGAGGCCTGCGGGCCACGCCGTCGCGGCTCGGTGCCGGTTGGCACCAGGAGTGAGTCATGCGAGTCAAAAGAGGCTTCAAGGCGCGTCGTCGCCGCAATCGGGTTCTCAAGCTTGCGAAGGGCTTCCGCGGTCGGCG
This sequence comes from Vulgatibacter sp., assembly GCF_041687135.1. Classification (NCBI taxonomy): domain Bacteria; kingdom Pseudomonadati; phylum Myxococcota; class Myxococcia; order Myxococcales; family Vulgatibacteraceae; genus Vulgatibacter; species Vulgatibacter sp. The sequence goes on along the minus strand of NZ_JAWLCN010000008.1, from coordinate 198,469 downwards.
GAAGAATACCTACAAGCGCGCGAACGAGTCGGTCGAGCGCGCACTCGACTACGCGACCCGGGATCGCCGGCAGAAGAAGCGGGACTTCCGCCGCCTCTGGATCGTCCGTATCAACGCGGCTGCTCGGCAGAACGGCCTGAGCTACTCGCGCCTGATCGCCGGCCTGGCGAAGGCGGGCAGCGGCCTCGACCGCAAGGTCCTCGCCGACATCGCGCTCTTCGACCCCAAGGGTTTTGCCGCCGTCGTCGCGGCTGCCCGGGCGTAATCGAGCGCATCCTTCTTTCATGAAGGGACTCGAAGGCGGCTTCCGGGAGACCGGGGGCCGCCTTTCGTCTTTCGGGCCTGAAGGTTGCGGTTCAAACGGGCCCTGCGTCGTGCAGGGCCGTGCAGCTTTCCGCTGGCGTCCGCCCAAGCGGAAGCGGTAGTGCAGGGCACCATGGAACTTACGAGCGAACAGCTCTCCGAGATCGCTGCGGCGCGCGACGCCGCCCTCGCCGCCATCGAGCGGGCCGAGGACGAGAAGGCGCTGGAAGCGGCGCGGGTCGAGTACCTGGGCAAGAGCGGCAGCGTTTCCGCGCTGCGCAAGAGCATCGGCAAGCTCCCGCCGCAGCTGAAGAAGCCCTTCGGCGAGGCCGTGAACGACGCGGTCGCTGCGGTGGAGGGCGCCCTCACCGCACGCAAGGACGCCCTCGGCAGGGCGAAGCTCGAGGCGGAGCTCGCGGGCCCGCGCATCGACGTGACCCTCCCCGGGCGCGCGGTGCGGCGCGGCAGGCGCCACCCGCTCTCGCAGACCCTCGAGGACATGATCGCGGTCTTCACGCGGATGGGCTTCTCGGTGGCGAGCGGTCCCGAGGTCGAGCTCGACTACTACAACTTCGAGGCGCTCAACTTCCCGAAGGACCACCCTGCGCGCGACATGCAGGACACCTTCTTCGTGGACGACTCGGTGCTGCCGCCGGGGACGGTGCCGCCTGGCGAGGTGCTGCTGCGCACCCATACCTCGCCGGTGCAGGTCCGGACCATGCTCGGCAAGCAGCCGCCGGTGCGGGTGATCGCCCCGGGGCGCGTCTACCGCTGCGACAGCGACCAGACCCACTCGCCGATGTTCCACCAGATCGAGTGCCTCTACGTCGATCGCGGCGTCACCTTCGCGGAGCTCAAGGGGACCCTCGACGCCTTCGTGAAGGGCTTCTTCGGCGGCGACATGAAGACGCGCTTCCGGCCGAGCTACTTCCCCTTCACCGAGCCTTCCGCCGAGGTGGACATCTCCTGCGTGATCTGCGGCGGCACCGGCCGCGCGCCTGCGCAGCGGGCGGAGCGGATGAAGCTCGCGGTCCCGGCGCCGGATCCGCTGCGGCCCACCGAATCGATCGGCGTGCCGCCTGCTGGCGAGGCCGCGGGCAAGGGCGCCGAGGGCCAGATGTGCCGGGTCTGCAAGGGCACCGGCTGGCTCGAGGTGCTCGGCGCCGGCATGGTCCATCCCAACGTCTTCGAGAGCGCCGGTTACGATCCCGACGAATTCAGCGGCTTCGCCTTCGGCCTCGGTGTCGAGCGGATCGCGATGCTGCGCTACGGCATCGACGATTTGCGCCTGCTCTTCGAGAACGACGCCCGTTTCCTCGCCCAGTTCTGATCCGAAAGCCCACGCTGCGCCTTCGAGCGGCGCGCGGAGCGAACATGCAGATTTCCTACAAATGGCTGTCCGATCTCGTGGAGCAGATGCCGCCGGTGGACCGGCTGGCGGAGCTCCTCACCCACGCAGGCCTCGAGGTCGAGGCGATCGAGCGCCGTGGCGAGGGCCTCGGCCACGTCGTGGTCGGGCAGGTGGTCTCCAAGGAGCCGGTGGAAGGCTCCGACAAGCTCAACCTCTGCAAGGTGGACGCGGGGCAGGGCGAGCTCCTCTCCATCGTCTGCGGCGCGGCCAACTACGGTGTCGGCGCCAAGGTGCCCACCGCGCTCCTCGGCGCGGAGCTTCCCAACGGGATGCGGATCGAGCGGCGCAAGCTCCGCGGGGTCGAGTCCGCCGGCATGCTCTGCTCCGCGAAGGAGCTGGGCGTCTCCGAGGAGAGCGCCGGTCTCCTGCTCCTCGAGGAGAACGCGCCGGTGGGGCAGGCGATCACCGAGCACCTCGGCCTCGACGACGTCGTGCTCACCCTGAACGCCACGCCCAACCGCCCCGACTGGCTCTCGCACCTGGGCGTCGCCAGGGAGCTGGTGGCCCTCACCGGCACGAAGCTGCGGATGCCCGCTGCGGCGCCGCAGGAGAGCGGAACCCCCGCCAGCGATCTCGTTGCGGTGGAGATCCGCGATCCCGCCCGCTGCGGCCGATACGCCGCCCGCGTGGTGGAGGGCGTGCGCTTCGGCGCCTCGCCGCAGTGGATGCAGCAGCGGCTCACCGCGTGCGGCGTGCGCGCCCTCGGCAACGTGATCGACGTCACCAACTACGTGCTCCTCGAGACGGGCCATCCCCTCCATGCCTTCGACCTCGACAAGGTCCGCGGCGGGAGGATCGTGGTTCGCACCGCCGAGGCCGGCGAGAAGCTGGTCACCCTCGACGAGAAGGAGCGCACGCTCGTCCCCGAGGATCTGGTCATCGCCGACGGCGAGCGGGCCCTGGTCCTCGCCGGCGTGATGGGCGGCGCCGACGCCGAAGTGGGCGAGGGCACCACGCGGGTGCTGATCGAGAGCGCGTGGTTCCAGCCCACGGGCGTGCGCCGCTCCTCCAAGCGGCACGGCCTCCACACCGAGTCCTCGCATCGCTTCGAGCGCGGGGCCGACATCGAGGCGGTCCGCTTCGCCATCGATCGGGCGGCGGCGTTGATCCAGCAGCTCGCCGGCGGCGAGGTGCGGCCCGGCGTCGTCGACGAGTTCCCGGGCAGTCGGGAGCCGGCGCAGGTGGCGCTGCGGTGGAAGCGGGTGGGCGAGCTCCTCGGCGTCGAGGTTCCCGCGGAGGAATCGCGCCGGATCCTCCTCGACCTCGGCTTCGGGCTGGTCGCCGAGGACGGGCAGGGCGCGCGCTTCGCCGTCCCGACCTTCCGCACCGACGTGGGCCGCGAGGCCGATCTGATCGAGGAGGTCGCCCGGATCCGCGGCTACGCCACGGTACCGACGGCGCTGCCCTCCGCCGCGGCGGAGGCAGCGCAGCCGACGAAGGCGCAGCGGGTCCAGGCAGCGCTACGGGAGATCTTCGCGGGGGCCGGCCTCGACGAGGTGCTCAACTACGCCTTCGTCGATCCGAAGGACCTCGCGGCGCTGGTGCCCGGGGGCAAGGCGCCTGCCGCGCTGCCGCTGCGCAACCCGCTCACCGAGACCCAGAGCGTGATGCGGACCGGACTCGTCGCCGGGCTGCTGCGCAACGCCGCCTTCAACCGGAACCGGCAGGTGGAGGATCTGCGCCTCTACGAGATCGGGCCCGCCTTCCTTCCCGAGGGCACCCGCGACGCGCCGGTTCGGGAGCCGGTGCGCGTGGCGGGCCTCCTCGCCGGGAACCGCCGCCCCGCCAATTGGGCGGAAGGCGCGCAGCCCGTCGATTTCTTCGATGCCAAGGGGATCCTCGAGACGATGCTCGCCTCGCTGGGCGTCGTCGGCGTGCGCTGGGAGGCTGGCGACGCGACGTGGCTCCACCCGCGCTCGGCCTGCGTGGTGATGGCGGGCGAGCGGGCGGTGGGGCAGCTCGGCGAGCTCCACCCGGTGGTGGCCGAGTCCTTCGATCTGCCCCGCGGCGTCTTCGTCTTCGAGCTCGAATTCGACGCGCTGGTCGAGGCGGCCCACCTGCTGCCCCGGTTCACCGGCGTGCCCCGCTTCCCGGCGGTGCTCCGGGACCTGGCAGTCGTGGTGCCGGTGGAGGTCTCCGCGGCGCGGATCGAGGCGGTGCTCCGCGGCCCCGCAGGCGAGGGGCTGGTCGAGGGCGTGGAGCTCTTCGACGTCTACCAGGGGCCGCAGCTCGGCGAAGGCCGCAAGAACCTCGCCTTCGCCATCCGCTACCGGGCGCCGGAGCGCACCCTCACCGACGAGGAGATCACCCGGGTTCACGGGGCGCTGGTGCAGGCCCTGGCCCGCGAGGTCGGCGCCGAGCTCCGAGGCTGATACGTGCCGACGGCGGGCGGGCGGCTTAGCTTGCCCGCCATGGCGCAGACGGATCCGGCGATCGGGGCGGAGGCGAGGCCCCACTGGCGGCACGGCTTCACCCTCGCGGTAGCGCTGCTCGCGGTGCTCCTCGCCTGGGTGCCGGGGCTCGGCCTGCTCCTCTCCCTCGCCGCGCTGGGGATGGGGATCTGGGGGTTGCGCCACCACGCGCGGCCGCGCTCCTCGTCGTGGGCGGTGGCCTTTGCGGTGGTGGGGATCCTCCTCGGCGGGACCTTCACCGGGCTCTACGTCTTCCTCGCCCCGGCGCGAGAGACTCCCGAGGAGCGGGAGACCTGGGAGGCCTTCGACCGGCTCTTCTCCGAGCCGGAAGGGAGCCCGGTGGCGCCGGGCGGCGCAGGCGGGCAGCCGGGCCCCTGAACGCCGTGCAGGGGCCTCGCAGAAGGGTTTCGGCGAGGGCCGCGCGGCGCGTAAACGGGCGCTGCTGCTGGAGAAAGCCGTCACCCACGCTTGACAGCCAGCCGCCAGGTAAGCCACGCTCGCAGCCCTCACACGACGGCATCGCTGTTTATTCCGGCATGCTCCGGAGGGTTGCTCGCAGCCATGACCAAGGCGGACATCATCGAGGGCGTCTACGAGAAGGTCGGCTTCTCCAAGAAGGAGTCGGCGGAGATCGTGGAGCTCGTCTTCGACACAGTCAAAGAGACGCTGGAGCGGGGCGAGAAGATCAAGGTCTCGGGCTTCGGCAACTTCATCGTCCGCGAGAAGAACTCGCGGGTCGGGCGCAATCCCCAGACCGGCGAGGAGATCGAGATCTCCGCGCGGCGGGTGCTCACCTTCCGGCCGTCGCAGGTCCTCAAGAACGCCCTCAACGGCACGATCGGCGAGTCCGAGGACGGCGCCGAGGTCGAGCGGGCGCAGTAGGCGCGCGCAAGCGGAACGACGGGATCGGAGGCTGGCTTTCGGGCCGGCCTTTGCCGTTCCTGGCGGCTGCAGCGCTCGGGCAAAAACCGCGCGCCACGTCGTTGTTTCCTTGACGCGGGGAGGGCCTCTCGCCTACAACCGCCGCCGTTCGAACCCCAGTGCAGTAGATGGCGGGGCGTAGCGCAGCCTGGTAGCGCACTTGCTTGGGGTGCAAGTGGTCGCTGGTTCAAATCCAGTCGCCCCGACCAACGAAGGGCCCGGAGCTTTCGAGCTTCGGGCCCTTCGACTTTCCGGGGGCCGGATCGCTCCGCCAGCGCGGCCCCGGGGCTGGCGCGAGGTAGAGGTTGAGCCTCGTGGCGCCCTCGCGGGAAGCGCCGAGGCCAACGAAGGCCGGCTCGACGCCGGGCCGGGCCAGCCGCTCGGCGAGCGGCAGCAGATCGAAGCCCACCGCCTCCTCCAGGGCCGCCAGTCGATCCTTCCCGTCCCCCGGCCTGCACGCCGGGCAGCAGCAGACGTCGATCTTCCGATCCGCCAGCGCGCCTGTCGCCACCGAGAAGCCCAGGCCGAGCACCAGCCCCTGCAGCCGCACGGCGCGGCCGCCGAGGAGCACGCGGAGGAAGGGGGCGAAGATCGCGTCCTCGTACCACCCGCCCCCGAGACGACCCAGCAGCGCCGGTGCCCCGAGCCGCCAGTAGATCTTCGCCCGTAGATCGTCCGGCGTGCTGCCCTCGAGGGCCACGCTGGCAGGGACGCCGACCGGCCGCAGGGCGGCGATCGCCTCCTGCGCGGGAGCGGGATCGGGCAGGGCCTCCTCGAGCCAGCGCGCGGCGATCGACCAGGGATCCTGCGCCCGGCCGAGATCGAGATAGGCGGCGATGCCCGCCTGCCCGGGCAGGCCGGCGAGCCAGAGCGTCCCCCCCGGCGAGCGGCGCAGCTCAGCCGGCGCCGCGGGGCCTGCCCGCTCGAGCAGCTGCGTGAGCGCATCCCGGAGCGACGGGGGCGCGAGGCGGAGCAGGGTGGCGGCGCCGAAGTGGTAGCGGGACCAGCGATCCGCGCAAGCGTAGCCCGGATCGACGACGAGGCGGCGCCGCTCGCCGCCGGCGCCGACGCTGCAGCAGACCTGCACCGGCGCGCCATCGTGGTTCAGGGTGGAGCAGCCCGGCGACGGCTCCTCCGTGCCGAGCGTCTCGCGAAGCCAGTCCTCCGCCGGCGCCTCCACGCCGCAAGCGGCGAGCAGGCGGCGCAGGGCGCCCGCCCTCACGGCCCGGTAGCCCTGCGGTAGAGGTGCCCGTTCACGATCAGGGTGCCATCGGCCCCGGCGCTGACCCGCCAGTCGAGGGTCGGCTGCGCCTCGAAGGTCGCGAGCCAGGCGTTGCAGGCCTCGCCGTTGCGCGGATCCTCCACGAGATCCATGCGGATCACTTCGCCCTGCAGCCGCGTGCCGGCGTTGTGGTCCCCGGTGTCGAGCCAGAGCAACCGCGCCTCGGGAACCGTCCAGCTCGTGCGGCAGACGGTCGGGTAGGGAATGGCCTCGTCTCCCGTGGTGGCGACCTGCCGGATGGTGTCGAAGAGCAGCCGCTTGCTCAGCGGGTGGATGCTGAAGCTCTCTTCCGGATTGCGGTCGGCGATCCAGCGGACGAACATCCAGTCGAAATCGCTGGAGCTCTCGAAGAGATTCTCCGGCTCCGGCAGGGGTCCCGTGTCCCCGTCCGCCAGGTAGGTGAGCCGGAAGGACTCGGCGGCGGAGCTCTCGAAGAGCAGCGTCTCGCCGCTGTCGAGGGTGAAGACCTTCCCTTCGAGCAGGTAGCGGCGGCTCTTCTCGACCACGCACTCGAAGGGGACGGGCGTGAAGTCGTAGAGGGTGGTGATGAGCACCTGCCGCTCATCGAACGCGAGGTAGCTCGTCACCGCCGCCGCCTCCAGGGCCTCGGACGTCCCGGCGAAGGAGGCGAGCACCTCCTCGGGCAGCTGGCCAGTGGTGTCGAGGTCGCAGGGAGCCACGCCGCGCAGGTCCTCCATCATCTCGAGGCGGAAGAGCTCCGCCGTGATCCGATCGGCGCCGTCACGGATCTCGCGGATCTCGTGCTCGTCGTGCCAGGTGACCCAGGCGCCCTCGAGGACGAAGGGCTCCTCCTCCTGCACCTTCTCCTCCGAACAGCCCGCGACGCCAGCGACCACCACCAGTCCCGACCACAGGGCACGCCACCACATCACCCCTCCTATCCCTGCTGCAGCGGGGTGAGCTCGAAAGCACCCCGCGCGCCCGGCTGTCCATCCTGCCCCTGCGCGCCCGGCGTTCCCTCGGCGCCTTCGCGGCCCGGTTCGCCACCCTCCGTGCCGCCGGGGCCAGCAGCTCCACCCTCGCCGGGCCTGCCGAAGGCACCGCCGGTTCCCGCCCGGGAGGTCGGGTTGAGCGGCCGGATCCTGCCGGTGCCGCCGTAGCTGATCGCGATGAAGCCGCCGGGGCCTCCGTCGCCGCCGGCGCCGCCGTCTCCTCCGTCGCCGCCCGGGCCGCCACTTCCGCCGGGCGCGCCGGGCACGCTGTCGGGGCCCCGCCGCGCGCCGTTTCCACCCCTGCCGCCGGCGCCGCCGTCCCCCCCGGTGCCCCCGTCGCCGCCGGTGCCGCCGAAGCCGCCCCGGGTGAGCACGGTCACCTCGCCGACCAGCTCGGTGATGGTGCAGGTGGCGTCGGGGGCGGCCTCGCCGTCCCCGCCCATGCCGCCCGGCGCGCCGGGCCTGCCGGGCGTTCCGTCGCCGCCGGTGCCGCTCGCGATGCAGCCCGACGCCCAATTGCACGAGCCCGGGGCGCCGTCCGCCCCTGCCGTTCCGTCCGCGCCGGCGACGCCATGGGCGCCGTCGCTGCCGTCCACGCCCAGCCAATTGAGATCGGTGCACTCCGCCATGATCGTTCCCCTCAGGACGTCCTGCCGACCGTGCCCATGCGGACCGCGCCGCCGGTGAGGAAGATCGCGCCGCCAGCCAGCTCGAGGCGGTCGATCGCCGCGCCGTCGTCCACGCGGATCGCCTCGTCTGCGCCGACCCGCCGGGTTCCCGTGTCGATCGGCGTCGCGTCGTGCCAGGGCGCGGGTTTTGGACGCGGTGCCGCTGGGCTGGAGGGGTCGCGCGCCGGCATCGCCCCCGCGGGGGCAGGAGCAGGAGCAGGAGCAGGCGCGGGAGCAGAGGGCGGTGCCGTTCCCGAGCGCGTGGGGAGCCGGGGCAGGGCAGCGGCGCCGAGGGCCGCTGCTGCGCCGAGGAGGAAGCGTCGACGTTCGTTGTGCGCGGCCATCTTCAGGCGGCCTCCTGCTTCACGAGCCTGCCGAACTCGAGGTGCCCCGGGACGTGGAGCGTGATCCGGCCGCCGGCGTGGAGGAGCACCTCGTCGACAGCGAGGGCCGTTGGCGTGCCGGTGACGACGAGCGTGGCGCCCGCCTCGATCTCGAGGCGGGAGGCCCGCACCACGAGGAGCGGAAAGGGCCCGAGCCGCTCCTCGATCGGCCGCTTCCAGGCTGAGGCGGCAACCGAATCGCCGAAGACGAAGGCCCGCGCCGCCTGGAGCAATGCCGCCGGACCCGAGGCATCCGGGGGACCGGCGGGCGGCTGCGGCGCCGTGCTGCTGCAGGCCTGGTCGGGGACGCCGATCCAGCGCTTGTAGGTGGGGAGCGAAGGGGTGTGCAGCAGCCTGCATCCGAAGCGCTCGAGCTCCCGGGGCAGCAGGCAGTGCCTGCCGCGCTCCAGGACGACCGCTGGCGCGGGGATCTCGTCGGGATGCAGCCCGCAGCCCGCGAGCCAGCTCGATACGGGATCGCGCGGGCTCGAGGCGACCCTCCTGCAGCGCACCGGTGTGCGCCGGACTCCTCCCAGCGTGAGCAGCTCCATCCTTCCCCCCCGGGCGACGACGGCCTCGCCACGAGGAAAGGGACGATCGGGCCGGCAGGGAAGCGCTGCCGCTCCTCCCGCAGAGGGCGCTGCCGTTCATCGTTCGAACACGGCCCCCCGGAGCGGCCGGCGTGCGAAAAGGGCATGACCGATCGGCGGGCAGGCCCTACCTTGCCGCCGATGCGATTTCTCATCTCCAACGACGACGGCATCCAGTCCGACGGCCTGCGCACCCTGGCCCGGGCGCTCTCCGAGGTCGGCGAGGTCTGCGTGGTGGCGCCCGACCGCGAGCAGAGCGCCGCCAGCCACGCGATCAGCCTCCACCGCCCCCTGCGGATCCACGAGGTGGCCGACGATTGGTGGTCGGTGGACGGCACCCCCACCGATTGCGTCTACCTGGCCCTGCACCATCTGCTCAAGGACCGGCGGCCGGACGTGGTGGTCTCCGGGATCAACTACGGCGCCAACCTCGCCGACGACGTGACCTACTCGGGCACCGTCGCCGCGGCGATGGAGGGCGCGCTCCTCGGCGTGCCGGCCATCGCCGTTTCGCTGGTCTCGAGGGAGACCTTCGATTTCGCCTTCGCGGCGAAATTCGCAGCGGGGCTCGCCGCAGAGGTGGCGGAGCGGAAGCTGCCCCGCGGCATGCTGCTCAACGTGAACGTGCCGCGGGATCCTGCAGGCGGCTACCGCTTCACCAAGCTGGGCAAGCGGAGCTACGGCTCGGCGGTGGTGGAGAACGTCGACCCCCGCGGCCGCAAGTACTACTGGATCGGCGGCTCGGAATCGAAGCACGTCGACATCCCGGGATCCGACTGCAACGCCGTCTTCGGCGAGCGCCTGATCAGCGTGACGCCACTCCACCTCGACCTCACCGAGTACAAGCTCCTCGACGAGCTGCGGGCCTGGAGCGTGCCGGGCTTCGACGCGGACGAGCGGGCGACCTGAACCAGCGGCGTTCGGGTGGTGAAGGGGGGCACCTGTACATCCGAGCCGCTGGCCCGAGGCCTTCGGAACGCGGTAGGGGGAGGCGGTTTCCACAAGCGGCGGGAGCGCTTTCTTTGACGCTCGACAGCACCGCATCCATGGTCCGAAGGGTGAACGGCCGCCTGCGCCAGCTTTCCCTTCTCGCGCTCGCGGCGGTGGCGATCACCGGCTGTGTTCCGCCCCGTGCGACCTGGGCCCGGGATACCGGCACCGCGCCTGCCGCCACCGCTGCCGGTGCGGGATCCGCTTCCGCGGGGGCGGAGCGCAAGGCGCCGGTGTCGACGACGGGCGGCGGCGGCCACGGCAGCGACGGCCTCGTCCACGTGGTGCAGCGCGGGGAGAACCTCTACCGGATCGCTCTGCACTACGGCCTCTCGGCGGACGAGGTGGCAGACGCCAACGAGATCACCGATCCCACCCAGCTGGCAGTGGGGCGTGAACTCGTCATCCCGCAGCGCAAGGGGAGCGCCGCGGCGGCGCCGGGGCGCACCACGTCCCGGCCGAAGGTGCGGCCGAGCGTCTCCCGCCGCGAACCCGCCAGGGGCAAGCGGGAGAACGCGATCCTCGGCTGGCCGGTGCAGGGCGTGCTCTACAGCCGCTTCGGCCCCCGCGGCGCCACCCGCCACGACGGCATCGACATCGCCGCCCCCGAGGGGACGAAGATCGTCGCCGCGGCGGACGGGGTGGTGCTCTTCGCCGGAACCCAGCGCGGCTACGGCAACATCGTGATCCTCCGCCACCAGGGCGATCTGATCACCATCTACGCCCACAACCAGCGCAACCTGGTGCAGGAGGGCGCCGAGGTGAAGGCGGGGCAGCCGCTGGCGCTGGTGGGCCGCACCGGCAGGGCGACCGGTCCCCATTGCCATTTCGAGGTCCGTCGGGGCACCGAACCCCACGATCCGCTCGACTTCCTGCCCTGACCCAGGCCGGTTTGACTGCCTGCGTGGCGCTTGCTACCTAGCCCGCTTTTCCGGCGGTGGGATGGTTCCCGCCGCGAGAACGGTTCTCTTCCCGGTGAACGCCTCCGATCTGCAGAGCCTCGTCCTCTGGTTCATCCCCGTGCTCCTCTCGTTGACGGTGCACGAGTGGGCGCACGCCGCCTCCGCCCACGCCCTGGGTGACGACACGGCGGCGCGGCTGGGCCGGCTCACGCTCAACCCCATCCCCCACATCGATCCGGTCGGTACGGTGCTGCTGCCGGTGATGCAGGTGATCTTCTCCGGGGGCGTCTTCTTCGCCTGGGCCAAGCCGGTGCCGGTGACGCCCACCCGCTTCACCCGCAAGGTCACGATGTCGACCGGGATGATGATCGTCTCGGCGGCGGGGCCCGTCTCCAACCTGCTCCTCGCCCTGGGGGCGGCGCTCAGCATGGGCCTCGCCATGCGGGCCGGGCAGACCAACGAGGCGATCTACGCCTTCGCCCAGTCGATGCTGGTGCTCAACCTGGCGCTGGCGATCTTCAACATGATCCCGCTCCCGCCCCTGGACGGCAGCAAGGTGCTCCTCGGCCTACTCCCCCGGCGGACGGCGCTGGCCTACGAGAAGATCTTCCCGTACGCTCCGGTGCTCCTCATCGGCGTCTTCCTCTTCGGCGGAAGGCTGATCCACAGGCCGATGATGTGGCTGGGCGGGTGGCTGATGCACCTCAGCGCGGCGATCGCGGGCTAGGAGCGGGGACGACCGTGGGCGAGGTGGTGAAGGGTCGGCGCGGCAAGGCCGCGCAGGTCGACGAGGCCGGCGAGCAGCCCTCCCACGAGTTCGTGGTGGCGGCGCGGGCCTTCACGCTCACGCTGCCCACCTTCGAAGGTCCGCTGGACCTCCTCCTCCACCTCATCCGCGAGCACAAGCTCGACATCTTCGACATCCCCATCGCCTTCGTCACCCAGGAGTACCTCGCGTACCTGGAGCGGATGAAGGAGCTCAACCTCGACATCGCCGGCGAGTTTCTGGTGATGGCGGCGACGCTGGCCCACATCAAGAGCCGACTCCTGCTGCCCAGGCCCGAGACCCCGCCGGAGGAGAGCGAGGAGGAGCAGGGCGATCCGCGCGCCGAGCTGGTGCGGCGGCTCCTCGAGTACCAGAAGTACAAGGCCGCGGCGGAGGACCTGGCCCGGCAGGACCTCCTCGGGCGCGACGTCTTCACCAGGCAGGTGCGGGCGGAGGCGGTGCCCTTCGCCGAGGGGGAGCTGGGGATCAAGGAGGTCTCGGTCTTCAAGCTGATCGAGGCGCTCGACAAGGTCCTCAAGAACCTCAAGCCCGAGAAGCAGCACCAGGTGGTGCTCGAGCGGGTCTCGATCTCCGACGCGATCAGCCGGATCGCCGACCTGCTCCGGGGCAAGGATCACGTCACCTTCTTCGAGCTCTTCGAGGGGATGACCGAGCGCCACCGCGTGATCGCCACCTTCCTCGGCCTGCTGGAGATGACCCGGCTCAAGCTGGTGCGGGTCCTCCAGGAGGAGCGGGGCGGCGACATCGTGATCAGCCGGACCGAGCGCCTCGGCGACGACGACGTCGACATCCGGGACGATTTCCGCTGATCGGGTGCCCAGTGTCGGCCCCTTCTGCTAGTTTGCGGCCCGTTCGCAAGCCGACACCCTCGTGCCTTCCGGGAGAGCATTCGTGAGCAACGAGACGACGCGTCGCAACGCCGAAAACCGCCGGGGTGGGCGGGTGGTGGAGGCCGTGGAGGAGCGGACCCCCGCCGCGGTGGACGAGGACGCGGCAGCGTTCCTCCAGGAGGCGGCCGAGGCCGCTGCGGCTGCGGCGCTCGAGGCGGAGGCGCTCGCGACGGAGCTGGACGAGGCGGCGGCGCCGGAGGATGCGCTCCCGGTGCATGCGGAAGCGCCCGAAGACGCGCCTGCGGAGGAGCCTGCCGCCGACGAGGTCGCCGCTGCCGACGAGGTGGCGCACGAGGCGCCGGACGAAGCCGACGCGGACGGCGCCCTCGAGGCTGCTGCCGAGGCCCTCGATGCGGTGGAAGCCGAGGTCGAGGAGGTTGCCGTTGCCGCGGTCGACCCGATCGCCGTGGAGGACGCCAACGTCGCTGCCTTCGAGGCCGGTGCCGAGGAGGACGCGGCGCTCCAGGCCGAGATGGCCCGCGAGCTCTCCGAGGACGCCCCCACCGCTGAGGAGGAGGCCCTCGCCCAGGCAGCGGAGGAGCGGGAGGACGAGGAGACCCCCGCCGAGATCGCCGAGCTCGAGGAGGATCTCCAGGGCTCGTTCGACAAGATCGCCGCCAAGGCCCGCAAGCTCACCGAGGACCAGGCGCGGCACGTGGTCCACTCGCTCCTCTTCGTCTCCGACAAGCCGCTCACCGTGGAGCAGATGCGCGCAGCGAGCGGCCTCGAGGCCCATCGGATCAAGGACGCCCTGGAGCGCCTCGCCGGCGAGCTGCGCGAAGGGATCTCCGGCGTCGTGCTCTCCGAGGTGTCGGGAGCCTGGCAGCTCCGCACCGCGCCGGAGTCGGCGGAGTTCGTGCGTCGCTTCCTCCACGTGAAGCCCCGCCGGCTCACGCGCGCCGCTCTCGAGACCCTGGCGATCATCGCCTACCGCCAGCCGGTGACCCGGCCGGAGATCGAGGACATCCGCGGCGTCGATTGCGGCGCGGTGGTGAAGGCGCTCCTCGATTGGAAGCTGATCAAGATCCTCGGAAAGAAGGACGAGGTGGGCCGTCCGCTGCTCTACGGAACGTCCCGGGAGTTCCTGGAGTTCTTCCAGCTGAAGGACCTCGCGTCGTTGCCGACGCTGCGGGAGTTCCACGAGCTCAACGAAGAGAGCGTGCAGATCGTCGAGGAGGAGCTGGGGCCCGAGGCGGCAGCGGGCATCGCCGGCACCGTGGCGGAGCTCACCGACCCGGCCTACCTCGAGGCAGAGAAGGAGCGCGTCGCCAAGAGCGAGCAGGCGCTGGCAGAGCTGGAGCAGGCCCTCGCCGACGCCGAGCAGAAGGCGAGCGACGTCGCCCAGACCATCAACCCGCCGAAGGAGCCCGAAACACCTCCCGAGGCGGAGGGCGCCGCCAGCTGACAAGGGCTGGCCGGTCCCGTACCGCGGCCGCCGAGAAGGCGCCCGCACAGGAAGTCCGAAAATGGCCGAAGAACGGCTGCAGAAAATCCTCTCCCGCTCCGGTATCGCGTCGCGGCGGGCTGCCGAGGAGCTCATCCTCGCCGGCCGGGTCGAGGTGAACGGCAAGAAGGTCCTCGAGCTGGGAAGCAGGGCCGACCCGCGACGCGACCTGATCCGCGTCGACGAGCAGGTCATCGCCGAGCCCGAGGAACTCGCCTACTACGTGCTCTACAAGCCGGAGCGGGTCGTCACCACGCTCTCCGATCCCGAGGGCCGGCAGGCGGTCGGCGACCTCCTCCGCCGGGTCAACGAGCGGGTCTACCCGGTGGGCCGCCTCGACTACGACGCCGAGGGCGTCCTCCTCCTCACCAACGACGGCGAGCTGGCCCACAAGCTCACCCATCCGCGCTGGGGCGTCCGTCGCACCTACCTGGCCAAGGTGAAGGGCGATCCTGCCGACGCGGTGCTGGAGCGGATGCGGGAGGGCGTGCGCCTCGAGGACGGCATGGCCCGGGCCATCGAGGCCACCTGGGAGAAGCGCACGCCGAAGAATACGTGGATCCGGCTGGTGGTCGCCGAGGGGCGTCACCACCTGGTGAAGCGGCTCTGCGAGGCGGTGGGCCACCCGGTGGTGCGGCTCTTCCGCAGCGACTACGCGGGGATCGGCTTCGCGGGGCTGCGGCCCGGCGACGTGCGGCCACTGAGCCGCCTCGAGGTGCAGGCGCTCCGCAAGGCGGTGGAGAAGGAAGCACCGCCGCCGCCTGGTGGGATTCGGCGGAAGCGGCCCCGGGCAGGAGCGGGCGCGGTTCGCAACCCGATCCTCGGCACGGCGCCCAGGCGCAACGTTACCGGCGGCCGGAGTGGCTTCGGCGCCGAGCGCGGCGCTGGTGGCTTCGGTGCCGAGCGTGGTGCGGGTGGCCGTGGCGCCGGTGGCGAGCGCGGTGCCGGTGGTCGTGGTGGCTTCGGTGCCGAGCGCGGTGCGGGTGGCCGTGGTGCCGGTGGCGAGCGCGGTGCCGGTGGTCGTGGTGGTTTCGGTGCCGAGCGCGGCGCGAGTGGCCGTGGCGCCGGTGGCGAGCGCGGCGCGAGTGGCCGTGGCGGCTTCGCTGCCGATCGCGGCGCCGGCGGCCGTGGCGGCTTTGGTGCCGATCGCGGGGCCGGCACCCGCAGCAGCAGGGGCGAGACGCCTGCTGGTGGCGAGCGCCTGGGCTTCGCCCGCTGGGCCGACGAGGAGGGCTTCGCCGAGGAGCCTTCGTACGAGGCACCGGCAACGCCGCGCAAGCAGCGCGGCCCCGGCGCCGGTCGTCCCCAGGGTGGCGCCCGCGCCGCCGGCGGCGGCTCCCGCGGCGCTCGGGGCGCACAGACCGGCGGCGGTCCCCGCTCGTCCGGCGGCAGGCCCCGGGGACCCGCCCGCGGGCCCTCTCGCGAGGGGGGGCGCGGCGGCCAGCGCCGCGGACGCTGAAGCAATCCGGCAGAAGGGGGTTGCTACCTCCCCCTTGTGGGGATGTAGAATTTGGATCTTTGCGACCCCCCACGTCGCTGCCGGAGAGGCATGAACGCTCGCAAGCGGAAGGACGAGGCGGCGGCTGCGCTGGCGAAAGGCAAATTCGCCCGCGCCGCCGCCCTCTACGTAGCCCTCGCCAAAGAAAACCCCAGGGACCCGCAGCTGCTGGTCCGCCTGGGCGAGGTGCAGCGCAAGCGCGGGAAGGATGCCGAGTCGATCCTCGCCTTCCTGGCTGCGGGCCGGCGCTTCGCCGCCGATGGCCTGCTCCTGCGGGCCATCGCCGCCTTGAAGCTCGTCCTCGAGATCGCGCCGGGCCACGAAGAGGCGGAAGCACTTCTCGCCGAGCTCCACGCCCGCAGGCTGGGAAGGCCGCCACCGCCGCCGACGCCGGCACGCGGTACGCCCCTGCCGAAGCCAGCCGGGGCGCCCGCCTCCACGCCGGGCCCCTACACGCCGAGCCAGCCGGTGCAGGTGGTGCGCTTCTCGCAGCCGCCCGCGCCACCCGACGTTGAGCGGCTCGACGAGATGCTCTTCCAGATCGACATCGTCGACGCCCGGGAGCTCGACCGGGAAGCGACGCTTCCGCCGGCGCTGCCCGAGATCCCGCTCTTCGCGGATCTCGCCCCGGCGGCCTTTCGCAAGCTCATCGATCGTTCGCGGCACCAGCGCCTCGCCCCCGGGGAGATCGCCGTTCGCCAGGGTGAGCGCGGCGACGCCTTCTACGTCGTCGTCGACGGATCGCTCGAGGTCGTCCGCGAGATGGGCGCGCAGCACGTGCGGCTGGCGGTGCTGGAGGACGGCGCCTTTTTCGGTGAGATGGCGCTGCTCACCGCCTCGGCCCGCACGGCGAGCGTCGTGGCGCTGCGCGAGAGCGAGGTGCTCCAGTTCACCAGCGCCGATCTGCGCCAATTGGTGCGCGACCACACCTCCGTCGCCACCGCGCTGCGCCGCTTCTACCGGCAGCGCCTCCTCGCCAACGTCCTCGCCACCTCGCCGATCTTTCGTCCCTTCGATCGTGCCACCGGGGCCGAGCTCATCCGCCAGTTCCGGACGCGGGAGGTGGCGGCAGGCGAAACGGTGGTGGAGGAGGGCGTGCCGGTCGAGGGGCTCTTCGTGGTGCTCCACGGCACCTTCGACGTGGTGCGAAGGCAGGACGGTGCCGAGAAGCCCCTGGCGATTCTGCGCGAGGGGGAGCTCTTCGGCGAGCAGTCGCTGCTGCACGGCGGCCAGGCCAGCGCGAGCTGCAGGGCCCGGAGCCGCGGCATGGTGCTGCGGCTGCCGCGGGAGGCGTTCTCGGCCTTGCTGGACCGCCACCCCTCGATCCGCGAGACCCTGGGCCGGCTCGATCTGGAGCGCCAGCGCGCGGGCGGCATCCGCGGCGGCGGATCCCTCCTCGTCTGACGCAAGGGAAGCAATGGGTCCCCTGGGGCGGGACCCACGAACCCGTCAGCTCGTCTTGTCCTCGCCGCGCACCCTGGCGAGGTAGTCCTCGTGACGGACGACGCCCTTCTCCACGAGCATCTCCACCAACACCCGGAGTGCGCGGAGCTGCCCTCCAGCCAGGCGCTCCAGCTCCGCGATCGAGGCTCGAAGATCGGCGAAGTCTGCAGGCGGCGGGGCTTCGGTCGGCGGGGCGGGGGGCGTCGGCTGCTCGCGTCCCGGCTCCTCCGCCTGCACCGGGGCAGCGGGTTCTGCCGCGGCGCCGAGCTCGCCGTAGTAGTGCTTGCGGATCGCCTTCTCGATCCGGCTGGAGGCTGCCACCACCGGCTGGATCGACCAGCCGATGTGATCGCCCAGCTCGGCGAGGGCACGCTTGTCGGTGGGATCGGCGGTGGCGACGAAGAGGACCTTGCGGCTCGCTTCGACCGCCACCGGCATCACGCCGAATTGCTCGACCAGGTGCAGGCCGATGTAGCCTGCCATGCTCCGGTCGAGCTCCATCGTCGCGGGGTCGCAGGCGGGGATCCCCAGCTGCCGGGAGAGGGCCCGCACCAGCAGCTCCTCCGAGAGCACGCCCATGTTGACGAGCGTGCGCCCCAGGGGTTCGCCCCAGCGCTGCTGCTCGACGAGGGCAGCCTGCAGCTTGCCCTCGTCGAGAACGCCGGCGGCGACGAGCAATTCACCCAGCTTGCGACGGTCCGCTACCGACGACTCACCACTCACGTCTGCACCACCTTCTCGGCCCCCCGGCGGCGGTGGACCCTTACTCCGTCTGCGCGGTCGCGGGCTGCTCGAGGGCCGGCGCGAGCTTGGCCGCCTGTGCCTTCTCCGCATCGGAGAGCTTCGCCGCCCGGTAGATCCGGTGCGTTGCCTGCTTCCCCTCGATGGCGAGGATGGCGGCGGTGCCCACCGAGGTGGTCCCGTCGTTCATCGTCCACTCGATGCTGTCGGCTGCGCCGGGGTTGAGGAAGAGCTTCTCACTGGCGGTGCCGTCCGCAAGTACCTTCTCCCCGGCGAGGTCGGCGACGGCAATGCCGCCGGCCTCCTTGATGTTCGGGAAGATCCCGAAGGGGATCCCGGCGGTCTCGAGCACCGTGGTCAGGTTGGGATCGCCAACGTGCTTCTTGTCCGGCGCGATCACGTCGAGGGCGGTGGGAGCGGTGCCGAGTGGCTGGCCGTGGGCCACGAGGACCACCGCGTCGTTCGCCGCAGCGGTGAGCTTCTTCAGGGCGCCGACGTCCTCCTTCGAGTACTGGCAGCCCGCGCCGGATGCGTGGATGTAACGGGGATCGTGGTAGCCGGGGAGGGTGACGAAGTCGGCGTCGTCCCAGTCGACGTAGCGCACCCGGTTGCCGTTGATCAGGTTCGGCTGATCCTTCTGCACCGCGGCGACGGCGTCGACGTAGTCGGCGCGCGCCTCGCGGTTGCCGGCGATGGCGAGGACCGGGAGTCCCGAGGCGGCGACCTTGCGGAGCACGGCCTCGATGTTGGCGCGATCCTGGCCGCTGTCGCCGGCGACCACGATCATCTCGGCGCCGTTTTCGCGGAAGAAGCCGAGGTAGCGCTCCAGGTTGAAGAGGTTCTCGCCGGAGGCCTCGTTCAGGTTGGCGAGGACGCCGACGACCGCCTTCTCGTCCGCATCCTCGGCGCTCTTGACGGTGAGCCGGTAGCCGTTCACCTCGACGGTGCGATCGCCGATGGTGCGGGTCTCGGGGACCGCCGTGTCGATCGGACCGACGCACTCGGGGTCGCTCTTGCCGGGCACGCTGGCCACCGAGGCGTCGCTCGCCGGGGCGGCGGGGGCCGCGGCCTTCGGCGCCGGCGCGGGGGCGGCCTTCTCCGGTTCGGCGGCGGGCTTGTTGTCGCTGCAGGCTGCCAGCAGGGCGGCGGCGCCCACGGCGGTGAGAATGCGGCGGTTCATGGGGATCCTCGGTCAGGTGTTGGGGCACTCCTGAAGCGGCGCGAGTATAGGAGGCGCCCCCCGGGGGGAGCAAGCGAGCGCAGGGCGCCTCGTGCGGCGGTGGGGCGCCACGCTGTGGACGCATATGCGCGGGCTGGGAGCGCGCCCGGTCCCGGACGAGGCGAGGGCCGCCTGCCTGCAAGCTCAACGTGCCTTGCTTGACATTGCGTCGCCCACTGTTAGGAGATCGAAGAAGGGCGCCGTCCTCGCTGGAGAAATCCGCGATCCGCGACTTGCGGATCCCGGGCCCCGAAGGCGGGAGCGGGTCGGGGCAGCGAAGGGACTTCCCGGAGGAGGTTCCGATGTTGTCCGGGTCGTGCTGCGGGCTGGCCTTGGGCTTGCAGAAATGGATGGGCGGGTTGGCGGAACGATCCGCGCCGGCTCGACGAGGAGGTCGCCATGCTCGATGCCTTCATCATCGAGGAGATCAAGCGCCGGGAACGCGACGAAGAGCGCCGCAGGGACGACGAGCGGCCCCGGATCGAGATCCCGATCGCGCCGGAGGAGCCGGTCCGTCCGAGCGGCGAGGAGAAGCCGGAGCGCGGCGTGGTCATCATCGACTACTCCGTCTGACCGAAGGGTCCCGGAGCGTTCCGATCTGCCGAACCCCCTTTCCCACCCAGGAGAGGGGGTTCGCTCGTTTCTGCGCCGCGAGGTGTCGGCAGGCCACTCGAACCGTGGGCAGCGGGGCGCAGGAGCGCTTGCCTGGCCGCTTCACCGCTTCTATCTTGCCGCCCTTTTCGAGGAAGGGAGCTCAGTCCATGATCGATATCGTCGACGTCCACGCGCGCGAGATTCTCGACAGCCGCGGCAATCCCACCGTCGAGGTGGAGGTGACCGTTTCCACCGGCGACACGGGGCGCGCCGCCGTTCCCTCCGGTGCCTCCACGGGCGAGCACGAGGCCCTCGAACTTCGGGACGGCGACAAGGCCCGCTATCTGGGCAAGGGCGTGCTCAAGGCCGTCGAGAACGTGAACGAGAAGCTCGCCCCGGCAGTGGTGGGTATGGACGCCGACGATCAGTACGCCCTCGACCGGCGGATGATCGACCTGGACGGCACCCCCACCAAGAGCAACCTGGGCGCCAACGCCATCCTCGGCGTCTCGCTGGCGGCAGCCCGCGCCGCCGCCCTCGCCCACGGTGTGCCGCTCTACCGTTGGGTCGGCGGCGCGCAGGCCCGGACCCTGCCCGTGCCGCTGATGAACATCCTCAACGGCGGCGCCCACGCCGACACCCGCGTCGACGTGCAGGAGTTCATGGTGATGCCGGTGGGCGCCTCTTCCTTCCGGGAGGGCCTGCGCTGGGGCGCCGAGATCTTCCACGCCCTCAAGAAGGTGCTGAAGGGCCGCAAGCTCGCCACCGGCGTCGGCGACGAGGGCGGCTACGCCCCCGACCTCGGCTCCAACGAGGAGGCGCTCGCGGTCGTGGCGGAGGCGGTGACGCAGGCGGGCTACAGCCTCGGCGACCAGGTCGTGCTCGCCCTCGACGTCGCCTCCAGCGAGTTCTTCGACAAGGCGAAGGGCACCTACGTCCTCAAAGGCGAGGGCAAGGAGTTCGACCGGGCCGGCCTCGTCGGCTGGTACGACGAGCTCTGCCAGCGCTACCCCATCGCCTCGATCGAGGACGGCTTCGCCGAAGACGACTGGGAGGGCTGGAAGATGGGCACCGAGCGCCTCGGCGACCGGGTGCAGCTGGTCGGCGACGACCTCTTCGTCACCAACGTGGAGCGCCTCTCCCGCGGGATCGAGCAGGGGATCGCCAACTCGCTGCTGGTGAAGGTGAACCAGATCGGCTCGCTGAGCGAGACGATCGAGGCGGTCCGCATGGCCCAGAAGGCCGGCTACACCGCGGTGATGAGCCACCGCTCCGGCGAGACCGAGGACACCACCATCGCCGACCTCGCCGTCGCCCTCGACTGCGGGATGATCAAGACCGGCTCGGCGAGCCGCTCGGACCGCGTGGCCAAGTACAACCAGCTGCTCCGCATCGAGGAGGAGCTGGGGAGCGCCGCCCGCTACGCTGGCCGCGCCTGCTTCCCCCGCCGGTAGCTGCGGCGGGCTGCACGCCCGAGGAAAGACGGCCGGCCGCTCCACGGGGACCGGCCGTTTTTTTCGAGGAGCAGGGCAGGAACGCGAAGAGGCGCGGGAGCTCCCACGCCTCTTCGCCCTGGGCGATGACCCGGTCGCTCAGCCCATCGAGGCGGCGATCGGCCCAACGCCTTCCGGCTCGATGTCCTCCATCAGGGCCACCAGCTCGTGCTTCAGCTTGTCCTTGGCGCGGATCTCCAGCTGCCGGGCGCGCTCACGGGAGAAGCCGAAGTGCTGGCCGAGCTCCTTGAGGGTCATCGGCTTGTCGCTCATCACGCGCTTCTCGATGATGAAGCGCTCGCGGGGATCCAGTCGCATCAGCGCCTGCTCGACGCGGCTGGTGACGATCTCCCGCTCCTCGGCGTCGGCGAGGCGGGCGTCCTGGCCCTCGCCACCGTCGGCGACGAAGTCGACGTGGCTGTTGCCGCCGTCGTCACCCATCGGCGCGTCGAGGGAGAGGTCGCGGCCCTCCATGCGCTGGGTCATCTCCACCACCTCGCCCGGCTTCACCCGGAGCTTCTTGGCGATGCGCCTGGCGTCCTGGGACTCCTCCGCACCGCCTAGCTTCTCCAGCTCGCGCTTGGTGCGGGCGAGGGAGAAGAAGAGTTTCCGCTGGGCCTGGGTGGTGCCGAGCTTCACCAGCGACCACGACTTGAGGATGTAGTTCTGGATGTAGGCGCGGATCCACCACACGGCGTAGGAGATGAGGCGGATCCCCTTGTCGGGATCGAACTTCTGCACCGCCTTCATCAGGCCGATGTTCCCCTCCTGGATGAGGTCGGCCATCTTGATGCCGTAGGAGCGGTACTCGTACGAGACCTTCACCACGAAGCGGAGGTTCGCCGTCACCAGCCTGCTGGCGGCGACCTCGTCCTCGTTCTTCCGGTAGCGGCGGGCGAGCTCCTGCTCCTCCTCCTGGGTGAGAAGCGGGTACTGGTTGATCTCCGACAGGTACATCGCAAGCGAGCCCGAAGATGCCGGCAGGGTCGAGAGCTGCATGGCCAGGTAGCCTCCAAGTTCCGGGTGGTACGGGTCCCGAGGGACCGCGGCACGGTGCTGGGTCCCTGTGCGAATGGGGTGCCACTCTTCCAACCGAGCAAACCCCAAGAAAAATGCCTACATGCAGTGTCCATTGGCATACATGTCGGCAAGAGGGTCGGTAAGAAATACAGGGCAGGCCCCTGCGGTGGGTTTTCGAGGGCTTGGCGCCGGTAAGTCTTACCGGGAGGCGCTGGGGGCGCCGTCGGAGGCCCGTTGATCTTTCGGAAGGTCGTGCGCACCTGCGACGCCGCCGGCAGGCCGGCAAGGGCACGCCGGCTCCTCCCTGCAGGGACAATCGCTCCGGCACGGTGGCCGGAGGGCAAGGTGCGGGCTTGCAGCCACCCCTGCACTTCTTACAACCGGACCTCGAGCAGGGGCAGGACGGATCGAAGAAGGGGCCCTCCGTCGCCGGAAGGCCCCTTCACTCGAGCGGAAGCTCTGCTGCTACCAGCGCGACCAGAACGAGCGGCGGGCGGCGACCTGCTCGAGCGCCTCCTGGAGCGCGTAGTCGAGATCGGCCTCGCGGGCCACGTCGCTCATCGAGATCACGCCCTTGAGGTGATCGTCCCGGTCGACCACCGGCAGCCGGCGCACGTTCTCCTCGCCCATGACCCGTACCGCGTCGGTGAGCCGATCGTCCGGCGTGCAGACGTGCACGTCGGAGCTCATCACGTGGCGCACCTGGGTATTCTGATCCTTTCGATCGGCGACGATCCGGAGCGCGATGTCGCGGTCGGTGACCATGCCGATCACCCTGCCATCCTCGACCACCGGGATGAAGCCCGTGTCCTCGTCCCGCATGAGCCGGGCCGCTTCGTGGATCGGGCTGTCCGGATGGACGGTTTTCGGATTGCGGGTCATCACGTCGCGGACGAGTGCGCCCTCGCGCTCCCAGCGACCGCGGCGCTGCTCCGGGCCCATCCATTCCTCGCGGCGAGGCTCCCGGCCCTCCATCATCATGCTGTGCAGTGCGAAGGAGCTGGGGCGCATCCCCTGGCGCTCGGGGACCCATCCGGCGGTCTCGCCGAACGTGCCCGCGAGGGAGCCGGCGCCGCTGGGCCCGCCGAAGCTGGCGGCGGGACGGCCACGGCCGTCGGGGCCCGGGCCCATGCCGCCGTAGCTCCCGCTGTATTCGTCGCCTGCGTATCCTCCGTATCCGCCGCCGGCGCCGCTGTACGACGGGCCCATCGTCTGCCCGGTCTCGTAGCCCCCGTAGGCGCCGCCGGCGTCACCACCGTAGCCGCCGTAGCCCACGTTGCCGCCGTAACCACCGTAGCCGCCCGAGCTTCCGTAGTAGTCCGAACCGTACTGGGCGCTGCCGTAGCCGCTGGGCGCGCCACCACCGTAGGAGCGCTCGGGCCGGTAGTTGGTGACCTGGAGCCTGCCGCCGGAGGGCACGTCGCCGGCCTCGCCGCGCATGAAGCGCTCACCGGGCGTGCCGCCCCGCTCCAGCCACCCGGCGCCCCGTCCCTCGCGATGCGGGTGCCAGTCGTGGCGGCGATCGATCTCGTCCCGCATCGTGCGGTGGTCCAGGTCCTCCCGGTAGCCTGCCTCCCGCATCCCGGCGCGCATGCCGCCGCCGCGGAAGCCGCCTTCGCGCATGCCGCCCTCGCCACGGGCGTGCCAGTCGTGGCGGCGATCGATCTCGTCGCGGTGCGTACGCCGGTCGAGGTCCTCACGCACGTCCCGGCCGCTGCCGCGCCACCCCATCGTCTCCGGATCGCGCATCATTTCCTCCCTGTCGTGCTCGGCACCGCGGCCGTTGCCCCGCTTGCCCTGCTCGTAGGTCGCCATGGTCTGCTGCCTCTCTCTGTGAAGCTGGATTGGGAACGTCGAAGCTAGGGAGCGCTACCGGCCGCGGTAGTGCTCCCCCTCTTCGTGGCGTTCGACGTAGCGCTCCCTGCTGCCGCGGTCCGCGCCGCCCTCGCCGTAGCGGGTGAGATCCCGGTAGTCCTCGCTGCCGACGTGCCCCCGTCCTGCATAGGCCTCGCCGCTCATCGGGTACTCGTCTTCCCTGCCGCGGTACTGGCCGCCGTAGAGCGGGCCCTGCTCCCCGCGATCCCGCTCCCGCCACCGGCCCAGCGGCCCTCCGAAGCCCCTGCCGCCTCCGCGATCGGCGGTCTCCTCCCTGCCGAAGCGGCCGTGTTCCGGGCCGCCGAGGCCGCCGAAGTCCTGCGAGATACGGTCCTCGCGGGCCTCGTGCACGCCGCCGCCGTACCAGGTGGACGTCTGCTCCCTGCCGGCGCTGCCGCCATACCAATCGGAGGTGCGCTCGCTGCCCGGGCCGCTGCCCGTCCAGCCGCGCCGTTCCCCACCACCGCCGAACCACGTCCCCATCCGCTCCGCGTCGGTGCGGCCCTCCCAATTGGTGCCGCGGTGCTCGCCCACGTAGCCGGGGCTGCGTGCCCCCGCGTCCCGGGGCCTGCCACGCTCGAAGGGCGTGTCGCCGCCGGGCCAGGTGGCGTAGCCCCTGCCATGCATCCCCTCGAGCGGCCCTGCCGACCGATCGGGCGAGGGTGCGGCGCCCCTGCGCCTACCGCCGGCGCCGCCCTCGCGCCGGAAGGCGCCGGGACCCACCCGCCGCGCCTCGAGCTCCTCCGCCTCGAAATCCCTGCCGCCGCGACCGCTGGCGCCACCGTGGAGCATGCCGCCGAGGCCGCCCATGCCGGCGCCGATGGCCTGTACCGTGTCGGCCCCCGGGTGGCCCGGGTGCGTGCCGACCTCCATCGCCGGGATCCGATCCTCGCCGTAGGCACCGAGACCGTGGGGTTTGTCGGTGGGGTAGGGACGCTCGATGCTTCCCGCACTGCCACCCGCGCCACGCTCCATCCGCCTGCCACCCTCGGTGGCGCCGAGGCCCCGCGGGTGGGAACGCTCCCCGCGCCGCCGCCAGGTCTCCGCGCCGCCACCGCGGAACTCGGCGCCGCGCCAATGCTCCCTGCCGCCGCGGAACTCGCCGCCGCGCCAGGTCTCGCCCCCCCGTGCGCCTTCGCCGGCCTGCCATTCGCCGCCGCGCTCCCAGGGCCGCGCGGCGCCGTATTCGGAGTAGCCCGCGCCGAAGCGCCCCTCCTCGGGGCGGTAGGTGCCGCGGTCGGCCCTGCCGCCGTAGCCGCCGTAGCCGCCGCCCGTCTCCCGGTAGGTGAAGCGCCGGGCAGCCTCCTGCCGGGCCCGCTCCTCGACCAGCGCCCGCTCCTCCTGCAGCGCCCGCCGCTCGTGGAGGGTCTCGTAGGCCCGCTGCTCCCCGGAGGGCCTGGCGGCACGCATCCTCGCCTCGCGCTCCTCCCGCTCCCGCGCCGCCCTGCGCCGCCGGCGCGCTCGACCGAAGAGCCTTCCCCAACCACCGCTGCCGTGCTGTTCGTCTGCCATTCGATCCTCCATGGGCTCGGGCCCGCCCAAAGCAGGTGCCGTGCCGAGGGATCGAAGGAAAAAGCCCCGCAATTCGGGAGGCTTCGGCTGTTGCCCAGGCGCCATGGCGCTGCTTTGCCCGTTTCGACGGGGGACGGCGGCGTGTCGCTGCACAGGGCCCGCACGGGACGTGCGTGGAACGGGCCCCCGCCCGCCATGGAGCCGGCGCTGCCGCCCGCTGCCCCCAGGGGGCGCGTGTGCTTCCTGCACGGCGGCCCTAATTTTCCGGAGGAGGGCGGTCCGATCCCGTCCGAAGGGGTGCAGGCATGGCGATGCGGCCGATCTGGAAGGGATCGATCAGCTTCGGTCTCGTGAACATCCCGGTGAGCATCTACCTCGCCGCCAGGAGCGAGCGGGTGGGCTTCAAGATGCTCCACGCCCCCGACCAGGGAAGGATCCACTACAAGCGGGTCTGCGAGGTGGATGGCGAGGAGGTCCCCTGGGAGGAGATCGTCAAGGGCTACGAGTACGCGAAGGGCCGCTACGTCGAGATCACCGACGAGGATCTCGAGTCGATCGACATCGGTCTCGCGCGGACCGTCGACATCGTGCAATTCGTCGATCAGGAGGAGATCGATCCGGTCTTCTACGACAAGCCCTACTTCCTCGAGCCCACCAAGGGGGCGGAGCGGGCCTACGCGCTGCTCCGCGAGGCCCTCGTCCGCAGTGGCAAGGTGGGGATCGCGCGGGTCGTCTTCCGCGAGCGCGAATACCTGGCGGCGGTGCGCCCCCGCGGCGAGGCGCTCGCGCTCGACACGATGCGCTTCGCCACCGAGCTGCGGGACCAGGGGGAACTCCACCTTCCCGCCGGCGCCGCCACCGAGCTACCCGAGAAGCAGATCGATCTGGCGCTGATGCTGGTCGAACAGCTCACCGCACCCTGGGATCCGGACAAATATGCGGACCGCTACCAGGAGGCGGTGCAGCGGATGATCGATCGCAAGCTCGAGGGGCTGCCGCTGCCTGCTGCGGCGCCGGCACCTGCCACCGGAGAGGTGATCGATCTGGCGGAGATCCTGCGGCGCAGCCTCGAGCAGGCGCGGCCGGGCGGTGGTGAGGCGGAGGAGCGGCCGGCGAAGGGCCAGCGCCGCGCCGCTGCCGCGGCGCAGGCCGCCCGATCGGCGCGGCGGAAGGAGAAGGAAGCGACTCCCGAGGAGAAGCCCGCCCGCAAGCGCAGCGCCTCCAGAAGCCGGAAGAAGTAGGAGCGGCCCGCGGATCCGACCGGCCCCGCAGGGCGGTTCAGGGTGCGGCAGCGGAGGAATCGATCAGGCCCGGAGCTTCGTCGGGGCCGCACCCGACGCTGCCTCGCGGGCTGCATCCTTCGCCTCGCCGAGGAGGGTGTCGACCACGCGGAGGAGCTCGTCGAGGTCGAAGGGCTTGGCGAGGAAGTGCTGCGCACCGCAGCGGCGGGCGATCAGCCTCCCGTCCTCGGGCGGGACGCCCGAGGTGAGGATCACGGGGATGGGTCGCACCTCCCGGATCGCGCGGACCAACTCGTCACCCGAGAGACCGCGCAGGTGCAGGTCGACGATGGCGAGATCGATTTCACGGGCGTGCTGCAGACCCTCGCCAGCGGTCCGGGCTGCAACGGCCCGGTAGCCTGCGTCGGCGAGGACGCCGGCGATGGCATCGCAGAACTGCGGATCGTCGTCGATGCAAAGAATCGCCATGTTTTGTCCGATTTTCGAAAAGTTGAGTGGTTCCGGGCGGTCCGAGCATACGGCATCCGGTTTGGGTGGCAAAGGAGCAGGCGGGCGACGCATCGCTCATGTATCGTCTGATGAACGCCCGTTTGTGCTAGGAAAGGGATGGCCCTAGGGTGGCCACGTGTTCGCCCGCACCGGAGGCACCCGGATGCACCCAGCTCCATCGCCCGAACGAGACGAGATCCTGGTCGTCGCCAGCGAGACGGCGCGGTCGCGCTCGCTCGCAGCGAGCCTGCGGCGGATGGGCTTCCGTGTCTCCACCACCCGGGAGGCGCCCGCCGCCGTTCCCGGCTGCCCCGTCCTCCTCTCGTGTGGCAGCGAGGCGTCGCTCGATTCTATCGATCGCGTCGCCGCCGCCCTGGGTGGCGAGCAGCCGCTGATCGTCGTCGATCTCCAGGCCGAGTGGCTCGGCGCTGCGATCGAGCGCGGCGCCGACGAGGTGGTCGCCCGAGGCGCGGGGGCCGCGGAGCTCGCCGCGCGGATTCGCTGCGCCACCGATCGGTACGGCAGCCAGAGTCGCTCGCAGCTCAGCCGCGGCGAGCTCGAGGCGCTGCTCCAGATCACCGAGGCCGCCACCAGCCACCTCGAGCTCGAGGAGCTGCTGCGGGTGGTGGTCGCCAGGATCGCCGAGGTGGTGCCCTCCGATCGCTGCTCGGCGATCCTCCTCGACGACGCCGACTACGCCACGGTGATGGCCTCGCACGACGTGCCCCACCTCCGCCGCCTCCGCATCGAGGTCGATCGCTACCCGGAGGTCCGGGCGGCGGTGCAATCGCTGGCGCCGGTGGTGATCGACGACCTCCACACCCATCCGCTGATGGAGAACGTGCGCCCGCTCGTCTCCACGCTGCCGGTCTCGTCGCTGGTGGTCGCGCCCCTGGTGGCGCAGGGCGACGCCTACGGCGCGCTCTTCCTCCGCCTCGCGCGCAACCGCGCCTTCGGCGAGCACGAGAAGGCCTTCGTCCGCGCCGCCGCCTCCGCGGTGGCGAACTCGGTGCGCAACGCGAAGCTCCACACCAGCGTGCGGCAGAAGCGCGACGAGCTCGAGGCCGCCTACCACCAGCGCTACGAGGAGCTCGCCGGGCTGAACGAGCAGCTGCGCGAGATCAACCGCCTGAAGGATGACCTCCTCGCGATGTGCTCGCACGATCTCCGCGCGCCGCTCAACACGCTGCTCGGCCACGCGCGCCTGCTCCTCGGCGCCGAGCTGCCAGCGGCGCAGCTCCGCTCGGTGCAGGCGGTGGAGCGGCAGGGGCTGCGCCTGCTGCAGCTGGTGCAGCAGATCCTCGAGCGGGGCCGGCACCGCGCCGTGACCCGCGAGATCGAGCCCGTGGATCTCGCTGCGATCGCCCGCGCCCTCGCGGACGACGCGGTCGGCGAGCGGGGGATCCGCGTCCGGGCGGTGGGCGATGCGGCGGTCACCGCCGAGGTCGACGCCAGCGCCCTGCGCCAGGTCCTCGAGAATCTCGTCGCCAATGCCATCGCCCACTCGCCCGAAGGCGCCGAGGTGGAGATCGACGTGCGCCTCGCCGGCGCGGCGGATCAGGTTCGCATCGAGGTGCTCGATCGCGGGCCGGGCATCCCGGAAGACGAGCTGCCGCTCGTCTTCGAGCGCTACCGCAAGAGCGGCGAGAGCCGGGGGCTCGGCCTCGGCCTGGCCATCTGCCGCGAGATCGTCGAGCAGCACGGCGGATCGATCTGGGCCGCTGCCCGCGAGGGCGGCGGCACCCGCTTCGTCTTCACCCTGCCGCTGCGGCGCGAAGGCAGGGAGGGGCTGCGGCTCCTCGGCATCTGCGCCGACCCCGACCTCGGCGACCAGCTCGTGCGATCGGTGGAGGGCAGGGGCGCGCTGGTGGTGGCGCGTTCGCTGCGCGAGGGATTGCAGCAGGCGGCGCTGCTCCTGCCCGAGGCGATCTTCGTCGAGGCGGGGATCGACGGCGCCGCAGCGGCGTTGCGGTCCGAGGCGGGGCTCGGCGAGGTGCCGCTCCTCTTCCTCGGCGAAGCGCCGGACGATTCTTTCCGCTCGCTCGAGCTGCCGCTCGATCCTGCAGCCGTTCGCGCGGCGCTCGGCGCGTTCCCCGCGAACGAGGCGTAGATCGATCACCCGCGCTGCGTCAGGCCCCCCGTCTGCTGGTGCGGGGCTCCCGGGCCGCGCTGCCGCTCTCGTAGACGTCGAAGAGCCGGCTGAAGCCGAAGCGCCGCAGCAGGGGCGGCGCCTCGCTCCAACAGATCGGGTTCCCGTAGTCCGGGTGGCTGCACGCGCAGAGATCGCAGGTCGGGCAGAGCTTCGACGGATGCCCGGCGAGGCAGCCGCACCACGGCGCAGCGAGCAGGTCCATCTCGCTGTTGCACTGGGGACAGACGGCCGGCCACGTGCCGCGCCCGAGAGGAATCACCTGGCTCATTCGCGCCCTCCTGCGGATCTGGAGGGCAGACGAGCAAGAAACCTGCCAGTTCCAAACCCTGTGGGGTCGCCTCCATGGTGGTCCTACGGAGGTAGCGGGCTCCCATATTTACCGGTCGCCCGATGCGTCGCCCTGTAACTTCTTCCGGTCAGCGCTGGGCGAGCTGCCGTTGCAGGCGGCGCTGCGCGGCGAGGACCTTCCGCGCGTAGCTGTCGAGCCAGCGCTCGAGCTCCTCCCGCGAGCCCTTCTTGATGGTCTGGGCGCGGGCCGGTCCCGCATTGTAGGCGAGCAGGGCGATGTCCATCCG
This sequence comes from Vulgatibacter sp., assembly GCF_041687135.1. NCBI lineage: Bacteria > Pseudomonadati > Myxococcota > Myxococcia > Myxococcales > Vulgatibacteraceae > Vulgatibacter > Vulgatibacter sp. Next base: position 168,682 of record NZ_JAWLCN010000008.1, on the reverse strand, counting down.
ACCGAAGCGCCGCTTGAGATCGGCGAGGTAGTGCACGCCGAGCTCGATGTTCCGCTCCGGATCGAAGAGCTCCTCGCGTCCGGTGCGCGGCTTGCCGAGCTTCTCGCCGAACCAGGCGCCGGTCGCCGGCATCACCTGCATCAGGCCCACGGCACCCACCGGCGAGACCGCGTAGTTCCGGTAGGTGGATTCCACCTCGATCACCGCTGCGACCAGGAGCGGATCGAGGCCCGCGGCCCGGGCCTCGCGAACCACCGCCGCCGCAGCGCGCTGCTCCGCCTCCGGCGTCAGCCCCGTCTTCGCCTGGGCGAAGCGCCGCACGATCCCGAGCTCCACCGCCTCCTCCCACGCGCCGTCGTCGATCGCCTCGACGCGCTGCTGCAGCGCCGCGAGCTCCTCGCGGCTGGGGCGCTCCGAGAGCTCCTCCCGCAGGGAATCGAGTGCCGTGGAGAGCTGGGCCACCTGCTCGCGCAGATCGTCGACGTCGCCCGTCTCCGATCCGTGGACGGGCGCTGCCGCGCTCAGCAGCAGCGCCGCCGTCGCCGTTGCTCCCACCGTGAAGAGAACCCTCGCCATCGCCGCCTCCCTTTCGTTCGGGCAAGGCTGCGTGGCAGGGATCGTGCCGAAGGGGCGAGAGCCCGCTCGGAAGGCGGACGGAGCGCTCCTGCAGGGCGGGCCGCGGATGCAAGTCGGGGGCAGCCGCCTTCTCATTCGGAGAAATTGGATTCCCTCTCGTTCGTGCTGCGCGCCCAGCGTTGTCGACACCGCGCTCGCTTCCTAACTTGCTGTGCGGGCGGCGGCGCGAGTCGTCGCTCGCCGGGCGGAGGAGGGCGAGGTGGAAACCTTCACTTGGGTGTTCGCGCTCTGGATTCTGGGGCTGGTTGCAGCACAGCACCTGGTCTCCTGGCTGCACGCCACGCTCCTCTTCGGCTTGATCTCCCTGGCCAGCAGCGTGATGCGGCGCGACCGGCTCGCGTAGCCGTCGGAGCAAGAGGCGCGATGATCGCAATCGACCACTTCGAAGAGCAGCTCAAGCTTCCCCTCGATCGCCGCGGCTTCCTCCGCCGCGAGTGCAGCACCTGCCACCGGCAGTTCAAGCTGCGCTGGAGCGAGCAGGACGCGGTCCTGCTCCTGCGGCGGCTCGGCAACGAGCTGCGCCACGAGAACGAGCACGAGGTCGTGACCCACCCGGTCTCCCGCACCTGCCCGTACTGCAGCGCGTCCGCCCATGCCGACGCGTGGTGGACCGAGGAGCAGCGGCTCTACCTCTCCCGCAAGGCCGCGGCCCTCGGCGAGGAGATCCGCTTCGAGCAGCTCCGCCACGTCGAGCGCACCATCGGCCAGAATCCCAACCTGACCTTCCTGCCGGTGCCGCCCGCGCCGTTCCGCGCCGGCGTGCGCGCCGAGCCCGACGACATGCGCGTGATCCCGCTCGTCTGCTGCGGCGAGGACGTGAAGGTGCGCGATTCCTGGACCGGCACGATCCATTGCCCGTTTTGCGGGGTGGAGCACGACATCCAGCGCGGTCACCCCGCGAAGTAGCGGGACTGGCGCACGGGCAGGCTTCTGCCTACCCTGCGCACGTGCTTCGCTTCCTACCGCTGCTCATCCTGCTGGCAGTGCCGGGGCTCGCCTCGGCGCACAACCGCGGCGCCTCCCTCGTCGAGGTGGTGGCCCGCGGCAACGACGTCGACGTCGCCGTGGCCTTCCACGCCGAGGAGCTGGGCTCCTTCGACCGGGACGGCGACGGCGTCCTCGGCGGCGCCGAGGTCGAAGCGGCGCAGGACCGCATCCTCGCCGCCTCGTGGGAACGGATTGGCGTCGGCACCGAGGCGGGCGTCTGCAGCCGCGGCGCAGCGCAGGTGGCGCTCGATCCCCTGGGCGGCGTCCGCATCGCCGGCGCCTTCCGGTGCGCCGGGGATGTCGGCGGCGCCCTCGACCTCGCCCTCGGCTACCTCGATGCCCTGCCGCCCGGACACCGGGTGGTCGGCGAGGCGCGCTTCGGCGAGAGGGTCCAGGCCTTCTCCGTCGACGCGAGCGAGCCGCAGATCACGCTGCAGGGCGGCGCGACCGGCGGCTTCCTCCACTTCTTCGTGCTCGGCGTCGAGCACATCTTCACCGGCTTCGACCACCTCCTCTTCCTCGCGGGGCTGCTGCTCGTGGCGACCGGCATGCGCGAGGTGGTCAAGCTCGTGACCTCCTTCACCGTCGCCCATTCGATCACCCTGGGGGCTTCGGTGCTCGGGGTGGTGGAGCTCTCCTCCGGCGTGGTCGAGCCGCTGATCGCCGCCTCGATCGTCGTCGTCGCCGTGGAGAACGTCGTGCGCCGGAGCCACCGTGGCCGCGTCGGGCTCACCTTCCTCTTCGGCCTCGTGCACGGCTTCGGCTTCGCGGGCCTGCTGCGGGAGCTGGGGCTGGGGCAGGGGAGCGTCGCCGCCACCCTCGCCGGCTTCAACCTGGGCGTCGAGGCGGGGCAGCTGGCGGTGGTCCTGGCGGTGGCGCCGCTCCTGCTGCTCTCCCGGCGGCAGCCCTGGTACGCCCGCACGGCGGTACCGGGCTTCTCCGCGGTGATCGGCTTCTTCGGCGCCTACTGGCTGGTCGAGCGCCTGCTCGGTTAGAGCGCGACCACGCCTGCGCCCACGGTGCTGTCGACGGCGCTGGCGAGCATGCCGTCGAGGAGGATCGCCGCCTCCTCCGCCGCGATCCGGTTGAGCTCGCAGGAGAAGGCCGACTCGGGATCCGCGAGGCGTCGCGAGAGCTCCGCCAGGGCGGCGTAGCGATCCGCCGCGGCGCGGGTCAGCGCCAGCGCCACCTCCAGCGCTTCGTCGATGCGATCGATCGGCTGCGGCAGGGAGGCGAGGCGCGGCGGGGTGCGGAGCGCCTGGAGGCGGCGCTCGAGGCGGGTGCGGCGCGCCCGGGCCGAGGCGGCGAGCTCGGCGATCCGCGCGGCCTGCTCCGGCGGCAGCTCGACCTGGGCGAGCTGCGCGAGCAGCTCCTCCACGTGGCGCTCCGCGCGCCACTCGAACGACAATCCCTCGGTGAGTCGACCGTTCATTGCTGCCTCCCACCGGTGCTGCAAAGCAAGCACCGCGCCCACCCGCCGGATGGAGGATGCGAACGGCCCGGCGGTGGGGGAAGGGAGGCGGGCGCCCCGGGGAGGGAAGGAGTTTTCCCCGGCGCGGAATCAGCTTGCCAGCGAGCGGCGCGGCCAGAAGCGACCGGCGTCGAAGCGGTAGACGAAGGCCGCCGCGCCGAGGAGCACCACGTCGCGCACGAGGGTGGTCCAATCCGCAGGTGCCGCGTCACCGAAGCAGCCGCAGTTGAGATCGATCCCCCGGGCGAAGGCCTGGAGCAGCGCGACGGTGAAGACCGCCATCATCCCGCCGACGAGGAGGGAGGCGCCGCGGCTCCACCGGCCCACGATCAGCGCCACCGCTGCGGCAATCTCCACGAAGGGAAGCGCCGCCGCCGCCAGCGGGACCAGGGTTCCCGGCAACAGCTGGTAGTTGGCGATGTCCTCGGCGAAGCCCTGCGGGTCGAACGCCTTGATCACGCCTGCATAGAGGAAGACCGCCCCGAGGGCGATCCGGACCAGCACCGCGAGCCGCGCGCCCGTCATTCCGCTCCCTCCGCCACCGCTTCGCAGGCCTCGCAGAGCCCGGACTGCGCCGGTTCGCCTGCATCCTGCCAGCCGCTGAAGCCGCCGAGCATCACCCGCACGTCCGCCATGCCCTCCTCCAGGAGGCGCTCGCCGAGGTGGCGGGCGAGGGCGCAGGAGGCGCCGTCGTCGTAGACCACCACCGTCGCCGCGCCGCGCAGGGCGCCGATCACCTGTGCCGCCTCCGGCTTCTCCCCACGGGAGGGCAGATGGAACGCTGCGGGCACGTGGCCGAGGGCGTAGTCGCTGGCGGGCCTCGCGTCGACGAAGGCGGCGCCGGCGGCGTGGAGGGCGCGGGCCTCCGCCAGCTCGATGGCGGCGACGTGCCGCTCGGGGGCGGCGCAGGTCGCCTCGGCGGAGGCGCCAGAAGCGGCGAGGATGGGCCGATCGAGGGGGAGCCCGTCGCTCCGTGCCGCGTTCACCACGAGACCGAGGAGACCCGCGAAGAAGGCGAGGGCGAGGGCCTGCACCGGTGGGTGTTCGAGGGGGCGGCGTACCATGGCGGAGCCATAACACCCGACCCCTGCGGAAACCATCCGCAAGTCGGTCGAGGGTTCGTCCCCGGGGCGGTTGCGCCACCGGCAGGCAGCCGCCACCTTCCCCTCTCGCGGAGGGACCCATGTCCGACGACCGGCAGCGCATCGTGGATGAGCTTCTCGCCCTGCACGCCGCCCTGGCGCATGCAGCAGAGCTGGGCGCCAGCAGGGCGCGGCGCACCCCCGATCCGATCCTCCGCGCCAGGTGGCTGGCGATCGCCGCCGCCCGGGCCGAGTTCCGGGATCGGGTGGGCGCCCGGATCGCTGCGGTGCACGGCGTCCCGCCCCAGCCGAGCGCCCAGGCCCTGCCCACCCCGGCGGCAGAGGTGGCCCGGCTCCTCCGGGCCGATCTGGCCACGGCCCACGCCCTCTCTGCCCGCTGCAGGCGGATCGCCCGGCTCACCACCGCCCTCCACGACCCGGAGTCCGGGGCGCTCCTCGAGCGGCTCGCGGTGGAGGGGCTGGGGCACGCGGCGGAGCTCGCCCGCTCGCTGGCGCTCCACTACGCCCGGGAGGCCCGCGCCGCGGCGCAGTAGCCAACCGCAGGAAGAGCGCCATTCTCCGCGGGGTTTCCCGCCCGATCCGCTTGCGCCCTGGCGTCGTTTCGCCTAGGTTGCGCGTCCCCAATCACCCGGACCGGGCGGTTGGGGGCAACCATCAGGCTCGATGTTCCCACACGGTGGGGAACCTCTCGAGGGAGAATTCATGAGCACGTTTCGTGGTAAGGGCCTGCTCGGCACGAAGATCGGCATGACCTCGGTCTTCAACGAGAACGGCGATCAGGTCCCCGTCACCGTCGTTCGCGCCGGCCCCAACGTCATCCTCGGCCTCAAGCCCGTCGTCGCCGAGGGCGAGATCAACGTTCGCGTGGGCTTCGGCCAGAAGCGCGAGAAGCTTCTCAACAAGCCCGAGCTCGGCGTCTTCAAGAAGCTCGGCCTCGCCCCCAGCCGCTACGTCCGCGAGTTCCGCCTGAAGCAGGCGGAGGCCGAGGGCCTCGAGGTCGGCGGCACCTGGGGTGCCGAGATCTTCCCGATGGGCGCGTGGCTCGACGTCACCGGCGTCAGCAAGGGCAAGGGCTTCGCCGGCGTGATGAAGCGCCACAACATGGCAGGCCAGGGCGCCCGCGGTTCGCACGGTGTCCACGAGTACCACCGCCACGTCGGCGCCATCGGCCAGCGCAAGACGCCGGGCCGCGTCTTCCCGGGCAAGCGCATGCCGGGTCACATGGGCGTGGACCGGATCACCGTCCGCAACCTCCAGGTCGTCGGCGTGGACGAGGAGCAGAACCTGCTCCTGATCCGCGGCGCGATCCCCGGTCACAACGACGGCCTCGTCGTGGTCCGCCCGGCCATCAAGCCGCCGCGCGCCAAGAAGGTCGAGACCACCAAGCGTCCGATCAACCCGATGAAGGCTTCGAAGGGCCGCGGCTAAGCCCACCTTCGTCCCGTTGCGACGCCAGGCGGCGGCCCCGGTTCTTCCGGCGGCCGCCGCCGTCGTTTCGGGCGCCCGGGGGGCGTCTTGCGGTACAACGGGGGCGATGTCCTCGTTGCGCGCGCTCCTCCTCCTCCTCCTCGCGCCCCTCCTCCTCGGTTGCGAGGTGCGGGTGCCGCAGACCCTGCAGCCCGGCGATCCCTGCGATCCCGGAGGCGGGCCTGCGTGCGAAGGACCCGCAGCCGCCTGCCTGCCGCTGGACGGCGGCGCCGGCGTCTGCACCACCGCGTGCAGCACCACCGCCGACTGCCCCGCGGGGCTCACCTGCCAGCTGGAGGAGGGCGGCGCCTCCGCCCGCTGCGCGCCCGGTTTCCGCTGCGCCTCCGACGACGCCTGCCCCACCGGCCACCGCTGTGATGCCGAGGCCGGCAGCTGCTACGTGCCGGTGCGCCGCGGCCTCTGCTCCCCCTGCAGCGCCGATGCCCAATGCCCTGCTGGCGGGCGCTGCGTCGAGGCGCTGGGCACCGGCGAGCGCTTCTGCTCGGCGCCCTGCGACGGCGGCACCTGCCCGGCTGGATACGAATGCCGCTCGCGGGCGGGCGGCGGAAGCGAATGCCTGCCGGAGCGGGAGACGTGCGAGGCGGGGCGGGGGCTTTGCGCCGCCTGCACCGGCGACGCGCATTGCGGCGACGGCAACGACCGCTGCGTCACCAATTTCCTCTCCGGCGAGCGCTTCTGCGGCCGCTCCTGCAACCCGGCCTGCGGCGACACCGAGGCCTGCACCAGCGTCTGCCCGGCGGATTTCCGCTGCGCCGATCTCTCCGGCGACGGCGCCGGCCCCTTTCAATGCGTGCCCGAGGCTGCCACCTGCGCCGGCTGGTGCGAGAGCGATCGCGGCTGCCCCGTGGGCTCGTTCTGCGACGGCGCCACCAACCGCTGCGAGCCCGCCACCGACGGCAGGGCCTGCGCCCCCTGCGCCGACGACGACGCCTGCGGCCGCAGCTCCCGTTGCATCGCCGACGACACCGCAGGGGAATCCTTCTGCGCGCCCCTCTGCTCCGCCGACGACGACTGCCTGGATGCAGCCGGCCTCGGTTTCGTGTGTGCCGCCGTCGGCGAGCAGGACGTCTGCGTCCCTGCAGCAGGCAGCTGCAGCGGCGGCGCGGGGCGCCTCGGTGAGGCCTGCGGGGAGGCGGGGGCCGCGGGCTGCCTCTCGGGCCTGTGCCTGCGCAGCGGCGCCGCCGGCTTGTGCACCGGTCGATGCGACGATGACGACGCCTGCGGCGACGCGTCGTTCGCCTGCTGCGGCCTCGAGGCGAGCGGCGACGAGCTGCGCTGGGATTGCCGGAGCCCGCCGGGGCCGGACGGCGGCGTCTGTGCCCCGAAGGGCGGCCTTTTCGGGGATGCGTGCGAGCCCGGCAGGCCGCCCTGCCAGGACGGTCATTGTCTCGACCTCGGCGCCAGCCGTTTGTGCACCGCAGCCTGCGACGGCGATATCGATTGCGACACCGCCTCCGGTGCACCTGGCGATTTCGTCTGCAGGGAGGCCCGCACCGAAGGCGAGCCGACGGAGACGGTGCGGATCTGCTTTCCCGCAGGTGGCGGTGCGGTGGGGTCCGACTGCACCTTCGGTCCCGCCGCGTGCAGCGAGCAGATCTGCATCGCCAAGGCGAGTGGCAGCGTCTGCAGCAGGCGCTGCGTCGATGCGGGCGATTGCCCGGCAGGCTGGTCCTGCAGCGTCGACGAGACGGTGGACGGCAGGGTGCTCTCCCTCTGTCTCCCGGCGCCCCTCGGCGGATAGCGCCGCTGCGGCGGGCCCGCCTCCCTTGAACGAGGTGGGCCGACGTGGTAGCAGATCCGCCTCTCCATCTTCCCAACCCACCGGGTTCTGCAGAAGGGATCGGCATGTCGCTGCCCTTTTCCGCCCTCGATTGCCGTTCCGTGCCTCGCGCGCGTTCGGCAGGCGTGCGCGCGGGGTGGGGTGGGGCGTTGGGTCTCGCCTGTCTCTCGGTGGCGGGTTGCGGTGACGAGGCGCCGCTGCAGCCGCGGCCGGAGGCCTACCGCGTGGTGGTGGGCATGCCGTCCGACGAGGCGGCGCCGCCGCTGGTCGACGTGGTGGAAGGCCGGCCCGGGAGCTACCGGCCCGCCAGGCCCAGGCAGTGCGACACGTTCCGCCAGGAGGCCCGGCGCAAGGTCGACATCCTCTGGGTGGTCGACAGCTCGAGCTCGATGGCGGACGTGCAGCAGAAGCTCGCCACCTACTTCGCCGGTTTCGTCGCGGAACTCGCCGAGGCCGCAGTGCCCGTCGACTTCCATCTCGGCGTGATCACCACCGACGTCGACCGCGCCGAGGAGGCGCTGGGCATCGGTCCGGGCTGGCTGCGCCGTCCCGCCGGTGCCACCGAGCCCTTCGTCGCCTGCGCGCCGGTCGGCGGCGTGGTGCGCTGCAACGTCGGCGACGGCAGTGCCGCCGCGGCGGTGGATGCCTTCCGGCTGCTGGTGCAGGTCGGTGTCGACGGCAGCCCCGAGGAGAAGGGGCTCCTCGCTGCGACGCTCGCGCTCTCCGAGCCGCTGCGCAGCACGCGAAACGCCGGTTTTCTCCGGCCGGACGCGGCGCTCTCGGTTATCTTCGTCTCGGACGAGGAGGACTCCTCCTGCGGTCCCTACGTCGATGACGAGCCGTGTCTTGCAGGCCCGTCCTGCAAGTGCGAGGATTCTCCGACCTGGGGCTCGGTGGCGTATTTCGGTCGCTTCTTTCGAGGCTTGAAAGGCTTCGGCAACGACGCGTCCGTCCGGATTGGTGCCATCGTCGCGACGGAAAGGGACGTGTTGGATTTTCCGGACGACACCGGCCGTGACTACATCGGCTGCACCAGCGACAGCGCCGTTCCCTGCCGCGTCGACGGCGCGGCAGGCGCAGCGGGAGCCGAGTGCGCCTTCCATGCGCCGCGCTACGTCGCGCTCGCCGAGGCGAGCGGCGGGGCAGCGGTCAGCATCTGCGCGGACGATTATTCGGCGGGACTTTCCGAGCTCGGACTGGGCTCGTCGGGCCTCCGCAGCGATTTTCCACTGGGTCGGATGCCGATCCAGCACACGATCGACGTAGTGGTAGTGCCAAACGATGCCGTTTCGTGCAACGATGCCGCACCCTGCTCGGCCGCCTTTCCGGACTGCATTCGCGGACTTTGTTCACGGAATGTAGCGAGGGGGCTTCCAGAAGGGTGGGAGCATGTGATTTGCTCGGGCGGAACCCAACGCAACGTGGTCCGCTTCAGCGGTCGGTCGATACCCGATCCGCTCCACACGGTCGAGGTCTGTTACGACGTCGACGTGGGAACCGACGTTTCGATGTGCCAGTGACTTAGGCGCGAGGCAAGCAACAACTCTCCATGGAAAGACTTGTGAACCGGAGCCTGCTCACAATCCTGGCCACCCTCCTCGTCGCTGCGGTACTCGCCCCGGACTTTGCCCGGGCCGAAGACGTGGTGGAGCGCGTGGTCGTCCGCAACCGCAAGCACACCACCTGGCAGAAGTTCGAGGTCACGCCGACGGTCGGGTTCACCCTGACCAACCGGCTGACCAGCCACACGAACTTCCAGTTGGGTCTGGCCTACAACTTCTCGGAGGCCTGGGCACTCGAGCTGCGGCCGGGCTTCGCGCTCGGCTCCATCACCGACGTCGGTGATCAGGCGCGTCCCAAGATCTACGAGAACGACCCGTTCGCCTCGGGCAACACCAACCTGAAGGTCGACGACTTCCAGGACATGTGGACGATGGAGTGGCAGGCGCTGCTGATGCCGCGCTGGACCCCCATCTACGGCAAGCTCAATCTCGTGACCGAGCTGCCGATCCACTTCCAGGCGTACCTGACCGCAGGCGGTGGCGCCGTCGGGCTGAAGCGCGAGTCGATCGCCTACTGCCAGAACGGCGCGACTGACTCGGGCAGCCGCGGCGCCGAGTGCCGGGGCTACCTCGAGGAATCGAAGGCGACCTGGGCGGCCTCCGCCGGTGGTGGCTTCCGGTTCTTCATCAGCGACGCCGTGCTGCTGCGGCTCGAGATGTTCGACATCGTCCATCCCGACGAGTACCGCACCGGCATCGTCCTGCAGGAAGCCGAGCGCGAGCAGCCCGGGGCCGATCCCCAGGCCGGCAAGCTCGAGCAGGGCATCACCAACGTCCTCATGTTCAACGTCGGCGCCTCCGTCGTCTTCTAAGCGAGCTGCCCATCCGATGAAGACTCACGCGAATCGTATTCTCGCCGGGCTTCTGGCCACGGCGCTCCCCTCCGTCGCGCTCGCGCAGGACACCGCCACCCAGGCGGAGCCTGCCGGTGCAACGACCCTCGGTAGCTTCGAGGGCGTCGCGGATACCGTGGATTCGGAGAACCTGCGTCTGCACACCGTGCAGCGCAAGAGCGTCTCCGACGGTGGCAAGCACGAGGTCGTGCTCTATCCCGCCATCGCGCAGCTGAACTCCAAGTTCACCTCGCACCTCGGCGCCGGCGCCCAGTACCTGTACCACCTGCACGAGAACTTCGCGCTGCAGGCACAGGGCATGTACTTCTACGTGAGCGAGCAGACCGCGTTCACCGAAGAGCTCATCAACACCGGTCGCCAGGCCCCGCAGGCCGCCACCGCGCTCACGCTGCTGTGGGCTGCGACCGGCGGCTTCGAGGTCACCCCGATCTACGGCAAGTTCGCCTTCTACGAAGGCTCGCTTGCCAGCTTCGGCCTGGTGCTCAGCGCCGGCGCCGGCGTCGGCGGCACCCAGATCCAGCTCCAGGGTGCCAGCGGCGACAACGGCGCCACGTTCGGCGACACCGGCATGAAGTTCGTCGGCCAGGTGGGTGCGGGCTTCCGCGTCCGGCTGAACGAGAACTTCCTGGTGCGGCTCGAGGTGAAGGACCTCGTCTACACGGCGAAGGTCGACGCCATCAACGGCTGCAACCTCGAGGACCTCACCGCGCTCCACGGCGGTAAGTCTGCCGTCAACGCCTCGTGCGCCGACGCGGACTTCCAGCAGAGCGGCGACGTCAACCTCGCCAAGCGCCTGATCGAAGAGCCGTCCTCCGACGTGCTCAACAACGTCGGCGTGTACGGCGGCGTCTCGTACACCTTCTAAGCTTTCGGGGACTGCACTGAGATGATGCGCAACATCAGCAAGACCCTGTGCGGCGTGCTCGTCGCTGCGGCTTTGGCGGTGCCGAGCATCGCCATCGCGCAGGCGGACCTCACGCCCGCCATCCAGGCCTACAACGCGGGCCAGTTCGACCGCGCCGCCGCCTACATGCACGATTTCATCGCGCAGAGTGGCGCCACCGCGGAGCGGGCGAAGGCGGAGTTCTACCTCGGGCAGACGCTCGAGAAGATGGGCCTCTACCAGAGCGCGCTCTACACCTACGCGAACATCCTCAAGGAAGGTCCCGCGCACCCGCACTACGTGCAGGCCGTCGAGGGGATCGTCGATGTCTCCGAGGCGCTGGACGACGACCTCTTCGTCCCGTCGCTCTTCGACAAGGAGTACAACGACGAGTTCCAGCGGCTGCGGCCGGAGTACCTCCAGAAGGTGAACTACATGGTCGGCATGGTCTCGTACCGTGCAGGCCGTCTCGAGGACGCCGAGGCGTTCCTCGGGGTGGTTCCCCCGGAGAACTCCTACTACGCGCGGGCCCGCTACCTCCTCGGCATCGTGTCGATCGCCAAGGGGCAGCAGGGCGGGAACCTCGAGGGTGCCTCGCAGGAGGCGCTCGGCTACTTCAACGAGGTCCTCTCGCTGCAGAACAGCCTCAAGCTCACCTACCTCGAGCTCAACGACCTCCGCGACCTCTCGCGCCTCGGCATGGCCCGGACCTACTACGGTCTCGGTGACTACGCCAACGCGGTGAAGTTCTACGAGGCGGTGCCGCGCTTCTCGCCGCACTGGGATCAGGCGCTCTTCGAGAACGGCTGGGCCCGCTTCTTCAACGACGACTACGGCGGGGCGCTCGGCACCCTGCAGGCGCTCCACGCGCCGCAGTTCGAGGGCGCCTTCGCTCCCGAGTCGTGGACGCTGAAGTCGACCATCTACTACACGGCCTGCCTGTACGACGAGGCGAAGGACGCCCTCGGCAAGTACACGCAGAACTACACGACCGTGCCGGCCCGGGTGCAGCCGCTCCTGGACGAGGGTCGTGAGTTCGCCTACTACTGGGGCCTCATCTCCCAGGCTTCGCAGCGCACCAAGCTGCCCCGCGCGGTCTACAACTACCTCGCGGGCAACAAGCGCGTCTCCGGCTTCCAGCGCTACATCAACCAGCTGGAGAGCGAGAAGTCGAAGCTGATGGCCAGCGGCCCGCTGAAGAACTCGGCGCTGCAGGCCGAGATGATCCAGGTCATCGACCAGCAGAAGAACATCCTCGAGAACGTCGCCGGCAAGTTCATCCGCGCCCGCCTCGAGGACGCCGTCGCGACCATCCGCCACTTCGACGCACAGGCCGAGATCATCAAGTTCGAGACGGCCAAGGCAGAGAAGGAGCGGCTCGAGCGGGGCGCCGAGTTCGAGGCGCGCCTGGCGTCGCAGACGCTGGAGCGGCCGGTGATTCCTGCCGAGGACTACGAGTACTGGAATTTCCAGAACGAGTTCTGGCTCGACGAGATCGGCTACTACCAGTTCACGCTGAAGAACGCCTGCGCCCAGCCGGAGCAGGAGTAGTCCTTCCCCTTAGGCCTCGGTTCCTTTCCGTCCCTGGCGCCCGCGCACCCCGTGGGGTGCGCGGGTCCTGGAGGATTTAGATGAAGTCCATGTTCCGTGTGCTGGCGGTTGCCGCCAGCCTCGTCTCCATCGGCGGTCCCGGCGTTGCCGGTGCGGCCCCCGCTGCCCAGGCGAACAAGGGCGGCGGCAAGAATGCGGATGCCGCCAAGGCAGAGGCGCCCGCCGAGCAGGAGCGCACCGGTCCCGCCGAGTTCACCGGCGGCAGGCCGCAGCTCGAGGAGAGCAAGCGGACCGCCGAGGCGGACCGAAAGCGCGACGAAGCGATCGAGCAGCTCAAGGCGATCATCGCCCGCCTGCAGCCCGGTCCGCAGAAGAGCGACGCGCTCTTCCAGCTCGCCGAGTTCTGGATCGAGAAGTCGAAGTACTACTACTTCCAGGAGTGGGGCGAGCTCGACAAGAAGCTGGTGAGCTTCCGCGAGTGCCAGGACGCGAAGGGCCTCGATGCCTGCGGCGCCGAGCCCAAGATCAACAACCACCAGTCCGAGCTCTACCGCGCGGAGGCCCTGCGCCTCTACGAGCAGATCCTCAAGGACTCGCCCACGTACATGCGCAAGGACGAGGTGCTCTTCGCCCTCGCCGTGAACCTCTACGAGAAGGGCGACAAGAACGGCTCGATCGCGCGCTACCGCGACCTGGTCACCCAGTACCCGAACTCGCAGTTCGCCGGCGACGCCTACGTCGCCATGGGTGAGCACTATTTCGCCGCCAACGAGCTGGCGAAGGCGGAGGCCGCCTACGAGAAGGCGCTCCAGGCCAGCGTCAACGAGCCGCGCATCTACAACTTCGCGCTCTACAAGCTCTCCTGGTGCTCCTTCAACGCGGGTGACTACGAGGGCTCGCTGAAGAAGCTGCAGGAGGTGGTGACCCGCTCCGAGGCAGCCAAGACCAAGAACGAGGTGGCGCTGAAGTGGGAAGCGCTCCGCGACATGGTCCTCACCTGGTCCCAGCTGGGCGAGGTGCAGAAGGCGAACATCTACTACAAGAGCGTCACCTCGCGTGAGAAGGCCCGCGACTACATGTCGCGCCTCGCCGGCAAGTACTTCGGCGACAAGCGGTCCGACCTCGCGATCGACACCTACGCGCTCCTCATCGACGAGGAGCCGAACGACCCGCGCGCCCCCGAGTACCAGTCGAACATCGTTCGCTCGTACGAGGACATGCGCGAGCGCGACAAGGTCGTCGAGCAGATGAAGGTCCTGGTCGGCAACTACAAGCCGGGCTCCGCCTGGGCCGTTGCCAACGCCAACAACAAGGCGGCGATCGCCTCGGCGTACGACCTGACCGAAGGCGCGATGCGCGAGCTGGTGACCGACTACCACCAGGAGGCGCAGAAGACGAAGGAAGTGAAGACCTATCGTCTCGCCGCCGGCATCTACAAGGACTACCTCGACTCGTTCGCCGACTCGGACTACGCCTACAACCTCCGCTACTACTACGCGGAAATCCTCTGGACCCTGGAGGAGTGGGAAGACGCAGCCGAGCAGTACGAGCTGACCTACGCCAAGGATCCTGCAGGCTCCTACAGCAAGACCGCCGCGTACAACGCCCTGCTCGCCTACGAGAAGCTCATCGCCATCGACAAGGGTGAGCTCGAGCGGTCGAAGCTCGCCGACAACCAGAAGGTCGACGAGAACAAGAGCAAGGGTCGCGCGAAGACCACCAAGCGGGTGAGCGCCTCGACGATCTCCAAGGACGTCAAGGAAGAGGCCATCCCGAAGTGGGAGCAGAAGATGATCGCGGCGTGCGACCGGTACGCCGAGATCGCCGCCAAGGATGACCGCATCCCGGACAGCGACGAGATCAACGTCCGCTACAAGTCCGCGTTCATCTACTACGATCGCAAGCACTTCACCGAGGCCGCCAACCGGTTCGGCGACATCATCCTGAAGTGGCCGACCGATCCCCAGGCGCAGAAGGCCGCCGACCTCTCCTTGAACATCCTCGAGGTGAAGGAGGAGTGGTACGACCTGGCCCGCCTGTCCCGCGCGTTCTACGAGAACAAGAAGCTCGCCCGCCCTGGCCAGAAGTGGACCACCGAGCTCGCGAAGATCATGGAAGGGTCGCAGTACAAGTACATCGACCTCGTGGTCTACAAGAAGGACGGCAAGAAGGCGGAAGCGGCCAACATGTTCAAGGACTTCGTGAAGGAATTCCCGAAGTCGCAGTACGCAGCGCAGGCCCTCCGCTACGCGATGATCATCTTCGAGGAGGCCAAGGAGCTCGACCGCGGTATCGAGGTCGGTGAGCAGATCCTCACCGAGTACGCGACCAGCGAGCACAAGGCCCCGGCGATGCTGACCCTCGCCGGCTTCTACGAGCGCACCGCCGACTTCACCAAGGCCGCCGCGTACTACAAGCGCTACGCCTACGAGTGGGAGGAGTCGGTCGGCATCCGCGCCAGGGAAGGCGACAAGAAGCCGAACCTCAAGAAGCCCGAGGACGTGATCAAGGCCAAGGCCGAAGAGGCCCGCCGCGCGTCCGACGCCCTCTACAACGCGGCGCTCTGGACCGAGGGTCTGGGCCGCTACGACGAGGCGATCGCGCTCTACCGCGAGTACATCGAGCGCTACGCCAAGATGAAGGACGGCATCCCCGCCGAGACCCTGGCCTTCAACATCGCCCTCATCCGGGAGAAGTCGAAGGATTGGAGCAAGGCGGAGGCTGCCTTCGGCGAGTTCGTCAGGAACTACGAGAAGTCCGCGTCTGCAGGCACCGTCTTCTACGCCCGCTACAAGCAGGCCCTCGCCCTCCAGAAGCTGGGCAAGGCCGGCGAGGCGGCGAAGGTCCTCGAGGTCTGCGCGAAGGAGTTCCCGAAGATCTCGGCCAAGGACAAGAAGAACATCGACTACATCGACGCCTACGCCCACTCGCTCTTCGTGATGCTCGAGCCGAAGTGGAAGGCGTACGTGAACGTCAAGTTCGACAACGTCCGCACGCTGAAGAAGCAGCTCCAGGCGAAGGTGAAGACCACGCCCGAGATGGAGAAGGCCTACGCCGACGTCCTCGCGGTGGGCTCCGGCGACTGGGGTATCGCAGCCCTGACCCGCATCGGCATGATGTACCAGGACTTCGCCCGGAACTTCCTCGACTCGCCGGATCCGGTGGGCCTGGACGACGAGCAGCTCATGATGTACCGGAGCGAGCTCGAGAACCGCGCCTTCCCACTGGAAGAGAAGGCCATCGAGGCCTACGAGAAGGCCCTCGCCAAGTCCTACGAGCTGAACGTCTACAACGAGTTCACGCTCGCATCGCAGGACGCCCTCAACCGGTTCAAGCCGGGCGAGTACGGCGAGATCCGCCAGGTGAGCTTCACCGGCTCCGAGTTCTTCTCCGGCGCTCCGGCTGCCACCAGCCTGGATGCCACCTTCGGCTCGGCCTTCGACAAGAAGACCGTGCAGGCCGATGCGGAGAAGCCCGCCGAGGCGCAGCCCGTGGCTGACGCCGCCAAGGCGGAGGAGAAGCCGGCCGACGAGAAGGCGGCGCCCGCTCCGGAAAAGAAGAGCGGAACGCTGATTCTCGACGAGGCCGCTGCCAAGTAACCGAGCGTATCGAGGGCGGGCGTGGAGACGCGCCCGCCCCACGGGACCGACCAACATGCGTACGAGCAAGATTCTCCTGGCCGTTCTCGCCGGTTCGCTGGCAGCCGCCTGCGCCAGCGCTCCGCCGCCGAAGCCCAAGGTGACGGAGATCGTCAAGCCCAAGGAAGAGACCGCTGAGGAGCTCTTCACCAAGGGCGTGGCGGCGATGAACGAGAAGAACTGGGACGCGGCCCGCGATGCCTTTGCGAAGGCAGCGGGCAAGGACGCCTCCCTCGCCAACGCCCACTACAACCTCGGCATCATCGCCGAGGAGAAGGGCGATCTCGGCGGCGCGGAGCAGTCCTACCGCAGCGCGCTGCAGGCGAACCCGCAGCACAAGGGCGCGATCCTCAACCTCGGCCGGGTTCTCCGGCAGCGGGGCGGCCTCGCCGACGCGGCGAAGCTCTACGAGGAGGCGCTGAAGGCGGACGAGTTCGACGTCGACTACCTGAACAACGTCGCCGTCGTCTACCGGTTGCAGAAGCGCTACGACGAGGCCGTCGGTGCGCTCCGCAAGCTGCTGTCGCGCACGCCGAAGAACCCCGAGGCCTACAAGAACCTCGGCCTGGTCTACTACGACCAGGGCAACTACCGCCTCTCGGAGTTCGTTCTCGTCGAAGCCAAGAAGCTCGACGAGAAGGACGCCGGCGTGTGGAACAACCTGGGCATGATCTCGCTCCAGAGCGACGATCGCCGCAAGGCCCTGGGCCAGTTCCAGAAGGCAGTGGAGCTCGATCCGGCCTGCTACAGCTGCAACATGAACGTCGGCGCGGTGGCCCTGGCCTTCCGCGACTACAAGGCGGCCCACACCTCCTTCATCAAGGCGGCGGAGCTCGAGCCGAACAACTACGAAGTCCATCTGATGGACGGCTTCGCCCTCACCGGCCTCAAGAAGGCCCCCGAGGCGGTGAAGTCCTTCGAGAAGGTGACGCAGCTCCGGGGCAACCACCCCGAGGCAGTCTTCGGCATGGCCGAGCTCTACTACGGGCCCCTCAAGGATCTGAACAAGTCCAAGCAGCTCTTCCAGAGCTACCTGTCGCTCCCCGGGGACCTCCCGCGTCGTGAGACGGCACAGCAGCGCCTCCAGGTGATCGACATGAAGATCCAGGCAGGCGCCGCTGCGCAGCAGGCCGCGGAGCCCGAGCCGGAGGAGCCGAAGCTCCGCACCGGTGGCGACAGCGAGGACGCCGGCAACACCGACTTCCTCGAGGGCGTCGAGCAGGCTCCCGAAGGCGAGGAGATGCCCCAGGGCGAGGCGATGCCGGAAGAGGGCGATGCCGCCCTGGAAGGCGACGCCGCAGCCGACGCGGATGCGGAAGCGGAGGCCACCGAGGCCCCCGCCCCGGCTCCCGCAGAGTGATCACAGCCCCTGCCGCCGCGGTGCGCGGGGGTAGGGGTTGGCAGCAGGTCGGTGGGCAGGTAGACTGCCCACCTGACCCAAACAAGGGTGTTTTTTGCGGTTCCCGGCTCGTCGAGGAGCTCGGAACTCCCGGCGCCGTTCCGTTGTCGAAGCGGGCGGTGACCGGTGGCTGGTTCGGTCCACCGGCCCTGCTGCCTGCTGGCAGCACGGTATGGCGCAGTGGAGGAAGCGATGAAGCGGTTCGTGGTTGCGGCACTTCTGGCGACGGGCATTCTCGCGGTCGGCGGCGTCGCCCAGGCCCAGGACACGGTCATCCAGGAAGCCGACAAGGTCGTCTACAAGAAGAAGACGGTCGTCGACTTCAACGACGTGACCCTCGAAGGTGAGCTCACCAAGCCCGAGGGTACGTACGGCATGGCCCGTAAGAGGACGTCGTTCTCGTCCCTGATCCAGATGCGGGAGAACTTCCTTCCCGAGCTGCAGAAGAGCGTAGACAACCTCTGAGGTTCGACGGCGCCCGGCGCGCCACGAGCCTTGGTCAAGCCGTTTGGCCGCGCGCGAGTCGAGGCGCGCCGCAGGCCGCGAGGGGCTAGATGATCGAGTTGAAGAAGGCAGCAGGTGGTGACGGCAAGCGTTCCCTTCTCGGTGGGTTGAAGGGCCGCAGCGCCGCTTCGCTCTTCTACGAAGAGCTTCCCGATGAGCTCCGGCCGACCAGCGGCAACCGGGCGCTCGAGGTCGCCCTGATCTGGGGCGACGCCATCATCGAGGCGACCCAGTTCGAAGGCGGGTCGGTCAAGATCGGCGGCGCCCAGGGCAACAACTTCCAGGTCTACGCCGAGGGCGTCGAGAACCACGTCCTCGCCACCATCTCCGGCGACAGCGCCAACCTGACCGCCCCCAACGGCGGCCAGATCGTGGTGCGCCGCGGTGGCAAGGACGAGAACGCCGGTTCCAGCGCGAGCATCGGTCTCAACGACCGGGCGCGGATGAAGGTCGGCACCATCGAGTTCGTGGTGCGCTTCACCAAGCCCGCGGCGCGGATGAAGTCCGGCTTCTTCGAGGGCATCGACCTCTACTTCACCAAGGTGCTCTCGGTCTCGGTGATGATCCACGCGGTGATCCTCGCCGCGATGCTGGTCACGCCGCCTGCCGGTGAGCTCCTCGCCGAGGACCTCTTCAAGAACCAGAACCGGTTCACGAAGCTCATCCTCAAGGCGCCCGAGCCCCAGAAGAAGAAGCTCGACCTCTCGGGCCTCAAGGAAGGCGCCAAGGCCAAGGACGACGAGGGCAAGTTCGGCAAGAAGGAGGCGAAGAAGGAAGACGCCGATCCTTCGAAGAAGGGCGCCCCCAAGGTCGACGCGAACAAGCGCGAAGAGGACCGCAAGAAGGTGCTCTCCGCCGGCCTCCTCGGCGCCATGGGCCCCGACGACGGCGCCGCGTCGAACGTCTTCGGTCCCGGCGGCCTCGGCACCGGCATCAACAACGCGCTCGGTGGCCTCCAGGGCGGCGCCGGCATGGGTGACGCCCACGGCGTCGGCGGCCTCGGTTCCCGTGGCACCGGCCCCGGTGGCGGCGGTACCGGCCTCGGCCTCGGCGGCCTGGGCACCAAGGGTGGCGGTCGCGGCCGTGGCGGTTACGGCTCGATCGATCTCGGCGGCAAGGGCAAGGGCTCGACCCGCATCATTCCGGGCAAGACCACCGTCGTCGGCGGCCTCTCCAAGGAGGTCATCGGCAAGGTGATTCGTCGCCACTGGAACGAGATCAAGTACTGCTACGAGCGCGAGCTGCAGAAGGATCCCAACCTCCAGGGCAAGGTTTCGGTGATGTTCACCATCGACGGCTCTGGCGGTGTGGCGGATGCATCCGTGACCGAGGACAGCGTCGGCAGCAACGGCGCGGTTTCGCGGTGCATGGCCCAGCGCATCCGTCGTTGGAAGTTCCCGGAGCCGAAGGGCGGCGGCCAGGTGATCGTGACGTATCCCTGGGTGTTCCGCGCTGCCGGTGAGTAATCCCGTCCCCCTTTCGTGAAGGCAACGACGACAGCCATGAAGCTTCTCCGGCCTCTTCTTTCCGTCGCCCTCGCCATCGCGGTCCTCGTGCCCGCGGTGGCCCAGGCGGCCACTCCGATGCAGGGTGTTCCCACCCAGATCCGCCGCGGCTTCTTCACGGAGACCGACCTCGGCGCCTTCTTCACCATGGGGGGCAATGGCAAGAGCCCGTCCGACGCACAGGTGTACTTCCACCTGGGCGCCGGTTACGACCTCTATGCCCAGGGTGACCACCTCTTCTCGCTGGGCGCTGGCTACGCGATCGGCACCTCTGCCGGCTCGTGTTTCGGCGACCTCTACAACGAGGCGGCGGCGGTTCCCTGCCAGGACAGCACCATCGACCCGGAGACCGGGGCGGCGACGGTCCTGTCGAACAACTGGAGCGCGCACCTGATCGAGGCTTCTGCCCTCTACGGTTACCAGGTCGCGCCCCGGCTGATGCTCACCGGTCGCCTCCTCGGCGGCGTGGGCTTCCTCGAGCCGGTTGCCTTCGCGGGCAAGGACGGCCCGGTGCCGCTGGTCGGCGCCGGTCTCGGTGCGGAGTGGGCGACCCAGTTCGACCACTTCTCGCTCGGCCTCGACATCGCCGGCCGCATGTTCCTCGGCACCGAGGCGATGGGGCTCTCCGTCGCCCCCCGCGTGAAGTACACGTTCTGATCCGCCGGCCGAAAGGCCGGTGAACGAGAAAGCCCCGGTTGCCCCGTGCAGCCGGGGTTTTCTCGTTCCTGGGCGGGGAACCTCCATCCGCTGGTGGTTGTCCGATCGATCGGGTGGTGGGAGCGCCGCCGCCCGCTGCTCCGGAGCAGCGCAGACGAGAAATCGAAGGGGGCCCTCGAGGGGCCGCCGTCTTGCGCCGGTGCGCGCCCTCGCTGGGCGGCGTGCCTTCCGGAGGATCCATGAACGAGACGATCGCGCCACGTGGTGGCGAGCGGGGCAGGGACGCAGCCAGCTTCTGGTTTGGCGAGGGCAGCGCCGTGCCTGCAGGCGGGCGGGTGGTGCTGGAGATCGCCGTCGGGTGGGGTGACCAGCTCCTCGAGGCGGTGCATGCCGCCGATGCAGAGGTGAGCGTCGGCGACCTGCCCGGCTGCACCATCGCCGCACCGGTGGAGGGGCGCCACGTGGTGGCCCGCAGGGTCGCCGGCGGCGTCGAGCTGGTCGCCCCGCCTGGCGGCAGGCTCGAGGCCTGGAGCGACGGCGTGGGCAGCGCCTGCGCCGGGCCGCTTCTCCTCGGCGAAGCGGGGCAGGGGGTGATCCGGATCGGCCCCCTCGCGATCTCCCTGCGGCTCGGCGCCGCGGTGGAGCGCAGCGGTCGCAGCGGTGGCGCCGTGGACCTGGCCTGGGCCCGGGCGCTCTCCTTCTCGGCGATGGGGGCGGGCTTCCTCCTCGCCGCCATCGGCGTCACGCCGCGGGGCGAGGTGGCGCTCGGTGACGCGCTCTTCGCCGAGGGACGGCGGCAGGTCGTCTACCTGCCGAAGCAGGAGGAGCCGCTGCCGAAACCCGACTTCGCCCGCCCGGCGGCCCCAAAGGCGCCGGCGGAGGAGGGGCGGATCGGCCGCTTCGACGTGAAGGAGGTCGAGCCGAAGGCCCGCTCCCGGCACCCGGGCCGCAAGCGGGAGCGGGACCGTGCGCTCGCGCTGCAAAGCGGCATCCTCCGCTTCCTCGACGGCGCCGGCGCCGCCAGCGGCGAGCTCTTCTCCGGCAGCGGCCTCGGGCAGGGGATCAACGAGGCCCTCGGTGGGCTCCAGGGCGGCCACGGGCTCGGCGATGCCCACGGCGTCGGCGCCCTCGGCTCCAGAGGCGTGGGCCCCGGCGGCGGTGGCGACGGCCTGCACCTCGGCGGCATCGGCACCGGTGCCCTCGGCAACGGGCCGGGCGGCGGCGGCCTCGAGCTCGGCGCCGGCGGCAAGATGCCGACCCGGATCCTCCCCGGCGAGACCCGGGTGGTCGGCGGCCTCGACAAGGAGGTGATCGGCAGGGTGATCCGGTCGAAGTGGGCGCAGATCCGCCACTGCTACGAGCAGGCGCTCCAGCGCGACCCTTCGCTCCAGGGCAAGGTGGCGGTGCTCTTCACCATCGACGGCACCGGCGGGGTCTCGGTGGCCCACGTCACCGAGGACTCGGTGGGGGACGGCGCCGTCGGCAGCTGCATCGTCGGCAGGATCCAGCGCTGGCGCTTCCCGGCGCCGAAGGGCGGCGGGGAGGTGGTGGTCAGCTACCCCTGGATCTTCCGCGCCGCCGGCAGCTGAAGGCGAGGAGGCCTCTCACCGCCGGTATGCGTACCGGTGGTGAGAGGCGCCACGGGCCAGGGGCTGGATCAGGCGGCGCAGCACTTCTTGAACTTCTTGCCGCTGCCGCAGGGGCAGGGATCGTTGCGGCCGGTCTTCGGACCAGCCACCACCGGCACCTGCACCTGGTGGCCGCTCACGTAATTCCAGCCGCCGCCCTCGCCGGGCCGGAAGTGCGAGCACTCGCGGTGGGTGCGATCCCGGCCCGCCTCGCGCCAGCTGGCGGTGAACTCCACCTCGCCCTTCTCGTCGCCGGGGCCGCCGCTGGCCCGGTGGATCTCGAGGCCCTTCCAGTCGGCCTCGCGGGACCAGCGCTCGATCTCCTCGCGATCCGCCACCTCGCGGGTCTCCGGATCGTGGGTCTGGAGGATGTAGTCGATCTCCCCCTTCACGTACGCGCTGTAGCGCGAGCGCATCAGCGCTTCGGCGGTGGGGGGCAGCGCCTCGCCCCGGTGGTAGGGGGCGCAGCAGGTCTCGTAGCTTCCTTCGTTTCCGCAGACACAGGCCATGGCGCCTCCTACGACGAGTGGGTGGCGCGGCGCAATGGGCGAGCGCGCCTTTCCCGCTTTCAGCGCCGCCCGATCCGGCCCCGCCCGCGCCCCAGCCAGCGGGAGAGGCGGATCTTGCGGAAGCGCCCCTGCATCGCCGACCAGCTCAAGGCCGCCCAGAAGAGCGCACCGGCGCCGAGGAGCCCCACCGCAGCGACGATCACCGCGAAGGGGATGCGCCCGCCCACCAGCCAGTCGATCCGCGCCAGCGAGAAGAACGCGCCGATCACCAGCGCCGATGCGATCAGGCCGAGGAAGACGGTGACGCCCATCCCGCGGATGGCGCCCTCGATCCGCTGCACCTCCGGCGAGCGGGCCTGCACCGTGAACTTGCCCCCTTCGAGATCGAGGAGGATCTGCGAGAGCTGGGTGGGTACGTCCTGCAGCACCGTCGAGAGGCGCAGCATCGACTTCATCGGCGTGCCCATTCCCAGCAACGCCGCCGGGTCGAAGCGCCCCTGGAGCAGCTCCCGGGCGTAGGGCACGCCGAAGGTGAGGAGGTCGAGCTCCGGATCGAGCGCCCGGACGATCCCCTCGGTGGTCATCACCGCCTTGGCGAGGAGCGCGTAGTCCTTCGGGATCCGGATGTGGTAGCGGACCGTGAGATCGAGGAGCTCCCGCATCACCTGCGCCGAGGGCACCTCCTTGAGCGATCGCCCGAGGTAGCGGCGCAGGATCCCGTCGATGTCGGCCCGGAAGGCGGCGAGGTTCGTGCGCTGATCGGGAAGGCCCACCCGGTAGATGAGCCGCGCCGCGGAGTCCGCGTCCCGCAGCGCCACCGCGATCACGAGCAGGACGATCGTCTCCTGCATCTGCGGGGTGAGCCGCCCCACCAGCCCGAAGTCGAGGACGCCGATCCTGCCGTCTTCGAGGACGAGCAGGTTCCCCGGGTGCGGATCGCCGTGGAAGATCCCCTCCTCGAAGAGGAGCCGGAAGCCCGACTCGATCAGCGTCCGCGCCAGCTTCTTCGGCTCGTGGGGCGGGCAGGCCTCGGTGATCTTCGGGCCCTCGAGGTATTCGAGGGTGAGGACCCGCCGCCCCGAGAGCTCGTCGTGGACCTGCGGCACCCGCAGGCCCGGCCTTTCCGCGGCACGCTCCCAGAAGGCGCGGACGTTCTCCGCCTCGTGGACGAAGTCGAGCTCCTCCGAGAGCGATCGCTCGAACTCCTCGACGATCCCCACCGGGCCGTAGAGGCCGGTCTCCTCCACCACCGCCTCGAGGAGCTGCGCGAAGTAGTAGAGGATGGCGACGTCGGAGCGGATCTTCTCCTCGATCGCCGGCCGCTGCACCTTCACCACCACCAGCTCGCCAGAGGCGGTCCGCGCCCGGTGCACCTGCGCGATCGAGGCGGAGGCCAGGGGCTTCTCCTCGATCCACGAGAAGCTCGCGGCGACGGGCCTGCCCAGGGAGGCCTCGATCTCCGCGCGGATCGCCTCGATCCCCACCGGCGGCACCCGGTCCTGCAGCGAGCGCAGCTCGTCCACCCAGGTGGCGGGGAGGAGGTCCGGCCTGGTGGAGAGCACCTGGCCCAGCTTGACGAAGGTCGGCCCCAGCTCGGCGAGCATGTCGCGGAAACGGGCGGCGGTCGCCTTGGAGGCCACCGCCGGATCGGCGGGTACCTCCACCTTCTTCCCGAGCGACTCCCAGGCGCGGCTCCTGTCGAGGAACTCGCCGAAGCCGTGGCGCACCACCACGGCGGCGATCTGCCGGAGGCGGTTCAGGTCGCGGAAGGCGTCGCGGAAGACGGGGACACGCACGCTCCCTAGGTAGCACCGGCCCGGTACCGGTGCACGCATTCGCCGGATCGGCCGCCGGGAGGCCGGGCAGGCGAGAGGGCCTTCGGCAGGGCGCCGGGATCGGGTAGGCTGCGCGCCCGATGAGCACCCAGCCCGCAGCCCCGCCCGAGATCGCCTTCGACGGCGTCACCCCGCTGATGCGCCAGTACCTGGAGACGAAGGCGCAGCACCAGGACGCCATCCTCTTCTTCCGGCTCGGCGACTTCTACGAGATGTTCTTCGAGGACGCGGTGCAGGCCTCGCAGGCCCTCGGCATCGTGCTCACCTCGCGCTCCAAGGGCGACAACCCGGTGCCGATGTGCGGCTTCCCCTACCACGCCGCCAGGGGCTACATCGCCAAGCTGATCGAGCAGGGATTCAAGGTCGCGATCTGCGAGCAGGTGGAGGACGCCGCCACGGCGAAGACCCTGGTCCGCCGCGAGGTGACCCAGCTGGTCACGCCCGGCATGGTCCTCGACGAGCAGATCCTCGACGCCCACGCCGACCACTTCCTCGCTGCGGTGGTGCCGCTGGAGGATCGCTTCGGCTTCGCGCTCCTCGACGCCTCCACCGGCGAGTTCCGGGCGGCGGAGGTGGGCGATCGCAAGCTCCTCCTCGACGAGCTCGGCCGCGCCGCGCCGCGGGAGGTGATCGTGCCTCCCGGCAGCGGCCTCGAGGAGGCGCTGCGCAGCGCCTGCGCCACGGCCTTCGTCCACGACCACCCCGACGAGAGCGCCTTCGATCCCCGCAGGGCCGAGGAGCGGATCAAGCGGCAGCTCGGCGTTGCCAGCCTCGACGGCTTCGGCCTCACGCCGCTGCCGGCAGCCACCGCCGCAGCGGGCGCGGCGCTCGCCTACCTCGGCGACACCCAGCGCGGCACCACCGCCGCCCACGTCGATCGGATCACCGTCTTCCATCCGGAAGGGCACCTCGTCCTCGACGAGGCCACGGTGAACAACCTCGAGATCGCGCGGGGCCTGCAGGGCGGCAAGAAGAAGGGCTCGCTGCTCGGCCTCCTCGACAAGACCCTCACGCCGATGGGCGGCCGCACCCTCTCGCGCTGGATCCTCTACCCGCTCCTCGACCTCGAAGCGATCCGCGCCCGCCACGACGCGGTGGAGGAACTCGCCGGCCGCGGCGTGCTTCGCGAAGAGCTCTCGGGCCTGCTCAAGGAACTCTCCGATCTCGAGCGCATCCTCGGCCGGCTCTCGCTGCGCGCCGGCAACGCCCGCGATCTGCGGGCCCTCGGCCTCTCGCTCGAGCGCCTCCCCGCGCTGCGGGAGCAGCTCGGCGGATGCACCGCGCCGCTCCTCCACGACCTCGTCCCCGAGCTCTCCGGCCTCGACCCCCTCGCCGCCGATCTGCGCCGCGCCATCGCCGACGAGCCGCCGGTCACCACCCGCGAAGGCGGCATGTTCGCGAAGGGCTGGGACCCCGCCCTCGACGAGCTCATCGATCTCTCCACCAGCGGCAAGGAGTTCCTCGCCCGCCTCGAGGCGGAGGAGCGGGAGCGCACCGGGATCTCGTCGCTCAAGGTCCGCTTCAACAAGGTCTTCGGCTATTTCATCGAGATCACCCGCTCCAACCTCCATCTCGTGCCGGCGGACTACCTCCGCAAGCAGACCACGGTGAACGCCGAGCGTTTCGTCACCGAGGCGCTCAAGACCTACGAGGAGAAGGTCCTCACCGCCGAGGAGAAGCGGGTCGCCCGCGAGATCGAGCTCTACGAGGAACTTCGCCAGCGGATCCTCTCCCAGGCAGGCGGGATCAAGCGGGCCGCAGCGGCGATCGCCACCGTCGACACGCTCCTCTCGCTGGCGCGCATCGCCGCCGACTGGGGCTACGTGCGGCCCGAGGTCGACGACTCCGACGTGCTCGAGATCGTCGAGGGGCGCCACCCGGTGGTGGAGCGGGCGCTGGCCGGCGAGGCCTTCGTTCCCAACGACGTCCACCTCGATCGCGAGGGCCACCAGGTGGTGGTGATCACCGGCCCCAACATGGCCGGCAAGAGCACCGTGCTCCGGCAGGCGGCGCTGATCGCGCTGCTCGCACAGGCGGGCTCCTTCGTCCCCGCAGCCCGGGCGCGGATCGGCCTCGTCGACCGGATCTTCTGCCGCGTCGGCGCCAGCGACAACCTCGCCCGGGGCCAGTCGACCTTCATGGTGGAGATGGTGGAGACCGCCGCGATCCTCCACGGCGCCACCGCGCGATCGCTGGTGGTGCTCGACGAGATCGGCCGCGGCACCTCGACCTTCGACGGCCTCTCCATCGCCTGGGCGGTGGCGGAGCACCTGCACGATCGCGTCGGCGCCCGCACGCTCTTCGCGACGCACTACCACGAGCTGGTGGAGCTCGCGCGGGAGAAGAGCCGGGTCAAGAACGCCACCGTGGCGGTGAGCGAGCAGGGCGGGAAGGTGATCTTCCTGCGCAAGCTGATCGCCGGCGGCGCGTCGCGCTCCTACGGCATCGAGGTGGCGCGGCTCGCGGGGCTGCCTGCGGAGGTGCTGGGGCGGGCCCGGGAGATCCTGGTCAACCTCGAGAAGAACGAGCTCGATCCGGAAGGCCGCGCCGTCTTCGCCGGGAAGGGCAGGGCGCGCAAGGCGTCGGTGGATCAGCTCGCGCTCTTCGCGCCGAAGGCCGAGCGGCCCGCGCCCGGGATCGCCGCGTTGCTCGAGCAGCTGCAGGCGGTGGAGATCGACAGGACCACGCCGCTGCAGGCGCTGGCGCTGCTCGCCGAGCTGCAGGAGAAGGCGCGCAAGGCCTGAGCGAGGGCAGGAACACGAACGCCACCAGCCGCTGGGCCGGTGGCGTTCGCGCATCGTTCGGTCGATCGAAGCCTACTTCACCTTCTTGATCTTGATCACCGGCTTGAAGGTGTAGGCGCACGTGCCCTCCATCGTCACGGACTCCTTCACGTCCATGTCGATGGTGACCTCGCGCTCGTCGCCGTCGACGGCGATCGCCTTGAAGGGATGGTTGATCTTCACCGGCTTGTCGGCGTCCTTGACCTGCATCACGCAGGTGGCGCCGTCCTTCATCAGCACCTCGTTGCGGCCGGCCTCGTCGATCCAGAGGCGGATCTGCGTGACCTTGCCGTCGACCCCGTCCTCGCCGAGGAAGGCGCTCACGCCGTTCTGGAGGGCGAGCAGATCGAAGGTGCGCTCGGCGGCGCCCTCGGGCAGCGCGATGGTCTGCCACTTCTTGTCGCCGTCGGCGGCATGATCCATCGCGTCGTCGTCGTGGGTCTTCTCGTCGTGGTCGACGACGTGGGCTTCCACCCGACCGATGGTGACGAAGACCGACTCCATGTTCTCGGTGTCGGGCGGGGCGTCGGTGAGGCGGAGCGAGAGCGTTCCGCCGCCGCCACAGGCGGCGAGAAGCAGGGTGCTGGCCAGGAAGAGTGCGTTCTTGCTCATAGGATTATTTGCTCCTTCGCCCCTCCAGACGAGAGGGAGGCACGCTGGTTACCGGGCGGCCGATCGCGGCCCGGGGACGACGGGCGTTTCCCACAGGCTCGCCGCTATCGCTTTTTTGCCGGCCGATAGCGCCTGTGGGAGCGTCGCGTACCAGCATGCGTGCCCTCGTCCTCTCCCTGCTCTTCGCGCTTCTCGCCCCGCCCGCCGCCGCCCTGGCAGGCGTCGCGGAGGACTACCAGCAGGCCCGGCTCGACTACTTCGCGCTCCGCAAGGACGAGAAGCGAAAGGCCTACCGGCACCACTGGATGGACGTGATCCGGCGCCTCGACCGCGGGGCGGAGAAGCTGCGCGGCGACGATCGCTGCGGCGCGCTCTTCAACGCCGGGCGGGCGTGGCACGAGGTCTCCGAGATCTCCTATCTGCAGGACGATCGCGAGGAGGCGATGCGGCGCTACCGCAAGCTCGCCGATGCCTGCCCGCGCTCGGCCCTCGCGGACGACGCGCTCTTCCACACGGCGGAGCTGCAGCAGAAGCGGGATCCCGCCGCTGCCGGGCAGACGCTGGACAAGCTCCTCGCGTCCTGGCCCCGTGGCGATCGGGCGGCGGAGGCGAAGGCGCTCCGCGCGACGCTGCCTGCGCCGAAGAAGGAGCAGAAGCGGGTCGCCGCAGCGGTGAAGCAGCCCGAGAAGAAGCCGGCGCCGCAGCAGGCGAAGGCCGCTCCCGCGGCGAAGCATGCAGCAGCGGAAAAGCGAGACGAAAAGCGAGACAGCAGCCCGGCGCAGGCCGCTGCACCCGCCCCTGCGGCCGAGGCCATCGCCGGCGGCAACCTTCCCTCCGCGGTGGACATCCTCGCCGCGCTGGACGGGAAGGGCGCCGACGCCAACCGCCCCGAGGACGTGGCCCTGGCCGAGGACCTCCGCCGGGACCGCCTCGCCCGCACCGGCGACGCCCCGCCGGAGCAGCCGGCGGCGCCCGAGAAGCGCACCGAGCCCAGGCCCGCCGAGGCGAAGCGCATCGAGCAGAAGCCCGCCGAGAAGAAGCTCGACCGCGACCGCCTCGCCGCCCTCGAGGACGCCACCGGCGGCGAGATCCCGCTCTCCCTCGTCGCCGGCCTCAAGGTGAAGCGCGTGGTGATCGATCCCGGCCACGGCGGGAAGGACACCGGCGCCATCGGCAAGCGCGGCACCCGGGAGAAGGACCTCGCCCTCTCCATCTCCCGGAAGCTGAAGAAGCGGCTCGAGGCGATGGGGCTCGAGGTCTTCCTCACCAGGGAGAAGGACGTCTTCCTCGAGCTCGAGGAGCGCACCCGCTTCGCCAACGAGCACCACGCCGATCTCTTCATCTCGGTGCACATCAACGCAGCCGCCAACCGCAAGGCCTACGGCATCGAGACCTACACCCTCAACCTCAACTCCGACCGCTACGCGATGCGCCTCGCCGCCCGCGAGAACGCGTCGTCGAGCAAGAGCATCGGCGACCTGCAGTTCATCCTCGCCGACCTCGCCACCAAGGCGAATACCGACGACTCGGTCCGCCTCGCCCGCCTGGTGCAGGGCGAGATGGTCACCAGGCTGCGCCGCACCTGGGGCCAGAAGATCCGCGACCTCGGCGTGAAGCAGGCCCTCTTCTTCGTGCTCGTCGGCGCGAAGATGCCGGCGATCCTGGTGGAGACCGCCTTCGTCTCCAACCCCGACGAGGAGAACCGCCTCCGCACCGAGAAATACCAGGAGGAGACCGCCCGCAGCATCGCCGAGGGCGTGCGGCGTTTCATTGCCGAGCGCGAGGCGATCGCCAGCGGCAAGGTCCCGTCCGGCACCGGCACCAACGGGGTATTCTGAGCAGGCGCGGCGAAGGCGTGCAGCCCGCCCCCGGCGTTGTTAGGGTGGCGTCGCCATGAACGCCAGCTCCGTCGCCGATCCCCACGCCCGCATCGAAACCCTCCGCCGCCACCTCGACGAGGGCCGCGAGGGCTTGCGCGCCCGCGCTGCCGCTGGCGCCTCCGGCAGGGAGATCGTCCGTGCCACCTCCGAGCTCCTCGACGAGGTGGTCACCGCGCTCTTCGACGCGGTGCTGGCGGAGCGGGGCAACCCCCCCGGCATCGCGCTGGCCGCCATCGGCGGCTACGGCCGCAAGGACCTCGCCCCCTACTCGGACATCGATCTGCTGCTCGTGCACCAGGACGTCGAGGAGCAGGTGATCCGCCCCATCGCCGAGGCCTTCTTCACCGCGCTCTGGGACAGCAAGCTCGAGGTCGGCGCCGCCGCCCGGACGCCGGAGGAATGCGCGCAGATCGCCGCCGAGGACCACACGGCGCGCACCGCGCTCCTCGACTGCCGCTACGTCGCCGGCGACCGCGACACCTACGCGCTGCTCGAGCGCAAGGTGCTGCGCGATCTCACCACCAAGCAGGTCGACGAGCTCATCGACGCGAAGATCGGCGAGCTCGGCCAGCGGCGGAAGAAGTTCGGCGGCTCCGTCCATCTCCTCGAGCCCAACGTCAAGCAATCGCCCGGCGCCCTGCGCGATCTGCAGGCGGCGCTGTGGATGGCCCGGGCCCGCTTCAAGGCGGCAGGCCTCACCGACCTGCTCGTCCGCGGCGTGCTCCCCACCCGCGAGGTCGAGCGCCTCAAGGAGGCGCGCGATTTCCTCTGGCGGGTCCGCAACCAGCTCCACTACCTCGCCGGCCGCAAGGAGGATCACCTCACCTTCCACTGGCAGGAGCAGGTGGCCCACGCCCTCGGCTACCGCGACAAGGATCCGGAGGGTCTCGCCGTCGAGCAGTTCATGCGGGACTACTACCTCGCCGCCTCCGCGCTCCGCCGCCTCGCCGACGAGCTGGTCGATCGCTGCGCGCCGCAGCGCACGGCAGGGCCGCTGCAGAGCAGGCCCGTCGAGCCGGGGCTCAAGCTCTGGCAGGGGCGGCTCACCCTCGAAGGCCGCGACGCGCTCTGGCGGGATCCCTCGCTCTTCGTGCGGCTCTTCGTCCTCGCCGAACGGATGGGCGTCGAGATCTATCCCTACGCCCGCGACCTGGTGCGCGAGGAGGCGCCGCGAATCGACGAGACGGTCCGCGCCGATCCGCGGGTCACCGAGGCGCTGCGCGACGCCTTCTCGAAGCTCGGCCGCGGGCAGTGGCTGCGCCAGATGCACCGCGAAGGCGCCCTCGGCGCGCTCCTCCCCGAGTTCGGCAGGGTCACCGCCAAGCACCAGCACGACCTCTACCACGTGTACACGGTGGACGTTCACACGGTGTTTGCCATGGAGCGCCTCGGCCAGCTCCGCTCCGGCGACCTGATCGAGCAGGAGCCGCAGCTCTCGCTGGTGGCGCGGGAGATCCCGCGCCCGCTGGCGCTCTCCCTGGGCGTGCTCTTCCACGACGCGGGGAAGGGCATGGGCGGCAACCACAGCGAGAAGGGCGCCGATCTGGTCCGCGCGGTCTGCGAGCGGCTCGGTGTTCCCGCCCGTGACGCAGCCGATGCGGAGTGGCTGGTCCGCGAACACCTGCTGATGAGCCACGTCTCGCAGCGGCGGGACCTCTCCGATCCGGAGCTGATCGCCGACTTCGTCCGCCAGATGGGCGATCGCAGCAGGCTCGACATGCTCTTCGTCCTCACCTACGTGGACATCGCCAGCGTCGGCCCCGGCACCTGGACCTCGTGGAAGGGCAGGCTGCTGCAGGAGCTCTACGACAAGGCGGCGTCGATCTTCGACGGCGAGGGGCTCCCCACCGTGGAGATTTCGGCGACGCGGGAGGCGCTGCTCGAGCGGGGTTTCGCAGCGGACCGCACCGAGCGCTTCCTCGCGCGGATGCCGCGGCGCTATTTCGCCTTCGCCGATCCGGAGGACGCGCCACGTTCGTTGCGCCTCCTCGAGCTCGGCGCCGGTCGCACCCTCTCCACCTCGGTGCGGGACGGCGACGGCTTCACCACCGTCGCGCTCACCGCCGAGGACAAACCGGGCCTCCTCGCCTCGGTGGCCGGCGTGCTCACCGCCCACCGGATCGACATCCTCCGCGCCGACGTCTTCTCCACCTCCGACGGCCGCGCCCTCGACGTCTTCGTCGTGCGTGGGCCCCACGGCGGGCGGCTGGAGCGAGGCCGCTGGCGCGGTGCGCGCCGGGACCTCTGCAGCGTCGTTCGGGGCGAGACCACCTCGGACGAGGTCCTGCGCCGGATGCTCCGGCCCTCGGGCCTGCCGCCCCGCCACATGCCACCGGTGGCCACCAAGGTGAAGCTCGACAACCGCTCCGCCCGCGGTTTCACCGTGGTCGACGTCTTCGCCGAGGATCGCCGGGGCCTGCTCCACGCGGTCACCTCGGCGCTCCACCGCGCGCAGCTCACCATCGCCGTGGCCCGGATCGCCACGGAGGGCAACCGGGCGATCGACTCGTTCTACGTCTGCGACGCCCAGGGTGGAAAGCTGGTCGAATCGAAGCGGATCGCCGAGATCGAGGCGTTGATCCGCGGTGCGGTCGACTCCGTGCCGACCGGGCCGTAGCCCGCCTCCTCGCCCGCTTCGAAACCGCGGCCGGGCCAATCCAGCAGCCTGCCTGGCGGGGGGGGCGGCGCTTCCTCCAGCGGCCGCCACCGTCGAGCGCAGGCCCCCGAATCCGGGGCACGAGCCATGCGCCCCGAAGGCGCTGCCGCTCCCCTCGAGTCGAGAACGCCGGCGCCCGGGCTGCTCCCGCGCCTCGCCGCAGCTGCCGCGCTGCCGGTCCGGGTCTGTCGGCCCGCGATCGCCGCGCCGTGCGCACCGGTCGCTGGCCGCCGCAGCGCAGCCGCTCTCCATTTCGTTGCATCCCCGATTGACCCGACGCGTCGAGCAGCGCCGCTCTCGCCTCCTGCAGCGACGCGCGCCGCCTCCGCAGCCGCGCCCGGCGTCGCCGATGGCGCCGACCCCGGCAGGGCTTCCCCCCCCGACGAGGCTCCCTAGGTTTGGTGGAGAACAGCATGCAACGGCGGAAGAGCATCCACCGCCGGCGCTGGAAGGGCGCCGGGCCCACCGCAGGTGGGGCGAGAAGCAGGCAGGGCCCGCACGGGCCCTGTGGGCAGCTTGCACACCGCCTGGTGGGATGCGGAACGTTCTGGTGGTCGGAAGCTGCACAGCGGGGGCAGCGGCCGGTGGGGACAAGGGGTAGGCGTGGTTCGGTTCGGCATCATCTCGGCGTATGCATCGGAAGACGCCAGCTCCCAGGGGCTGATCGAGGCTTGCGAACGGCTCGGCGAGGCGGTGGCGATCGACCCGGCGACGCTCTCGGTCGCGGTGCGGGACGGGAGCGCCGAGGTGCACTGCGCCCGCATCCCCGCCGCCGACTTCGATGCCCTGCTCCTCGTCCGTGGGATTGGTCGCAAGGGCGATCCCGACCTGCAATTCGAGATCTACCGGGCCCTCGAGATGGCCGGCGCGCCGATCATGAACCGGCTCGACGGACTCCTCGCGGCCCAGGACAAATTCCGCACCAGCCTGCTCCTCGCCAGCGCCGGCATCGCCACCCCCGAGGTGCAGGTGGTCCAGCGCAGCGAGGATGCAGCGGCTGCGCTGCGCGCCCTCGGCACCGCGGTGGCCAAGCCGATGTGGGGATCGCTGGGGGACGGGATCGAGCTCCTCCGCGACGACGCCTCGGGCAGGCGGCGCGCCGAGGCGCTCTTCGAAGAACGCGCCGCTCTCTACCTGCAGCGCTACGTCGATCACGGCGGGCGCGACGTGCGGGCCTTCGTGGTCGGCGGCAGGGTGGAAGCGGCCATGGAGCGGATCGCGCCTCCCGGCGAATTCCGCACCAACGTCTCGATCGGCGCCGAGCCGCGCGCGATCGAACTGCCTCCGGAAGCGGAGGCGATGGCTGTGCGCGCGGCACGCGCACTGGGGCTCGATTGGGCCGGGGTCGATCTGGCCTTCGGTCCGTCGGGGCCGACGGTGATCGAGGTGAATGGCAGTCCGAACTGGGAGGGAATCTTCCGCGCCACCGGGCGGGACATGGCGGAGGCGATCGCGCACCACGCTGCGCGTCGTGCTCACGCCAGGCTGACGGTGGTCGCGGCACCTATCGAAGGAATGGGAGGTTGAACATGGCGACGAGGACGAAGACGACGACGGGCCGGACCACGCGCGCGACCAGCAGCCGCGGCGGGACCACCGCGCGGAGCACCGCGCGCTCCACCAGCACCCGCGGCACGAGCGCCCGCGGCACCACCACGGCCAAGCGCGCCACCACGGCCCGGGCGACCACCGGCAGCCGTGCTGCGCCGAAGAGCCGCACCACCGCCAGCGCGCGCCAGGTGAAGGCGTCGACCGGCGGCATGACGGTGCAGGAGGCCGGCCGCAAGGGCGGCATGATCGGTGGCCGCAAGGGTGGCGAGACCGTGCTTCGCGAGCGCGGGCCGCAGTTCTACAGCGAGATCGGCAAGAAGGGTGGCCAGCGCGTTCGCGAGCTGATCGAGCGCGCCAAGATGCTCGAGGCCGGTGAGGCGAAGGCGACCACGCGTCGCACGACCCGCCGCACCACCAGCCGCTGATCCGCAGCGGTACGCCGACACGACACAACACGGGATTCTCGTTTCAAGGAGGTAGGTGATGGCCGAGGAGAAGAAGAGCAAGGGCGCGATGAGCGTCGCAGAGGCGGGCCGCAAGGGTGGTGAGCGCGTGAAGCGCGAGCGCGGTCGGGCCTTCTACGAGGAGATCGGCCGGAAGGGCGGCGAGACCGTGGCCCGCGAGCGCGGCCGCGAGTTCTACGAGGAGATCGGCAAGAAGGGCGGCGAGACCGTCAAGGCCGAGCGTGGAGCTGCCTTCTACGAGGAGATCGGCAAGAAGGGCGGCGAGACGGTGAAGGCCGAGCGCGGCATGCCCTTCTACGAGGAGATCGGCCGCCGCGGCGGCCAGAAGGTCCGCGAGCTGATCGAGGAAGGGAAGCGCTCCGCGGGGACGAACAAGTCCGAGGAGTGATGGCCCGCTGCTACGCGGATGGGGGGAGGCAGACGATGGCTGAAGAGAAGAAGGGCGGGATGACCGTCCAGGAGGCCGGCAAGAAGGGTGGCGACAAGGTCGCCCGCGAACGCGGCCACCA
Source organism: Vulgatibacter sp. (assembly GCF_041687135.1). NCBI lineage: Bacteria > Pseudomonadati > Myxococcota > Myxococcia > Myxococcales > Vulgatibacteraceae > Vulgatibacter > Vulgatibacter sp. The sequence continues at coordinate 134,237 of NZ_JAWLCN010000008.1, read as the reverse complement.
GTTCTACGAAGAGATCGGGCGCAAGGGCGGCGAGACCGTCGCCCGCGAGCGCGGTCACGAGTTCTACGAAGAGATCGGCAGGAAGGGCGGCCACATCGGTGGCGAGAAGGTCGCCCGCGAGCGCGGCCACGGCTTCTACGAGGAGATCGGACACAAGGGCGGCCAGCGCGTCAAAGAGCTGATCGAGGAAGGCAAGAAGCACGGGAAGTAGCCGTGCCTCTTGTTGAAGCGGCCCCGTCGCTCTCGCGCGGGGCCGCTTCAGCCGGAAGGAGGTTCCAGTTGGCCGAGCAGAAGAAGGGCGGCCAGCGCGTCCGCGACCTCATCGAAGAAGGCAAGAAGAGCGAGAGGAAGTGAGTGCACCCGCGGTGGGTCGCGGTTCACAACGGAGGTTCTCGAATGGCTGAGCAGAAGAAGGGCGGGATGACCGTGCAGGAGGCCGGGCGCAAGGGTGGCGAGAAGGTCGCCTCCGAGCGTGGCCACGAGTTCTACGAGGAGATCGGCCGCAAGGGTGGCGAGACCGTCGCCCGTGAGCGTGGCCCCAGCTTCTACTCCGAGATCGGCCACAAGGGCGGGCAGCGCGTCCGCGAGCTGATCGAGGAAGGCAAGAAGAAGTAGGTCGAGGAACACGGGTCGTCGCCTGGCGGCGGTCCCTACTCGGCGGAAGGAGGAGTGGCATGGCTGACGAGAGGAAGAAGGGCGGAATGACGGTGCAGGAGGCCGGCCGCAAGGGGGGCGAGAAGGTCGCTTCCGAGCGTGGTCACGGCTTCTACGAAGAGATCGGCAAGAAGGGCGGCCAGACCGTCGCCCGCGAGCGCGGTCACGAGTTCTACGAGGAGATCGGCCGGAAGGGCGGCGAGACCGTCGCCCGCGAGAAGGGCCCCGGCTTCTACTCCGAGATCGGCCACAAGGGCGGGCAGCGCGTCCGCGAGCTGATCGAAGAGGGCAAGAAGGGCCAGAAGAAATAACGGCCCGCATCTCCTCCCGGGGGGCGGGGGCCGATCCCTCCGCTTCCCGTCCTCGAAATTGCTCGAGGAAGGGAGGTGAGCGAGATGGCAGAGCAGAAGAAGGGCGGCATGACCGTCCAGGAGGCCGGCCGGCTCGGCGGCGAGAAGGGCGGCAAGATCGTCCGGGAGCGCTACGGGCACGATTTCTACGAGGAAATCGGCAAGAAGGGCGGCCAGACGGTCGCGCGTGAACGAGGTCACGCGTTCTACGAGGAGATCGGCCGCAAGGGCGGCGAGACCGTGGCACGCGAGAAGGGACCGGGCTTCTACTCCGAGATCGGCCACAAGGGCGGGCAGCGCGTCCGCGAGCTGATCGAAGAGGGGAAGAAGCGCCGTTGACCCGGACGAAGCGCAGGTGGATGAGGGGCCACCTCCGCTCGCGGGCAATTGTGCAACGGGTGGAGAATGGGTAGGTTGCGCCGCCATGGCCGACGCACCCATTCTCGCGATCGATCCGAACCACCCGCAGCCGCGCCACATCGAGCGCGCCGTTGCCAGCCTCGAGGCCGGTGGCGTGATCGCCTATCCCACCGACACGTACTACGCGATCGGCTGCGATCTGATGAACAAGAAGGCGGTCGAGAAGCTCTACCGGCTCAAAGGGCGTCCTGCAGGCAAGCCGCTCTCCTTCCTCTGTTCCGATCTCTCCGACATCTCGCGCTACGCGAAGGTCTCCAACTGGGCCTACAAGGTGATGAAGCGCCTGGTGCCCGGTCCCTACACCTTCGTCCTCCCGGCGACGAAGCTGACGCCGGAGATCGCGATGACGAAGCAGAAGACCGTGGGCATCCGCGTCCCCGATGCGGCGATCCCGATGGCGCTGGTGGAGCGGCTCGGCCACCCGCTGCTCACCACCTCCGCCACCTACGGCGACGAGACCCTGCTCGATCCCCGCGACATCAAGTCGCTGCTCGGCCACGGCCTCGAGCTGATCATCGACGGGGGCTACCAGCTCAACGAGCCCTCCACCGTCGTCTCCCTCGTGGACGATCACGTCGAGGTGCTGCGCGAGGGCAAGGGGCCGGTCGAAGCGATCGGCTAGAGCAGGGTGCCGCGGAGCAGCAGGCTCGCGGCGCTGAAATAGATGAGCAGGCCGGTCACGTCGACCAGCGTGGCGACGAAGGGCGCCGACGCGCTGGCCGGATCGAGGCCGAGCCTGCGCAGGAGCAGCGGCAGCATCGATCCGGAGAGCGTGCCGAAGAGCACCACGCCGACGAGGCTGAAGCCCACCGTGAGCGCCACGCCTACCGCCGCTTCGCCGTAGGTGTGGAAGAGCGCCTCGCCGGCGAGGACGCGGACGATGCCGATGGCGCCGAGGAGCAGCCCCAGGGCGAGCCCCGAGGAGAACTCGCGGCGCACCACCCGCCACCAGTCGCGCACCTTCACCTCGCCCACGGCCATGGCGCGGATGACCAGCGTCGACGCCTGCGAACCCGAGTTGCCGCCGCTGGAGATGATGAGCGGGACGAAGAGGGCGAGGACCACCGCCCGGGCGATCTCGTCCTCGTACGCCGCCATCGCCGTGGCGGTGAGCATCTCGCCGAGGAAGAGCACCGCGAGCCACCCGCCGCGCTTCTTGAGCATTCGCGGCAGCGAGATGGTGAGGTAGGGTTCGTCGAGGGCCTCGGAGCCACCGATCTTCTGGATGTCCTCGGTGGCCTCCTCCTCGACCACGTCGACGATGTCGTCGACGGTGACGATGCCCTTCATCCGGCCGGCCTCGTCCACGACCGGGATGGCGAGGAGGCCCCAATCCCGGAAGAGGCGGCTCAAGCGCTCCTGATCCAGGTCGTCCCGGGCGGTGACCACGTCGACCTGCATCACGTCGCGGACGCGCTTGTCCGGCGGCGCCTGGAAGAGCTCGCGGAAGGAGACCACGCCGCAGAGATGCTGCTCCGCGTCGATCACGTAGACGTAGTAGATCGTCTCCAGCTTTTCCCGGGCCTGCTTGCGCAGCCAGGTGATCGCCTGATCCACGGTGAGATCGGGGCGCACCCTGGCGAAGCGGGGGCTCATCAGGCCACCGGCTTCGTCCTCCGCGTAGGCGAGCAGCCCCTGCACCTCGAGGCGCGCCGGCGGATCGAGGAGCGCGAGGAGCCGCTGCCGCTCCTCCGGCGGCGCCTCCTGCACCAGATCCGCTGCGTCGTCCGGGGGGAGCATCCGCACCCAGGAGCGGCGCTCGGTCTGCGGCAGCGAGGCGAGAAAGGCGTGCTGATCCCTGCCACCGAGGGCGAGGAAGAGATCCTCCTGCTGCTGGCGGTCGAGGAGGCGGATCCCCTCGGACCGCTCCTCCGTGCTGAGGAGCGGCCAGGCTTCGAGGAGTTCCTCTTCGTTCAGGGACTCGAGTTCCTTGCTCATCGATGCACCCCGGCTCGCGCCAGTGGTGCCCCAGGGCACGGGGCAAGTCGAGCTTTTGGTTCGTCCACAGGCGGCTTCCGGGCGGTGCCGGCGGGACGGGCGTAGAGTGGCCCGGTGCCGCGCCCCCGCACCCGCACGCCGACCTTCGGCCCCCTCGATCCGCTCCTCGATCTCTTCCTCGGCTACATCCGGGTGGAGCGGGGCCTCGGGCCGAAGACCGTCGACGCCTACGGCGAGGATCTGCGCGACTACCTCGACGACCTGCACAAGGCGGGGCTCGGCGACGCCGAAGCGATCGAGCCCGACCACATCCAGACCCACCTGCTCCACCTGGCCGAGCGCGGCCTCGGGGCGCGCTCGCAGGCGCGGCATCTGGCGGCGATCCGGATGTTCCACCGCTTCCTCTGCGCCGACCGGATCACGAAGAAGGATCCGGCCCGGGTGATCGAGCGGCCGAAGGCGGTGCGGAAGCTGCCGATCTACCTCACCGTGGACGAGGTGGAGGGGCTGCTCGCCGCACCCGAGGTGGTGAAGCCCACCGGCGCCCGCGACAAGGCGATGATCGAGCTGCTCTACGCCACGGGCCTGCGTGTCTCGGAGCTGGTGGGGCTCGAGCTCAACGACCTCAACCTCACCGCCGGCTACCTGATCGCGAAGGGCAAGGGCAACAAGGAGCGGATCGTGCCGGTGGGACTGATCGCGCGGGCTGCGGTGGAGCATTACCTCGACGGCCCGCGGCTCACCATCTGCAGGGGCCGGGCGGGTCGGGCGCTCTTCGTCGGCCCCACCGGCAGGCCGCTCACCCGGCAGGGCTTCTGGAAGATCCTGCGGAAGTACGCGGTGCAGGCGGGGATCGATCGGCCGATCTCCCCTCACAAGCTGCGGCACTCCTTCGCCACCCACCTGCTCGAGCGCGGGGCGGATCTGCGGGCGGTGCAGCAGATGCTGGGACATGCCGACGTGGCGACGACGCAGATCTACACCCACGTCGATTCGCGGCGGCTGCGCGGCCTCTACGACCGCTTCCACCCGCGGGCGTGACGCGCCGGCACGATCGGCGGGCGACCGTGCCGGCGCTGCGCCGCCGCTACCAGACCACGCGCACGCTGCGGTTGTAGCCGTCCCCGATCACCAGGTGGCCATCGACGGTGAAGCCGAAGCCGTTGGGCGTGTGGAGCTGCGCCTGGGTGGCGGGGCCGTAGTCGCCGGCGCTGCCCAGGGTGCCGCTGCCGGCGACGGTGTCGATGATGCCGGTCGTCGGATCGATGCGGCGGATCCGGTGGCCGCCGGTGAAGGCGAGGTGGACCGCGCCGTCCGGCGCCACCTGCAGGTGCGGCTGGTTCGCGAGATACGCCGTGGTGGCGTCGATGCCCTCGGCGGTGCTGCCGGAGGTGCTGGGCGCGCCGGCGACGTGCGTCCATGCGCCGCTCGGATCGCGCTTCATCACCGCGTGGCGCATGGTGGTGCCGAAGGAGCCGCCGCACCAGTTGGCTGCCAGGTAGAGGTTGCCCTGTGCATCCCACGCGCTGGAGCATTCGGCGCCGTCCACGCCGCAGTCGCGGATGGTGTAGTCCGCAGGTGCCGGGCTGCAGAAGGTGCTCGCCGGTGCGCCGGTGACGCTGTCGATGATCCCCGTGGCGAGGTCGATGCGGCGCAGGCGATCGGCGTTGCTGTCGCCCACGTAGAGACCGCCGTCCGGCGAGAGCGAGAGGTGGGTGAAGTGGCTCACCCACGCGCTGGTGGCGGGGCCGCCGTCCCCGTAGGGCGCGGTGTTGCTGGTGGCGCCACCGGCGATGGTGTCGATGAGGCCGGTGACGAGGTCGACCCGCCGGATGCGGCGGTTGGCGCTGTCGGCGACGTAGAGCAGGCCGCTCGCCTCGTCGAGGGCGAGGCCGCCGGGCCAGTAGAGCTGCGCGTCCACCGCGGGTCCGCCGTCGCCGCCATAGCTGCAGCCGTTCCCGCCGGCGACGTTCACGAGCACGCCCTGCGACGTGATCTTGCGGACGCGGCAATTCTCGCGATCGGAGAAGTAGATCGCCCCGTCGCTCGCCACGGCGATGCCGCGGATGGTGCCCGTCCGCGCAATGGCTGCAGGCTCCTCGCCTGCGCTGTTGCCGCTGGCGTGGGTGAGGTTCGAGGCGGAGAAGATCGTTCCTGCTGGCGGCGCCACCACCTCGTGCACGAACTCCACCGGGCTGCCGGCCACCGGGACGCCGTGGATGTCGTCGAAGTGGGCGCGGACCCGGAAGCCGCCGAGGGCGAGCGGGGCCCTGCCGTTGGCGGTGGCGAGACCCGTCGCGTCGGTGGCGGTGGTGGGGGCGTCGAGGGCCGTTCCTGCGTCCACCGCCTCCCAGCGCACCGGCGCGCCGACCACCGGCTGGCCCGCGTCGTCCTGGAGGCTGACGGAGAACGCGCCGATCTCGTCGACGGGGAAGGGCAGGGCGCCGTTGCCCGCGGCGAGGGCGAGGGTTGCGGCGGAAGGCGTGGTGGCGTTCACGCCCCAGACCACGCGGAGCGCGCGGTTGACCGAGTCGACCACGAGGAACTCGTCGCCGAGGATGGCGAGGTGGAGCGGCGCCTGGAGCCGCGCCGAGGTGGCAGGGCCGTAGTCGCCGCCGCCGCCGGCGCCGCCGGTGCCGATCACCGTGGTGACGCGGGTGGTGGCTGCGTCGATCCGGCGGACGCGGTGGCTGTGGTACTCGCTGTAGAAGAGGTTGCCCCCCTCGTCGAGGGCGAGCCCGATGCCGCCCACCATCGCCACCGAGGCGGCGGGGATCCCTTCGCTGGTGCTGTCGCCGCTGGCGTGGCCGGCGACGTGGTGGAGCGCGCCGGCGGCGTCGCGGCGGACGATGCCCGCGCGGAAGACGGCGCCGATCTTCGTGCCGCAGATCGTGCCGGAGAGGAAGGCGTCGCCGGCGGCGTTCCACACCGGCTCGCCGCCGGTGGCCACGGCGCTCACGTCGGTGATCACCACCTCGCCCTCGAGGCAATGGGTGGCGAAGGCGACCCAGGTCTCGATGGTGTTGGTGGGCAGATCCACCCGCCAGATCCGGTCGCGGCCGCGGTCGGCGATGGTCACCGAGCCGTCGGGCGCCACGGCGAGGCCGCCGAGGTCCTGGAACGAGGCGTCGGTCGCCGGCCCGCCGGCGCCGTATTCCGGGCCGGCTGCGCTGCCGCCGCCGGCGAGGTGGCTGATCTGGCCGGAGGCGAGATCGATCGTCCGCACCACCCGCGCGCCGTTGTCGGCGACGTAGAGGCGGCCCCGGCTCTCGTCGAGGGCGATGTCGCGCAGGCCGCGGAAGGTGGCCTGGAGGGCGGGGCCGCCGTCGCCGCTCGCGGTGGTGCAGGTGCTGCCGGCGATGCGGCGGATCATGCCGCCGGGCGAGACGGCGAGGACCCTGCAATGCGAGGAATCGCCGAGGTAGACGGTCCCGTCGCTGGCGATGGCGACGCCGCTCGGCACCCCGATGAGCGCTGCGGGGCCGAAGCCCGGCAGGCCGAGGTCGCCGAAGACGAAGCTCTCGTTCACCAGGGTGGCGATGGTGCCGGCGTCGGGCTGGAGCGAGGTCGCCGGGACGGCGGTCGGGTGGGCGTTGCCGCCGGTGACCACGAGGTCGAAGGCGCCGACCGCGCGGCCGAGGCGCACGTCGAAGGTGAAGCGGCCGTTCTCGTCGGTGACGCCGGCAGCAGGGGCGATCTGCACGCCGTCGGGTCCGGTGATTGCCACATCGGCACCGGCGACGGGCCGCTCGCGGGTGTCGAGGAGTTGCACCGTGATCGGATCGAGCGGCGTGAGGGCCCAGGCCTGCTGCGCGGCGCCGCTCGGGATCACGAAGGTGTGGCGATCGAAGCAGCTGCCGCTCTCGCAGATGCCGGTGCTGCAGAGGGTGCCGTCGTCTGCGGCGACGCCGGTATCGGTGCAGGTCGGCGTGCCGGTGCCGCAGGCGATCGCGCCGACGTTGCACTCGGCTGCCGGGGTGCAGGCGCTGCCCTCTTCGCAGGCGACGCAGGCGCCGTCGCTGCAGACCTGGTCGTCGCCGCAGAGGGTGCCGTTGGCGAGGGGCGCTACCGCCTCGCAGCTCTCGATGCCGCCTTCGCAGCGGGTCTCGCCGCGCATGCAGGGCTCGTCGGGGTCGCAGTCGTTGCCGGGCTCGCAGAGCGAGCCGCCGGCGCCGCCCATGCCGCCCGCGCCACCGCCCATGCCGCCCGTACCGCCGGCGCCGCCGATGCCCCCGGCTCCGCCGTCACCACCGGTGCCACCCGCACCGCCGGTGCCGCCCGACCCGCCGGTGCCGCCCGAACCGCCGGTGCCGCCCGAACCGCCGGTGCCGCCCGAACCGCCGGTGCCGCCGGTGCCACCCGTGCCGCCATTGCCAGCCGGCTTGCCGCCGGAATCCCCGCCACAGGCCTGTGCCAACAGGAGCAACAGCGCCAGTCCCGCAATCCGCCGCATCATCTGTGAAGCCCTCCGCCACTCGCTGCAGGAGATATGCGGCAGCGCGCGGCTCGACCTAGTGCGGAAAAGCGCACTCCACACCCATGGGAGCCGGCTTTCGCCTTCTTGGCATAGACTGCCCGGCCGAATTCAGGCAGCAGAGGCGACCATGGACCGCATCATCCGCGAGCTGATCCGCGACGTTCCCGACTTCCCGCAGAAGGGGATCGTCTTCAAGGACGTCACCCCCGTCCTCGGCGACCGGGTCGCCTTCCGGCGCACCCTCGATCTCCTCGCCGAGAACTACGTCGGCAAGCACATCGACAAGGTCGTGGCGATCGAGGCCCGCGGCTTCATCTTCGGCTCGGCGCTCGCCTACGCCCTGGGCGCGGGCTTCGCCATCGTCCGCAAGCCCGGCAAGCTCCCGTGGCACGTCGACGAGGAGCGCTACGGCCTCGAGTACGGCACCGACGTGCTCCAGATCCACGTGGACGCGGTGCAGCCCGGCGAGCGGGTCCTCGTCCTCGACGACATCCTCGCCACCGGCGGCACCGCGCGCGCGGCGAAGCGTCTCGTCGAGCGGCGCGGTGCCGAGGTGGTCGGTTTCGGCTTCGTCGCCGAGCTCGGCTTCCTGCACGGCAGGAAGCTCCTCGAGCACGACGAGATCTTTTCGATCGTCACCTACTGACAGGCGAGGGCTACATCTCCACCGCGCCCATCGTCCAGCCCGCGGTGGCCTCGCCGGTGTTGCCGGCAGCGTCGGTGCCGACGAGGCGCAAGGTGTAGGGGCCTGGCGAGAGGCTCATCGTGTGGGGCGAGGTGCAGGGCAGCAGGATGCCCCCGTTCACCTGGCATTCGAAGGTGCAGTTCGGCTCGTCGCAGACCAGCGTGATCGTCACCTGGTAGTTGCCGGTGGTGCCCGTCGGCGCGTCCGGCATCGAGACCACCGGCGCCACCGTGTCGATCGTCCAGGCGTGGTGGATGGCAGCGCCCTCGTTGCCCGCAGCGTCCGTGGGTACCGCCGTGAAGCCGTGCGGCCCTTCGGCGAGCCCGTTCCGTACCGCCGGGCTGGCGCAGGGAGACGGCTCCTCGCCGTCGAGGGCGCAGGTGAAGGTGCAGGGGCCGCCGACGTTGCAGCCGAACTCGAAGGTCGCTGCGGCGCGGTTCGGCGCCGGCAGCGCCGTGAAGGCGGCGGTCGGCGGCGTGAAGTCCACCGTCCAGCGCACGAAGCGCTCGCTCTCGTTGCCGGCGGCGTCGGTCGCCCGCACTTCGAAGAGGTGCACGCCCTCGGAGAGGCCGGTCAGGGTCTGCGGCGATTCGCAGGCGGCGAAGCCCGCGCCGTCGACGTTGCAGAGGAAGGTGCATGCCTCGTCGCAGGAGAAGGCGAGGTGCGCTTCGTCCTCGTTGGTGTGGGCCGGCGGCTGCTGATCGAAGGAGACCACCGGCCCGGCGAGATCGACGAGCCACTGGTAGCTGGTCGGCTCGCCCACCGAGAGGCCCGCGAGGCCGCGGACCGCGAAGCTGTGCTCGCCGCTGGTCACCGACTGGGTGCGCGGCGAGGTGCAGGGCGCGAACGCTTCCCCGTCGTAGGCGCACTCGAAGGTGCAGCCCTCGCGCGAGCATTCGAAGGTGAAGACCGGCGCGGGATCGCTGCTCCGATCCGCCGGCTTCCCCGTGATCGTCACCACCGGATCGGTGAGATCCACGTTCCAGTCCCAGGCGATCGGCGCGCTCTCGTTTCCAGCCGCGTCGGTGGCGATCGCGACGAAGCCGTGCGCCCCCTCGGCGAGATCGCCGTAGTCGATCGTGGCAGCGCAGGGCGCCATCGCCGCGCCGTCGAGGCTGCACGCGAAGGTGCAATCCGCCTCGGAGCAGGCGAGCTCGAAACGGGCATCGGCGCTGGCGCTGGGATCGGCGGGCTTCTCCTGCAGCGAGAGAATCGGACCCTCGACGTCGTTCTCCAGCGCCGCGGCAGCCGAGAGGCCGTGCTCGTTCTCGGCGACGAGCCAGATCCGCGCGTGGGCGTTGTCGCCGAACGAGACGGGGCCGAAGGAGCCGTCCGCAGCGACGGGCGTGCGGACCAGCTCCTCCTCCAGCTTCGCGTCCGCGTAGACGATCACCCGTTCCGCATCGGCGGCGGCGCCCGCCGTACCGAGCACCAGGTCGGCGGTGCCGGGGGCCTCCATCCGCACCAGCAGCGCCGCAGCGGTGAGCGCCGGTTTCTCCCCCGGCTCCGGCTCGGGCTCGGGTTCCGGCTGCTGCTGCCCCGGCCCCTCATCCGGCTCGTCCCCAGTACCACAGCCTGCTGCAGCAAGAAGCAACACCAGCGCGAGGCCGCGCCTCGTCCGCTCGTTCATCCGCCCCTCCGGTCGTGTGAACGATCTGCATCGCAGCGAGGGGCGTGGGTGGGGGAGTGCGGCGAACCGCACTACCTGAGGTGGGGAGGTCTGGTTGGGTGGTGCCGCGGCGCCGGTGATCTGCCGTCGCGGGTCCGTGGCGGCAGGCAATCCGTGCAGGGTGCTGCGGCCGATCTGACCTTCAGTCCCACGTCCCAGGCGGGTGGGCGTCGCAGGCATCCACGTCGGTGGCGTCCGGACGGGCGAAGTTCTGCTCGATGTGGCCGTCGCCCGCGGGGATCACCACCCACCACGCGGCGTCGGCGGCGGTGCACCGCTCGTCGCCGTCCTCGTCGACGAAGAGCGCGACCCGCTGCTCCATCCCGGGGATCACGCCGTGGCGGACGAGCAGGCTGAAGGCGCCGTCCTCGATCGGCGCCATGCCGAAGGAGCGGCGGGCGCCCGCCGCGTCCTGGATCACCGCGCGGATCTCCTGCCCCTCGAAGGGCTCGAACGCGCTGCCGACGAGGCGCAGATCGTAGCCCATGCCGACGAAGCGCTCGCAGGGCGCGTCGCTCGCCGCGGCCTGGGTGACGGGGAGGGTCCGGTGGGTGGGGTAGGGGCCTTCGACCTGCGCCGTGCCGCCTGCGTCCCGGGTCGGGTGACAGCGTCCGTCGCCGTCGAGGTCGACCATCCAGGCGAGGTCGGTGCTGGTCTCCGGGGCGAGGAAGCGGTCGAGCTGGATGCGGAAGGCGCCGTCGACGACCGCCGCCTCGAGCTGCGGATCCATCTCCTCCTCGAAGTCGTCGGTGGCGGTGACGAGGGCGACGGCGCCGGCCGGTGCGGCGAAGCCGCTGCCTTCGATGCGGAGGTGGCGGGGCGTGTCGGTGAACTGACCGCAGACTTCGTCCGGACCGCCCGCCTCCGCTTCGTCGAGGGTGAGAACGACGTCGTCCGCTGCTGGCGGCATCTCGATCCGCCAGGCGGTGTCGGTGGGGTCGCAGGCACCGTCGTCGTCGAGGTCGAGGAAGGCGGCTACGGTGGCGGCGCGTGCGGACGAGAGCGCGCCCTGCAGATCGATGCGCGTGGGCGCCCCGTCGGCGATGGGGGCGCTGCCGTGCTGGAGGAGCTCGCCCGTGGGGCCGTCGAAGACGGCGACGAAGAGCTCGCCGGTGGCGCCGTCGCCTGCGGGCAGCTCCACCGCCAGGTCGTGGTCGGCGGGCGCGCAGCTCGAGAGGCAGGCGGTGAACGCGGTGCAACTGGCCGCTTCCGCGCAGGCGGCACAGGCGGCGAGGGCCTCGTCGCCGGTCGCCTCGTCGGCGACGCAGGTGGCGACGCAGGCGTCGTGGCTGCCGCCGGCGAGGCCGCAGGCGACGAGGGGCTCGCAGAGCGCGTCGCAGAGCTGCTCGCGGGCCTGGCTGCCACCCCCACCGCCGCTGCCGCCCGAGCCGCCGGTTCCGGCGGTTCCGCCCGTGCCGGCGGGCCGGTCCCGTTCCGTGTCGCCACAGGCGAGGAGCAGAAGGCAAAGGGCCAGCAGGCCCATCGGCGTCGTGGTTCGCAGCTGCATCTCTTCCCCCGGTTGCGGCAGGGCGGCGGGCCCTGTCCTCCACTTGACACCTGGTGGCGGGATTCGGGCAAGTCGCGACGGCCGCGCGGGGGCGGCGCCTTCACCCTTGCCCGGGCCGTTCCCGTGGTGTACCTCTCACCCGTCACGGCCAAGCAGCCGGGACGAAACGGCTTTTGGCCCCATAGCTCAGGTGGATAGAGCGGCGGTTTCCTAAACCGTAGGCCACAGGTTCGAGTCCTGTTGGGGCCACCAATACTTAGCTCGCCTCCCTCCCTCTCCTGACAACAGATTCTGACAACAGGGGAGGGAGGGAGGCTGCTCACGTCACCAGCGCCTCCGCCGCTGGCAGGCGGTGTCTTGATGGAGTGGTGGCAGGTTGTCGCCCCAACCGGGATCGGCGTTGCGGGCACGCTGCTCGGCTACGTCGTGAAGGGGCGAGTTGACCAGCGCAAACACGAGCAGGCGAACCTGTTCGATGAGCGTATCGCAGCGGTGCGGGAGCACGAGGCGCTGCTCGCGGATCTTCACGCCCGCGCGGAAGCATGTGTCGACGTGGAAGATCCGGACGATCTCGCCGAGGTTGTCATCGCGCTGGAGAACGAGCTAGCGAGGTACGAACGGCTGCTGAGAAGGACCGCCTCTGTTTTCGACCGCAGAACGACCGAGTCTCTGTGCGAGGTGGTTGAGTTCTACGGCGACATAGTCCGGGGAGCGCGCTGGTACGACGAGCAGACATGCACGGCCATCACCTACCCCGATCTCGGCCAGCTGGACGAGCTACGCGATCACATTGAGCACCGCTTCCGCGTGATCCGAACCGGCGAACCTTGGGCGCTCTTCATCATCCGAAGCCTGATGCGCCGCTGAATTCGGCTGGATGGCCTCTAGTCTTCGCCCAACAACACCTTGCCGATCCGATCGGCGGCGTCCCGCTGCAGCTCCGGGGCAACGTGGGCGTAGGTTGTGGCGGCCAGGGTGACGCCGGTATGGCCGAGGCCCTCTGCGACGACTCGCAGCGGAACGCCCTGCAGTAGCGCCAGGCTGGCCCACGAATGGCGCAGGGCATAGGGCGTGGCGTGCGGGACCCCGGCCACCTCGAGCAGCTCACGGAACGTGCGCCGGACGTGGGCGTCGTCGAGTGGATTCCCGCCCCGCGTGGTGAACACGAGGTCGGGGAGCGGCGCGTCCCGCCACTCCTTCCGAAAGGCCATCTTCTCCTCGTTCTGCTGCAGCCGGTACTCGCGGAGCGCGCCGACAGCGGGCGCCGGCAGCGGTAGGTCGCGGCGGCTCTTCTCCGTCTTGAGCTCACCGAGGAACCAGCGCCGCGTCTCGCGGTCGCGCTCGAGGCCCTCGCGGATGTGCAGCACCGCGGCGTCGAGATCCACCCGCGCCCACGTCAGCCCATAGGCTTCCGAGGGGCGTAGGCCAGTGGCGATCATCACGAGGAAGAGGGCGCCGAGACGGTCCTCCTTCAACACGCCGAGCAGCTTCCGGGCCTCCGCGGCGCCGAGGTAGCGGGCCTCCTTACGCTGCACCCTGGGGGCGTCGATGAAGTCGGCAGATGCGGGGTTCTTGGCGATGAGCTCCCACCGCATCGCCTGCTTGAGCGCACGCCGCAAGATCGCGTGGCAGTGGCGCATCGTGAGCGGCGAGAGCTTCTCCGCCGTGCGCCCCTTCCGTCCATCGCGGGGCCGTGCCTTCCGCGCCGCGAGGAACTCGGCAACATCCGCAGCGGTGAGCTTCGCCAGGGGGACGGAGCCGAGCCCCGGCTTGAGGTAGAGCTCGACGTACTGCTCGTAGCCGGCGAGCGTGCGCGGCCGCAGCCGCCCCTCGGCTTGTAGGTGCTTGATCCAGCGGTCGAGGAAGGCGCCGACGCTGCCCTTCGCCGTGGTGATGGTCTTCCCTTCGTAGTGTGCGGAGAGGACTGCCACCGCCTTGCGCTTCACGTCGTCGGGGTTGGTCCCGTAGACGTACTTCCGCTTCCCGCGCCCCAGGCTGACGGCGGTGGTGTAGCGGCCATCGCTGCGCTTGGTGAGCTTCATGCTGACCCCTCGGCGCGACGGCGCGCCCGGTAACTGCGAGCAGCCAATTTCTGCGGGACCTTGTCGCCTCTACAGGTCGCGCAGTAGCGCTGACCGCGAGCCTTTCGCTCCGGCGTAAACGCACCCCCACAGCCCGCGCATACTTCAAGCCCGTCCGACCGGGCGACCGCGGACACCAGCTGCACAACAAGTGCCCCGAACAAAGACCATTGTTCGGGATGGGCAGATCCCAATCGAATCTGGGGTCTTCCGGATCCCCACGAAAGCACCGGCTGCACGCCACCAAACTCAAGCCAGCCGGTGAGGCTGTTGCCGAGATGGCTCCGGTGCGAGTCGAGTCCACCCTCGTCCAGCATCCGGACCAGGTCGACCGCAAACCCCTCAGCACGCCATCCCGGCGGCAGGTTGAACGGGCCGTCTTGGCCATCTCTGCGACGCGAGTCGTCATCCCGTCCGACGAACCACGAGTAGACGGATCCAAACGTAGCCCAGTCGCTCGTTGCTGGCTTTTCCTGACGATGAAGGGCGGCCGCGATGCGCAGCGCTGCCCCAGTTCCGCTAGCGATGAACCTCCAGATCTCCACGCGCTCCGGCCCACCCCAATGACAGCCCTCGGTAAGGCGCGCGTGCCCAATAGGAATCGAATGCTTGCAGAGGCCGAGCATTCCGTATCGCGCGGCGAACGCGCGGATGCGCCCGTCGCTCGCTCCCCCTAGCCCCACGAAGCGCTCGAGCAGCCCCGGCTGCGCTTCTGCCGCTCGCTGTCCCTTTGCCAGGCGAGCGTATTCCCTCTCGCGTTCTCGGTCCTCCTGCGAGAGCTCCCAGAAGTCCCATTGCTCGGGGGGCACGTAATCGATCCAGGGGCTCGGCTTCAGCCAGCCATCCTCCAGCAGCACGCGCGAGTGCACGCGCCATGCGCCTACCGGCAAATGGCGATCGTGCAGTCTTCCGTTCACGTCGTACAGCTCGCCATCGATTAGTGGGGGTGCCGCTCGGATCGTCATACCGGCGTTATATCACTCGCCGTGCTTGGCTGTCCACGCTCTGCGAATCTGTCCATGGAACAAAGGAGGTTCCCCTATGGACGGACAGATTCTCTTGAGGGTCGAGGAAGCGGCGAAGCGGCTCGGCTTCGGTCGATCGAAGGTCTACGAGATGGCCGCCAGCGGTGAGTTGCCGGTGGTGCGGTTTGGGCGTTCGGTGCGAATCCCCGCCGCCGAGCTCGAGCGTTGGGTCGCGGGAAAGGTCGAGCGCGGCGCCACCTCGGAGGCCGCGTAATGAAGCGCGGCCCTTACGGGAAAGTCTCCCGCCAGCTCCGAGGCGCCGCCTGCCGCATCCTCGCGGCGCGTGTCGGCTGCGGAGAGAAGTTCTTCGAAGACGTGCCCTCGCCCGAGTGGAACGTCGAGGAGCTCCACCCTGGCTCGCCGGAGTGGGCGATTCGCCTCGTCTGCTCCGTCGTCAGCAGGAACAGGCCCAACCACATCTGCTTCGACTTCCTCGCGCACGCCCTAGGCGAGCACACGCAGGCTGCCTCGACGCTCGTTAGCGCAGCGATGCACGGCCCCGAGGCCCTCGACGCCTGGATCGAGCGCTACTCGGTTCCGGCGCAGGAGGTCGCATGATCCGCCTGCCACAGGGACACCCCGCGGGCGAACTCCTGCGCCGCTCGCAACTGCCGCTGGTGCAGCTTGCAGGCGCGCTCGGCTGGGAGGGCGTGCGCCTCGACGAAGTGGTGCTCGTCGTCTGCACCCTCGACGATGAACCGGGCCGCGCCGTCGCCCTGGCGATGGGATGGAACGGCCAGCGGGACGGAGCGGGGAACGACTACGTTGCCGCGCTCGGCAACGAGTCGGTCGACCACCTCTTCTCCTGCGGTGCCATCCCCGAAGAGAAACGCGCCCCGCTGCGCGATGCACTTCGCAGCGCCTTCGTTCCCGGTAGCGGTCGCCTGATGGCGTGCGCAGGTGGGAAGTGGCTGGTCTGCCAGATGCTCGCCACGCCCACCTCGCCGAAGGAGGTGAATTGATGAGCGCCCCCACCCACAGCATCGACCTCGTGGCCGCCGTCGACCGCTACCGCCAGCGTGCCGCCGCTGTCCGCGGTGCAGGGCGGCTGCCTGCGCACTTCGCCAGCGACGAGGCCCGAGCGCTCACCGACGCCGCCAACACGCCGAAGGCACTCCTCGAGGACCTGATCCGCCAGGCGGAGCGCACCGCTTCCCAGGCAGAGGCCCTCGCCCGCAAGGCCCGCGAGATCGTTGCCGGCATGGAGGCGCCGTGAACCCCTACGACATGACGCCGCCGCAGTTCGCCGCCCACCTGCGCGAGATGGTCGAGGTGGGGGCGCAGCTGGGGAACGAGTGCGCGGATTGGATCATCGAGCCCGCCTTCCTCGAGACGCTCACCGCAGCGGAGGACCTCGCAGCCCTCACCGGCTTCGAGCCCGACGCCGAAGTTGCCGCCGCCGTTGCCCGCCTCGCCGATGCGCTCTCGCGTCTGCCGGCGGCGCCCGACTCCATCGTTGCCGCGATGGGTGATCGGCGTGCGGCCTGACCAGAAAGACGAAGGGCGCCCCCGTTGCCGCGGTGGGCGCCCCCCTACATCGAACCCCTAGCAAGGAACGACATGGAAACCCTAGCAGAGAACCCGGTTCTCGACCCCAACATCGCGATCGAGCGCAAGCTACTCGGCGCCATTCTCATCGACCCGGCAGTCATCCGCCTCCCCGGTGTCGCCGACCTCAGCGTCGATGACTTCGAGGCGCAGGAGTCGCGGATCATCTTCCGCGACATGCAGCAGCACCCCGAGGGTATCGCCACCGACCTGATCAAGCTGCGGCTCAACAAGGCCGGCTTACTGACTTCCAAGGTCATCGACGCCCTGACCGACGCGGAGGAGCGAAGCCTCACCAAGGCGAATGCCGGCGTCGATGCCGCAATCATCAAGGCCCGCGCAGCGGAACGAAAGGAAGAGGCGACTCGACAAGCCGTAGCGCGCGAGGTGCTCGCCGTCGCCCGCGGCATCGCGTCGGGAGAGGTGCCCGCCAGCGAGGCGCGGCGCATCGTCGTCGAGCGTCTCGACCGTGTGGCCGAGCGTGCTGCCCCCAGAAGCCGCAGATTCGTCACCGGCCCCGGAGCCTTCGCCGCACCCTTCGAGCGCCTCCTGCGCCGTCTGACGCAGCGAGAGAAGCCCATCCCCACGTCGCTCCCGACGCTCAACAAGATCATGGGCGGCGGACTGGGGCGCGGCGTGCACGTCATCGTCGGGAACACCGGCACCGGCAAGTCGCAGTTGGCGCTTGAACTCGCGCTGACCGCTGCTGAGCAGGGCTACCCGTCGCTCTATCTGGGCCTCGAGCTCGACGACCTCGACGTTACTGCGCGCATCATGGGGCTGCGGAGCGGGCGGGATAAGCGGTGGGCCGACTTCTTCCTCGGCAACGCCGACCAGCAGGATTACGCCGCGGCGGTGGGGGCGCTCAACAACGTCAGCAACCTGCCCTTCGCCTACCACACCCCTACGGCACTGGCCTGGAGCCACACAGAGCTCCGGTCCACCGCTGCGGAGCTGCGGGATCTCCATCCCGAGGAGGAGCCCGGCGCGCTGCCGATGCTCATCGTCCTCGACTTCCTGCAGATCGTCGACGGCACCGAACGGGAATTGCGGGAGCGCATCAAGGCTGCCTCCTACTCCGCCCGCGCGGTCGCCATCGCCTACAACACCGCCATCGTCCTCGTGTCGAGCACGGGGCGGGAGCACTACGCGACGCTCTCCGGCGAGACGAAAAAGACCTCCGGCGGCGGCAACATCGAGGCGTTCGGCGAGGGCGACCCCTCGCGCTTCGTCGGCATGGGGAAAGAGTCCGGGGAGATCGAGTTCAGCGCCGATTCCCTCCTCGTCCTGGGGCGCACGCCGAGCAAGGACCTGCGGATGGGCGTGGCGAAGCTGCGCGCCCGTCCGACCGAGCATGCCGACTTCAACGGCTGGATCGACCTCGCGTTCGACGGGAACCGCCACCGCGAGCCCGCCGCCCCGCGCAAGGTGGAGGGCTTCGGGCGATGAATGCCCGCACCAGAATCGAGGAACGCTACGACGAGCTCGTTGCGCGCGCAGAGGCAGCCGGGGACGCGCCGATCCTGTCGCCTCCAGGCCTCCATCTCCCCGGATACCACGACGAATCGGAGCCGAATCCGCAGCCGATGACCGCCACCATCAACGGCGAGGTCTTCACCTACCGCAAGGCGGCGGCGCTAATGCGGCAGTGGCGCAAGGAAGGGGTCGACCGGACCGTCGAGGACCTCGAGCACGCCGTCGAACTCCTCGTCGAGGTCCCGCTGCGGCGCGCTGTGCTCGCACGGCCCGCCGTGGGCGAGTGGTGGAGTTGGGCGCTCGACTCCAAGGCGGGCAAGATCGCGTGGCTTGTCGCCGTCACTCTCCCGCGCATCGGCTTCGCAGAGCAGGTTCTCGACAGCTTCCCGTCGCAGGCGGACGCGGCGAAGGTTCTCGCGTGGGTGCGGGAGCGCTTCCTCGACGAGTTCGAGCCCGAGCTGTCGGGCATTCTGCAGCGCGTCGCCGACGAGCATGGCCGATTCCTTTGCGTCGTCATCGACCGCGGAGGATGGGTTCGCCACTGGCGCGACGGCGCTCTCGCCGTCCTGCATCTCGCGGAGGAAAGGGTGAGGCAGAGCGGCTCCCATCCAGTCGTCCGAATCAGCGCCAACCGGGAGGCTCACGAATCACTGCGCATCCTCTCGGCGGGCGGGCGGAGCGGGCCTGAATCGCCGTGGGCGTCGGCGACGACGGCGGAGGATTGGGTCGAGCTCGTATGGGACGGACGACCGCGGCCCGTGCAGTTGCGGATCGCCTTCGACAAGAGCAGCCCCATCGACGGCGCCATCCTTCGCGGCCTCCTCGACGAACTCCAGGAGGACGGCGTCCGCGACTGGATCCTGTTCTGGCGCATGGCCGGCGAGCAGGGCGCTACGGGACACTTCCGATGGACGTGGCGGGAGCACCGCGAGAGGACGAGCTACGCGCGCCGCCTCGCATCGAAGAAGGCGAGCGAGAGCGAACTCGCGGCGTCCGTGGTGAAGCGGATCTGGCGGATGAAGAATGCCGAGCTCCGCCACCACCGAGCCCTCGACGACAACACGGTCGGCTTCGTGCGGGTGGGACCGTTCGGCCTCATCGACATCCCAGCTGGCGTCGAGGAGATCGGGAAGGCGGGGCGCTCCCTCGTCGCCGCGAAGATGCAGATCAACCCGGCGATCTACGCTGGCGCCCACCGCGCGGCGAAGAGCCCGAACTTCACGTTGATCCCCGAGCGTGCCCTCGAGCTCCCGTCGCGGGCGCTGCGCCTCCTCGCCTTCCTCGTCTACCAGTGGCACTACGACCGCAACCCGGAGGGCACCACGCTCAGGGCAGGCACGCTGTGGGAGTACGCCAGCATCCGCGCCGGCCTGCGGACGCAGCGCAAGAGGTGGCCCGCAGCGAAGCAGGCCCTCGACCGCGACCTCGACCTCCTCGTCAGCGAAATCGGGATCACCGTCACCGCCGACGAGATAGTCAACCCGGAGGCGCTGTACCGAATCCGTGCGCCGAACTGGTGGATCGACCGCATCATCCACGGCGTGCCGCCGCACTACGGGCCGAGCGTCGCCAGCGTGCCGCGCACGGGCCGCGAGTTGAAGGGCTGGCGGGAAGCGCAGGGGATGAGCCAGGCGCAGATCGCCGCCGCCATCGGCGTGGATCAGAAGACCATCTCGCGCGCCGAGCAGGCGCCGTTGGTGCCGCTGCGACCTCGTCTTCTGACCGCCCTCGCTACCGTTCGCGGCAAGGCGGCTTAGGCAAAAAGGTAGCCCCCGCGGACCCGGTTAGGCAGAAAGGTAGCCACCACGGACCGGACCGCCGGAATCGCCAAGCAATACCGGCAGGTTACGGTGGTCCGCTCCCTATAAAACGTCTTTCTTAGACGTGCTGGCCGGTGTGATGTGGGGCTTCGCCCCTCACCCCGGCAGCCAGGGGGAAGAGGGCGGGCCGTCGTCTTTGGGTGCTACGGCCCGCCCCGCTCCACGGTGGTTCCATGGTGGCTCAAGGCTTCGGTGGGTTGAGGCTCTCGACCGCGGCCAAGAAGTCCGTAAGGACCCCCGCGTCATTCAAGCGCCCAACGAGCGAATGCTGCTGCTGGGAGCGAAGAAAGCCATCGTGCGCCGCGGCATCGACGCGATTGCGCTCGAGGACCTGCAGTACCGTTCTCTCGAAAGCGTCTGCGGCCGAGCCGATAACTTTGCCGGCCACCGTGAGATCGAGGACCAGGCCGACGCGACAGTGAGGGTCATCAAGCAAGTAGCTGTTGATGGAGAAAAAGTGGTGCGCAACCTCATTCCTTTGGGCGACCACCTTGTCGAGGATCGCGAGCAATTGCGCCACCGGCAGGCCGAGCCGCTCGAATGCCTGCTTTGTTTCGTTCTTGAGCTGGCCTAGAGGAAGGCGCGAGATCCGCTCGACTTCCGCTTCCGTCCTCTCGACGAATTCCACGTCGGCCGCCGTGGACTTTAGCGCCTTGTGGAAGACTAGCAGCATGCCAAGTGCTCTCTCGAGCCGCTGCGCCGCGTGCATCGCCCTTCCGTGGGCGGCGTACACCTCGTCGAGTGCGCCCGTGGGGGGCGGCAGTGCTTCGAGGTAGCTAGAGCGCTTCGGGGAGTCGGCACTCACTTTGATTCGCTCGCCGCTTCGGCCTGACCTGCTCGCCATGCCGCTTCCCTCGCACGCTCGCACGCCTCCTCGAACGAGACGTTGGCCGAGAGCATGCTGACCAGCGCCCCCCCTCGGTAGATCGCCCAGGAGAAGCCCCGCTGGCTCTCCTCGACGACACACACCAACCCCGCCTCTTCGAACGTCGCGTTCTTCGCTCGGTACTTCGCCGCCATGTGGCCACCTCCTGCGACCTAGCGTAGCAGCGTCGGGCACCATCGGGACGGCGACGGCACCGCACCCGCTAGACGGGGAGAAACAGGGCGAT
The DNA here is from genome assembly GCF_041687135.1 of Vulgatibacter sp. Taxonomy (NCBI): domain Bacteria; kingdom Pseudomonadati; phylum Myxococcota; class Myxococcia; order Myxococcales; family Vulgatibacteraceae; genus Vulgatibacter; species Vulgatibacter sp. The sequence goes on along the minus strand of NZ_JAWLCN010000008.1, from coordinate 113,475 downwards.
TGGGGCCGTTCTAGGCACTTCGTTACCCATATGGGGTAGGCAAAAGGTGGGGCCGGCCATCGAGAAACCGCGCGTGTTACGGTCCAAAACGCGGGGTCGAAATCGAGGATTTTTGGTCCTAGGCCACGTTCCACGCTGTTTCACGGGCTTCGGATGGAGCCGTTCCGAAACGGCCAACTTTTTCGCGCGGAACCATCGCGGCGGCGTCGGTCCCCGTGGCATCCGCCAGCCCACCCAGCCACCGAGAATGCGACAAGGGGCCGTGGAACGTGGGTGCGATCGCGTGGAACGGCCTCTAGACCCCTGAAAACCCCCATCGCTGGCGGTACGTGCAAAGGGTCTTGAGCGCGGTTCGCAGGAAGCCAGCTGCTGGGTCTGCGAGGTGCCCCCCCTAGACCACCTCGCGCGCAATCAACCCCTTCGCCCGCATCCTGTCCGCCATCCTCGAGCGTGCGGCGTCGACACGGCGTGCGGCAGCCTTCCCCTGCACCCCGATCGCCTCGCCGATCTCCCGGTAGGAGTGGCCGGCGGCACGCATCGCCAGGGCGTTCCGCTCCTCCACGTCGAGCGTGCCGACGATGGCGAGGAGCTCGCTGCGAAGGGCGAGCGTCTCGTCGCGGGAGAAGCGGGACGAATCGAAGCCGATGGAGACGCCGGAGAGATCCACCGACCGCGGCGAATCCGGGCGCGCGTTGACGAGCCAGCGGATCGCAGCGTCGACCGTCGAGAACCTCGGCTGCGGCTTCAGATCGTAGGGCGTGGTCTGCATGGGTGCCCATCCTAACGCACCTGCATAACAGTCGTATTTGCAACACGGTTGCGATAGACTGCACTTCATGGGCGCTGCAGCTTCCCGCCAGATGACACCCGCCGAGATCCAGGCCCGCGCGGTCTGTGGCGCTCGTCTCCCCGATGGCCGCAAGTGCGGCTGCCGGCCCGTCGAGAACCCGCAGACCGGCTTTCCACGCAACGGTCGCTGCGCCGCTCACGGCGGCTGGAGCACCGGCCCCCGCACCGCAGAAGGACTCGCCCGTGCTGTGACCGCGATGTTCGAGGCGCGAGGGCTGACCCCTCGCAAGTAACCCGACCGCCAGCGGGGCAGGAGTGCCCGCCCGGTCGATGACCCGCCGCAGGAAGCGGCACCGAAGGAGAAGACGATGGCGAAGACGAAGAAGACGATCGAGATCCCCGAGGGGCTGCCCCTCAACCTCGCCGAGGTGCCGCGCTACGCCGCGCAGGTCGCCAAGCAGAAGCAGCTCGAGGGGGACCTCGCCGAGATCGAGCGGCAGATCCGGGAGAAGTGGCAGACCATCTCCGCCGGCCATGGCTCCGACGAAGCTGCAGCTGCTCTCCTCGATGGGGACACCAGCGTCCTCGACCGCGACCTCACCGTCTCCGACAAGGAAGCACGGGCGCAGCTGGACGCGCTGCACGACAAGCGGCGGCTCGTCGAGAAGGCCCTGCAGATGCAGAAGACGCGCATCTCGCAGACGGCCAACGAGGTGTCGCAGGAGATCTGCGGCGCCCTGGCTCCCGGCCATCGGGCGCTCCTGCAGCAGATCGCCGACAAGCTCGCCGAGGTGGCGGAGTTGGTCGACGACGAGCGCCGCTTCCGTGAAGTGCTCCAGGGCGGTGGCGTCCGCGTCGACCTGGCCCTCCCCAACCTGCCGTCGATCACCTCCATCGGTCTGCGCGACAACCAGTCCCGCACCAGCGCATGGCTACGGGAAGCACAGAAGATCGGCCTCGAGGTGACGCCGAAGCTCAAGGCCCCCGGCGTCGGTCCTCTCTCCGGCGGCGATGATCTGCGGGCGAAGGATGCACCGACCCGCCGCAGCACCTTCGCCAGGATCGCTTCCCGCATCGCCGGCAAGCCGGTCGCCGACGAAGGTTGGGGCGCGTGACGAGCGAGCAGAGACGCGCCCCGGTTCGCTGGGGCGCTCTCCCTGCCTACGAACGGCGTAGCCCCCAGGCCACCGCGTCGACGGATGACGCGCTCCTCGTCGGCTACGCCGTGCTCTACGACAGCCCGTCAATCACCCTGCGCCAGTACGACCGCACCTTCCGCGAGATCATCCGCCCCGGCGCTTTCGACGACTCCCTCGCACTGGGGGATCGCATCGAGGTGCGGTGGAACCATGAGCGGCACCGCGTCGTCGGCGACAACCACGGCGGCGGGCTGCGGCTCTTCCCAACCCCCCACGGCATCGCCTTCGCCATCGAGCCATCCCGCTCCTACCTCGGCAGCCGACTTGTCGGCGCCGTGCGCCGCGAAGAGCTGCGGATGAGCTTCCGCTTCCACTGCACCGAGCACGCTTTCGAGCACCGCGGCGGCGAGATGGTGCGCGTGGTGAAGCGCGGACGGCTCGAGGACGTGGCCCCCGTCACATCGCCTGCCTACCCCGACACCTGGATCGCTGCACTCCCTTCGGCCCCCGAGGCAAGCCGAACGGACGCAACGATCCTCGACTGGATCCGGCTTCTCGACATCGAAAACCGAGCGCCTCGCTACTGGAGAACGACATGACCCGCCTGGAATGGACCCCGAACATCCGCAGCACCAAGGTTGAGCGTGCTTCGCACGGCAGCGCTCCCGCCGACGTGATGGAGCGCCACGCGCAGTTCCGCGCGATGGTGGAGAAGCGCGAGGCCGAGGTCGCCCGCTTCGCCGCTCTCGGTGGCGACCCCATCCCCGAGCAGATCCTCGAGATGCGCAGGAAGGCCAAGGCGCTCGGATTCGGCGGTGATCGGTGAATTGGCGCTGGGGCTGTTTCGGTCACGGCGAGGGGATCGATCAGCAGTTCATCCCGCCCGTTGGCCGCACCTTCGAAGTGCCCGAGGGGCCGTACCTGCTCACCGTCGACTGCGGCACCGTCTACCTGCGGATCGGCGACAGCATCGGCCCTGACGATGGCACGCCGCTGACCAGGGGGACGCAGCTGCAGGTCTACGTGCCGACCGCCGAAACGTGGTCGGCTCGCTCTCCGTCCGGCGTGGGCCGGCTCACCCTCACGCGCGAAGCGCCGATCGACTAGGAGGCAACGTGCCGCAGCTGAAACCGATCACCTTCCCCGGCAGCGCCCAGCGACCTCTCCGGTACGCCGTCCGCGATCCCATCGGCGTCGAAAGCGTGGGCGCGCCCGAGCCGCTAGGAATCAACCGCAACCTCGCCTGGCTCCGTGACGTGTACGACGTGACCACCGCAGAGCACGCCACCAGTGGGCACCACGACACCCCGAAGATCGCCCGCGCCATGCTGGTCCTGCGGTGGGATGCCGGCGAGATGGAGTACGTGGTCGATCCCGGCTCCTACCTGCTCGGCACGGTGGGGGCGTCGGTGGCGACGATCACCTCGTCGATCGGATCTCCCGGCGTGATCGAGGTCACGCTCTCGCAGGCCCTCGGCTCCACGCGGCTCGGCATCGCTGGTGCCTCGCTGTGGGCTCCGATCACGGCGTTCGATGGCTCGGCGGCCAAGCTGATCCGCGTCTGCAAGGCGAGCGTCACCACCACCACGAAGCTCGCCGTCAACCGCTACGAAGGCACCACCGCCGCAGGGCTCGCCCTCGCGCACGGTGACTGCGCCTTCCTCGTCTACGAGGGCTGACCCATGAGCGAGATCCCGTACCTTCGAAATGACCGGCAGGTCGACGATCCCTTCACCCCGGACGACGCGAACGCGATCCCTCGGTTCTCGGAAGCCTTCGTCCCCAACTTCCTCGCAGGCCACACCGAGGAGGGCGAGCACCTTCTCCCAGCCCCCGCCGCCTCTGCCTACGTGGAGTGGAACGGCAGCAGCTACACGACCCAATGGGCAGAGGGCTGCAGCGTTTCCCGCGTCGGCGTGGGCCTGCTCAAGGTCACGCTCACCGCTCCGATGCTGGATGACGCGCTCTCCTGGATGGCGGTTGGCCATCCCGATGGAGTCGAGCCGTTCGGCGCCGAGGAGCTCTACAGCCCCGGCGACAAGACGCAGTCGACGACCTACGTGCAGATCTACGACTCGTCGCTCGCCGCGGCGGATGCGTCCTGCCTGATCCAGGTCTGGGGGGTGCGCCTGTGAGTCTTCCCCTGAAGCGCCCGCACCAGCATCTTGGCGTCGACGACGTGATCCCGGTCGAACTGCTCAACCGCGCCCTCGAGCTAACCAGGGACGCACGGGCTCATCTGCTCGCCGAGCACATGGCGCAACCCTCGTTCACCGGCACCCATGACGTGCTAGTCGTGCCTGCGGCGCTTGCCTTCTTCCGTTCGCCGGCAACGGGAAGCGAATCCCTCAACGCGCACACCCTCGAAATCCTCGAGCAGCGTGGCGTTTGGGACGGTAGCCCTTCCTGGCGCGGCGCCTTGCGCGGCTTCCAGGGAACGCTGCAGCCCGCATGGCGACTCCACGGGGCGCAGATCTTCGCCTACGGCACCGATGGATCGATGGCCTTCGGCGGATGGTGCAGGCGGAGCGATGACGACCCGCAGACCTTCACGATGGGCGTCGCAGAGGACCTGTTCGACACCCGGCGCCTGCTCTCCACCAAGTCGATCTTGCTGATCGCCTACGCATCGAGGGCGACGGGCTAGCGGCTAGTCGATGGAGCCCGTGGCGACGATGATGCCCACCACGGCGCCGGCAAGCAGGAGCGTTCCCACGACGCCGCCAGCGATGGCGCTGCCGGTTCGCGTGCTCTGCACCTCGTTCGTATACGCCTGCCGGTAGGCCCACTTCGCTTCCTGCGGGTATTCCTCCGGCGGCTCCGGGGGCGTGACGTTCGAGCTGGATGCAACCACGCCAGCAACGGCGGTGCCCACCAGGCCAAGGAAGAGGCCTGCGACGAAGCCGCCACCGAAGGCCCCGCCGCCCCCTTCGTCGTCACCAGCGTGCCGGCGCGCGGTGGCTATGGGATCGGTCGACCACCGCCGCCCGGAGAAGGGAGCGCTCTCGCCGAGTTCCGGCTGGCGCAGCTGTGTCCCCGGCTTCGGGCGGCACATTTCGACGAGGTAGCCTTCCCCGTCGTATGCCTCGACACAGAGCTCGTCCCCCTTTTCGTAGAACCGTGGGGCCTGCGCCAACGCAGCCCCCGGCGCCAGCATGGAAACCAATACCGCCGACGAGATGATCTTCCGCATTGCCGTCCCCCCCTAGCGCGCCCTCAGCGCGCGAGCACCCTACGAGCATCAGCCACGTCATCCGCGGCGCTCCCGTCGATCACAAGGGCGAGCACCAAGCTGAGCGCGGCGCTTCCGACAAAGAGCCATCCGGCGGTGCTGGAATCGCTTCCGTCATCAGAGATGCCGTCGACCAGCAGCGCCGTGCCGGCAACGCCGCTCGTGATCGCCGACCACTTGAACGCGGCGCTCCAGCTGTACTTCACAGAGGCCCAGCTAAGCGACTCCGCGGCATCAATCGGCGCCGGATTCGGAGAAGCCAACGCCGGTCGAATGCCAAGGTCTACCGCTGCCGGGGAGGATGGCTTCGCCTGGCAGCGCTCCTCGACGACTCCATAGCTGTCGAGCTCCTGTAGGCAGACCTGCCCATCCTTCTCGACTAGGCGCGGGTAGCCATCCTGCGCGGACGCCACACCGGGCGCCAGGAATGATGCCAGTGCCACCGCCGCGATGACCTGCCGCATGCCCCCTCCCAAGGAAGAAAAAGGGAGGAACGCACTGGCAGCAAAATCGCCTTCTTGGCTTACGGAGTCTTGCGCCGTCTTACAGGGTGGCGCTAGGCTGCACGGCAAGTGAATGGGGGAGGGACGATGGCGCTTTCTGGCGACCTCACGGAGCATCGGGTAGACCTTGCCGCTCACCTCGCGTCGAGAGGCAGCTCCGTGGCGGCGAACACCAAATCGAGGACCTACCGGCTCCCCGTTGATCTGTGGGAGCGCATCTGCGCCCTGCGGGAGCAGCGGGAGGCGGAGGTCCGCGAGCAGGTGCCCGAATACCTGCGGGATTCGGTTCGCGTGCAGGAGGTCGACGTGGTGAAGGAGCTCCTGCAGCGCGGCCTCGAGATGGTCGACGCCGAGCAGCAGCGGCCACGCGGCAAGCGCAAATAGCACCCGCCCACCATCCAAGGATTCCCCGGCAGCGCTTCCGCGCAGCTGCCGCGGGAGGACGTGCGCGCGGAGTCACAATGCACGAAGGGCGCCGGGACCCTGGCCGGTCCTGACGCCCTTCTACGACCGCTGCCCTGTCTAGGAGGACGCAGCCATGCCCGAGATCTACCCACAGACCGAGAAGTCCCGCAAGCAGAAGCCCGCCACCACCACCGAGCCGACCGTCGACCAGGCGGCAAGGGATGCCGCGACCGCCCGGTGGGAGAGGGAGCACAAGGTCCAGCACCTCGACGCCTGGGGCGCGAAGCTGGGGATCCGCGTGACCCTCAACGCCCTCTGCGATCAGGACAACTCCTGCCTCGTCCGCACGGCGCCCGATCGCGCGCTGCTGATCTTCTTCACCAAGGGCGACCCCACCCCGGCGCAGACCCGTGCGCTCTACGCGAGCACCGTCAGGTCGCTCCGCCGCGCCGGCATGCTCCCGGCCGAGCGCTTCTTCGCGTGGCACGACTTCCACAGCGCCGCCGCCGAGAAGCGCGAAGCCGAGCGCGCCGCCCGAGAGGCCGAGGAGAAGGCGGCCTCGTAACCCAGGGCGCAACGGCGAACGGCACGGGGGCGGCTTCCGGTGGGGGCCGCCCTTTTTCGTGGCCAGCGGCTGACAACAGGTTTGACAACACCCGCTCTCCGTTCGTCCCGTTCGCTGTCGTCCGTCGTGTCCGCTAAGCGGGCGAAATGACACGGACGAGCACTCTACGGACGGCGCTTCTTCGCATTCCTAAACCGTAGGCCACAGGTTCGAGTCCTGTTGGGGCCACCAGAAAATCCCTCGAAAATTCAGGGTTTGGCGAGAGGGCAGGGGCTTCGGCTCCCGCCCTTTCTGTTTTCGGTGGCTTCCCGACCACGTACGCCTGCACCGCTAGCGACGCACCACCGGCACCGGCAGGTCGGTCGCTTCGAGATCGCCGTACCCTTCGACGCGGTAATACGTCGGCTGCGCGGGGTCATACTGGTACCGCACCAGCCGGTCGTCCCCATGGCGGAGCACGATCTCGGTGGGCAGGAGCGTGCCGCCGCAGAGCGAGGGAAGGATCGGCAGCTGTGCGGCATACGTGCCGCCGCCGAGCGCGAAGATCTGCGGGCTGGCGCTCCGGCGCGTGCCGCCCTCGCACTCCACGGCGATCAGCGCCTCCACCTCGGACGGATCCTCGCTGCCTGCGATCTGCAGGCGGAGCGTGGCGACAGGCGCGCCAGCGTCCTGGTCGAGTGCGACCGCCTGCAGCACCGTGTCGACGGGAGGTGTCTCCCGGCCCCCCACGACCAGGGTGAGATCGCGCAGGCCGCTCGGACCTGCAGGTCCCTCGTAGTAGCCGTCACGGGCCACGTAGCGCGACGTGTTTCCCGCTGCGTCGGTCGCTTCCAACGAGCAGACCTGCAGCTGGCCGGGCGCGGTGAACTGCACCGAAGCCGTCCACTTGCCGTCCTCGGCGACGAACGCCGGGCGGATGGGAGATCCGGTCCCGCAGCGCGGCTCCAGCGTCGCCTCCATCTGCACCACGGCGCTACCGGGATCCTCCCAGCCAACCTGCAGGCCGACGTCTGCGGGAAGCGACTCGACCGCACGTGCGCCGGCGAGCATCCGGAGAACGGGCCCCTGGCGATCAGGACCGGTGCCGGGATGGGTCTCGGAAGCAACCGCCATCCCTGACGCCACGTCCGTGCAGCCGGCGGCGCCGCAGTGCAGCAGCCGGTATTCCTCGCCTGCGGCCACCAGCTCCGCGCGATTTCCGGAGCGGTCTGCAACGCCGATCGTCTCCAGGCGCTGCACGCCCGCTGCCGTGCCTTCCGGCAAGGCGAGCACCACCTCCCACTGCCGGGGCGCGACCTCCTCCAACTCCCCGAACATCGACGCCCCGGTCGGCAGGCGTACGACGGCCCACGCGTTGGCGACACCCGCGCCGCCGTCCGCCGCGGTGACCCGAACCGTTGCCGTCGCTTCGTCGCTCACCAGCGCCGCAGCGGTGATCTCCGGCGGCACTGCATCGGCCTCCCGGAAGGGAAGCTCGAGCAGCGGTGGCTCGAAGGGCACCGGATTGCCGATCTCGAAGCGGAGCGGTGCTCCTGCCGGCAGGCCGTCCGCCAGCGCGAGCGAGCCTTCGTTGCCCGCGGCGTCCACTGCGGCGATCCCGCGGAGGCTCCACACGCCGCCGGCCATCCACTCGGGCGCGAGCGCCACGCCGCGGAAGCGGCAGGTCGCAGCGTCCCACGCCAGCGGCACCTGCACGGGCGGCCGGGTCGGCTCGAGCTCCGGGCCGACCCACGCCTCCAGCAACGTGATCCCGGTGGCGTCGGTGGCGGCGACGTTCACCTCGAAGGAATCGCCGACCAGTCGATGGAGGTGGGCGGCGGCCAGGACCGGAAGGTGGACGTCCGCCTCGTGCTCCGGGCCGAGTGTGCCATCGAGGAAGAAGCACGCTTCCACGCGATCGACCGACGCGGTGCCGAAGCGCACGGCTTCCGCGGGCTCGAGCGAGAGTCGGTACGGAACCTGGACCGAGAGCAGACCTTCGAGGGGGATCCGGCCGATCCCCTCCTGCATCTCGAGAAGGCCATCGAAGAGCAGGGTGCCATCCGCAGCTTCGAGCCGCGCGCGGGACGGCATGGCGGCGGTCGCTCGCACCACCAGCATGGGGGCGGGATCGTCACCGACGTCTCGGAGCGCCGGCTGGACGAGAACCCGCTCGTCCACCCGGGCCTCCTCCAACAGGGACGCCTCGCCGACTTCGATTCCGAGCAGGCGCACCGGCTCGCCGGGTGGCTGCGGCGCGGGCCTGGCTGCAGGGGGGGCTGGATCGGAGCAGGCCGCGAGCAGGGGCAGGATCACCCCGGCCAGATGGTGTCGCATGTGTCGCCTCCACACAGGAAGAGCAGGAGAAGAGCCATCCGGGAGGAGCACGAGCATAGTGCGGAAAGCTGCACCACGAAGCTGCCGGCCGTCGGCCCTGGTGCTCGTTTGGACGTGTCTGGGGCGGAGGCATCGGGTCACGGCGCCCGGCGCAGACCGTGCGAGGATCGCAGATCAGAGGTGCCAGCCCGCCCGGAAGAGCAGCGCCGTCGAAACGTCGACCCGGTCTGCCGGTTCCGTCTCCCAGGCGAAGCGCTGATCGCTCTCCATCGAGGTGAAGATCGCGTCTCCGCTCACCGCGAGACCCACCTCCAGCGATCGCGCCCCCGCCAGCGGGAAGACGGCGACGTCGATACCGGCTCCGGCGTAGGGTCCGCTCGAGCTCCAGGCGAAGAAGTCCGTGCGGTCGATCACCTCGCTGCTCTGGAGCGCGAGGCCGCCGCGTGCGGTGGCGCGCAGCTCGTAGCGCTCCGTCCCGAGGACGGCGAAGCTCGCCCCCGAGCCGACGAGAACCGTCGAGGTGTCGAAACCGATCCAGCGGCTCTGCAGTCTGTCGAGTCCCACCGACGCCGTCCGATAGCGGAGCTCGAGTGGCACGGCCAGCCAGTCGGTGAGATGGAAGGCGGCGCCGAGATCGAACGCGGTGCCGAAGATCACCTCCCCCTCGAGGATCTCGGGCCGCCCGAGCGCCAGGCTCGCGCCCGCTGCCGTGTGGAGCGAAACGAGCGATGTCGCGGGGGCTCCTGTGGCCAGGCCCTCCGGCGAAGGCGCCGCGGCGTTCGCGGCGAGGGGAGCCAGTAGCGGCACGACCGCCGCGAGACATGCTTTGCGATTCATTGTTCCTCCCTGCACGGCCGCCCGGGACACACCCCGGGTGCTGCCGCATGGACCTCCGCCGGCGAACCGGCGGACCCGGAACTTCGTCGTGCCGCGCGTCAGCTCCCGTTGCCGCAGTCGATGATGTAGACGGGGAACTTGAGAAAATTCGTCGGCGTCTCGTCGTCGGACACGGTGAAGGTCACCCGGTAGGTCCCGAGAACCACCGACGAGTCGAGCAGCGCCGAGAAATGGCAGACCGAGCCGTCCGGAGCGTGGGGCCCCGTCGTCTCCTGCAGAATGAGGCTCGCAGCAGCCGCTCCGTCGGTGACGGACCAGTTCACGGACAGGTCGTCGCAGTCCGTGTCGGAATCCTTCACGTTGATGGTGACCCAGACGTCTTCCTCGTACTGGCAGATGTTCTTGTTCGTGTACGCACCGCCCTCGGTCTCGAATTGGACCGAGTCGAACGAGGGCTGGTTCCAGCTGGTGACGATCACGTCCAGGCCGCCGCCGTCGTCGGAACAGAAGAGCTTGACGTCGAGCTCGACGGTCTTGCGAGGCTCGACGAGAATCTTGTAGTGGTCCTTCTCCGAGCGGCAATTCGGATCCTGCGACTGCACCTTGACTTCGTAGACACCAGGCGGCAGCACCACCAGCTCGTCGCAGAAGGCCTGCCCGTCGAGCAGGTGATCCTTCTCCATGCACTCGATCAAATAGAAGTCGTCCGGCTCGAAGACGTTGCGGATGACGATGGTCGAATCGACGCCCTCGCCCTTCATCGCGAAGTGCAGCTCACCCGCGTCGCCGCCACTCGAGAACGCTTCCGCGGAGCTGCTGGATGTTCCGCTGCACGCCGACAGCAGCGCGGCCACCGCGACCAGCGCGGATACTCCCGTACGCTTGTGCATGATTTTCCCCCGATTGCTTTCACCGATCCGTGACCGGGCCGGAAGCCCGTGTGCAACGAGCGGGCCGCGATCGGCGGGCTTGTGGCGCCCGGAGATCACGCGAGGGCTGGGAACGGCGCCTCCGCATGTGGAACCTCCGGTTCCACGGGTGATGAAGCAGATTCCCCGCGCTCCCCCGCCGGGCTACCAAACCCAGGATGCCCGATCCAGTGCGTCGGTAGACACGTTCTCAATCGGGCGAGCGAAGTACCCATCCCTCCCACGCCGATGCCCATGGCGACCAGGCGAGCGAGCGCTTTCGGCCAGCTGGCGGGCGGTCCACTCGTTGCACGAGGGCTCGCTCGCCCGGTTGCCGGGATGATGCATCACGAAGTGGGGGATTCTCGGATGAAGAATGTATGGATGGGTTGCGCGCTCGTCGCGCTGGCTGGGGTGGTGTCTGCTTGCGGCTCGTCCTCCGACACGTCGGATGGAACGGGCGTGTTCGGGGAGGAAGCGGGCAACGTGCACCTGGCGCTGGACGGCTACCTGGACGGCAACCTCGCCGTGATCGCGATCCAGAACGTCTTCGATCGGGACGAGTCGTACCTGATCGACTGCAAGAAGAAGGATCACAAGCTGAACGGCAGCACGTTCTGCGACGAGCTCGTCGTGCTGCCGCCGGGGGTCTACGAGGTTCGGGTCCAGTCGCCCGATCCCGACTGTGAGTCGGAGAAGGATCATTACAAGGCCCTCGTCGAGCCCAAGAAGACCACGGAGATCAAGGTCAAGCTGGTCTGCGGCGAAGACAACGGCGCGCTGGACACCATCGTCAAGGAGGATCACCGGCCCACGATCAAGGACATCAAGTTCTGGTTCGAGTACACCTACGAACCTGCGAACAAGTTCATCTGCAAGGACGACACGAACGTGGTGATCGCCGCGGTGTTGTCGGACGAGGATACGCGCTGCGAGGACCTCGAGGTCGAGTGGCAGTCGAGGAATCCCTACCTCTCGATCGGCCACTTCATGCCGCCCTACAAGGTGGAAGGAAAGTGCATCGCCACGGCCACCGTCGATGCGTACTACTCGTACGTGGGCGACTACTGGCTGACGATCCACGTTCGCGACGACGGCGCCTACGATCAGCACACCTCGAAGCTCAGCATCCCGATCCACATCATCGACTGCGACGATTACCCGGCGCCGTACTAGTCGCTGCCGAGGCAATCGTGTTGGTCCGTGCCCGCCCGGTTCGCCGGGGGGCACTGCCGTCGGTGGGGCGAGTCCCGACCCGACCCACGGTCCACGGAAACACGGGGCGTCCCTGGCGTGAGCGGGGGCGCTGGCGAGGGCTCCATCGGCGACGCAGCCTGCCCGGCACGGAGGTCGGCCATGCTCGCACGTACGCTCGCCCTGCTTGCGGTCCTCGTTCCCCTCGCGGCCCACGGCGATCCGCCGGGGGATCGCCCCGGCGGGCCGGATCCCCTCGGCCCCTTCTCCCTTCGCGTCGGGCTCGGCGGCGGCTTCAGCGACCTCGGCGTCGCGGGCCGCGCCGCGCTGGAGGGCGAGGCCTGGCTCGACTCGCGCTGGGGCCTCGGCGGCACCCTCGCCGCCAGCGCCGCCGGCGAGACCACCTGGAACGAGCCGGGCCTGACCGCCTACAACTTCCGCAGCGCCTTCCTGGCGATCCCCGAGGGTGTGCTCGCCCTCGGCACGGAGCGATCGCGCTTCCTCCTCCGCGGCGGCCTCGGCCTCGCCCGCTACGAGTGGTACCAGGTCGGCTGCGAGGTGGCTGCGTGTCCGTCCGTCCCTGCTGGCGGCTTCGACGGCGTGGCGTCCGTTGCAGGTGGCTACCTGCTCACGCCCGCGCCGTTGGCGCTCTCCTTCCAGCTGCGCGGGGAGCGGCTCCTCTCGTCGGGAGGCTGGGCCACCACCCTCGACGTGGCGGTGGGGTGGAGCGGGCCGTGAGGCGCGATCAAGTCGCGCCGCTGCAGAGGGCGGCGAGGCCCGCCGCAGCAGCGGTGAGCAGGATCGCCAGGCCCCACGCCCGCAGACCCGAACGTGCCAGGAAGAGCACGCAGATCGCTGCGGGCCAGAGCACGAAGAACGCGAAGAAGCCCAGCATGAAGCGGAGCTCGAGGCCGAAGGGCAGGAGCTGCACCATGGCGACGCTCGTCGCCAGCGCCGCGGGCAGGCTGCCCAGGAGCGCAGCGGTGGTGCGGCCGAGGCCGTGATCGGTTGCGAGGTTCATCGCGCGAGCTCCAGGGCGACGGCGACCAGGGCCATGCAACCCGTGGCGACCGGGGCCACCAGCGGATGGAGCGGCACGGCGAGGGCGTAGGCGCTCGCCACCAGCGAGAGGCCGAGCAGGTATTGGACGATTCCGACGAAGGCGCCTCCTGGCCCGAAGAACCAGCGCGCCGACACCGCCACGAGCACGAGGCCCGCGAGGCGCACCGCCTGCACCGGCAGGCGCGCCGGCGCTGCAGAGCGCGCGAGGGCGACGCCGACGAAGAGGAGGGCGAGTCCGGTGGCGAGCTCCACTTCAGCTCTCCTGCAGCGCGAGCGCCGGGGCCCGCGACGGAACGTGGATTCGCGTGGCGATCCAGGTCGAAAGCAATGCGAGCCCCGCCAGGGCGACGTTCATCCCGGCTGCCTCCCAGCGCACGCCTGCAGCCAGATCGAGCAGCACGGCGGCGCCGAAGAGCAGGCCGGTCGTGGCGAGCAGATCGCGCACGATCCGGCGCGGCGCGAGGGGCGCGAAGGCGTAGACCGCTGCGGCGAGCCACGTGCCGAAGATGGCGACGTTCTCCCAGCCCACCCGCCAGGCGAGGTCGGGCGGGAGCAGCCGGCTCGCTGCGAAGAGGGCGGCGGTGCCGAGCGGAAGGCCGGCGCCGGTGCCGACGACGAGGCGGAGGAGGATGTGGTTGAAGGCGGTGGCGTGCCGGGCCTCGCGGCGGGCGAGCCAGACGGCAAAGCCGCTGAGGATGGTGACGCAGCCGCCGAGCGCGAGGAAGGCGTGCACGAGGCGCAGGGCCATGCCGCCGTAACTCACGAAGTGGAGGCCGTAGATCGCGGCGGTGGTGCGTGCGCCTGGACCGCGCTCGGAGGGGACGGTCGCCGCGAGGACCTCGCCGTCCCTGGCACGGAGCAGCACCGTGGCATAGCCGAAGGGCTCCCCCTCGACGTGGGAGCCGTAGAGGTTCACCACTTCATTGGCGTCGCCGGGGTGCTGGAAGCGCATCCACTCCGGCACGAGCCCCGGGATCGCGCCCTTCGCCTTCTCGACGAGCTCGTCGTAGGGCAGGCGGGGGCCCTTCGCACCAGCAGGCTCGACGTCGGCGTGGACGAAGCCGAGCAGCTCCTCGCCTGCGTCGTGATCGCCGCCGAAGCTCGCGGCGGCATGGGCCTCGAGGAGCAGCGGGCCCAGGCAGATCGCCGCGCCGGTGAGCCCGAAGATGAGCAGGAAGGGGAGTCCGACGGTGCCGAGCACCTTGTGGGCGTCGGTCCAGACGATCTTCGCCGCCTTCGTCGGGCGGAAGCGCAGCAGCTGCGAGGGGATGTTCCGCCAGTGGATCACCGTGCCGGTGACGACGGCCAGCACCAGCGCCATGCCGACGAAGCCGGAGAGGTAGAAGCCGAAGGGCAGCTGGTAGAGGAAGTGGAGGTGCCAGAGGATGCGCTCGACGGCGGTGCGTTCGGGCTCGGCAGCGCCGGTCGCGCCGTCGATGGTGAAGGGCGCCCGCGCTCCTGCAGCGCGGGTCTGGCCGCCGATCACCGAGGTGCCGCCGTCGCCCAGCTCGAAGACCCAGGCGACGTCGTCGTTGGAGGCGAGGAGCGGCGCGACCACCTCCTCCACCGACTGGCGTGACGCCTGCCGCGTCGGCTCCGCCCACGTACGCAGCTCGCTGCGGAAGAGGACGAAGGCCCCGGTGAAGAACATCACGTAGAGGAGGAGGCCCGCGACGACGCCGACCCAGGCGTGGACGTCCCAGAGGATCCGATGGGCGCGGTTGGCGGGGCTGGCCATCTCGTTCGTTCTCCGGTGAGGCGAAGGCCCGATGGCGCCACCACGGGCGTCACCGGGCGAGGGGCGCTTCAGCGCACGCGCACGATGTCGAGGACGAAGCCGCCCAGCGAGAGGCCGGGCTGCGGCTGGCCGCCACCCAGGTCGACGAGGGTCGTCTCGGAGTAATCGGCCGCGGTCTGGCTGATGTAGAAGCCCGTGTCGGTGCTCACGGTGAAGCTGCTGTAGGCGCCGGGCGAGCCGGGGACCTGCACCGGCTCGGCGAGGGTCTCCACCTGCATGTGCCACCAGGTCCAGTCGGCGGCGTACCACTCGCCGTAGGTCGAGCCGGGGGCGGTGGGGGCCGTGTCGAGATCGACCACCTGCGCCCAGACCTCGCCGTCGGCGGTGAGGGCCGCTGCGGTGGCGGCGGTGCCGGCGGGCAGGGCGTCCGAGAGGCTGCCCACGAATTCGGCGTCGAAGCCGGTGCTGCCGGGGAGGATGCGGAGGAAGCAATCCTGCTGCCCGCCCTCGTCGGGATAGACCTGGTGGCCGAAGCCGTTGATCACGCCGCTGAAGAAGTAGAGCGTGCCGTCGACGTTGCCGGCGGTCTCCATGCCGCGGCAGCGCGTCTCCTCGGTGACGGTCACCTCGTCGGTGGTGGTGTCGATGCGCACGAGGGCCGAGCCGGCGGCGACGCGATCGTAAGTGGTGCTGCTCCAGCCGACGGTGAAGAAGGCCTCGCCGTCGCGGGCGGCCCAGTCGCCGAGGCTGGTCACCCAGCCTTCGCGGAGCAGCGTCCGCGGCAGCTCGATCGTCTTCTCGACGATCATCTCCGTGGGGTTCCAGACGATGATCTGCGCCTCGTTGGAGTCCTTGTAGTAGGCCTTGGTGGCGCTGACGAAGTGGACCGCCTGCGCGCCGAGGGAACGCACGCCCTTCGACCGGAGCGAGATCTTCGCCCCCTCTAGGAAGGAGCCGTCCTCGGTCATCTCGTAGCGGGTGATGCTGAGATCCTCGGCGTTGGCGATGGCGAAGAAGCCGAGCCCCTCCTGCGCGTAGAGGCGCGGCCTGCCCATCAGCTCGAGCGAGTGGCCGTAGTCGAGGGAGCCGTCCTCGAGGCGATTGACGAGGGTGAAGTAGTTGGCGCGCTCGTCGGTGCCCTGGACCGCGGAGTGGATCAGGTAGACGGCGCCTTCGCCGATGGGCGGCGTCGAATCGTCGGCGATCTCGGTGGCGCAGCCGCCGAGGGCGGCTGCCAGGAGGACGAGCGGGAGGTGCTTCTTCATCTGCGTTGCTCCGTTGCAGGCAAGGGGCGCGGCGGTGGGGGCGCCGCGCGGTGGCTAGAATTCGGCGGTGGTCTTGAAGTGGAACGAGCGTCCCGGCCGCTGCAGGCCGAAGAAGTCGAAGGTCGCCGCGTCGGTGAGGTTCTGGACCTCGGCGCCGAAGCTGAGCGCGGCGAGATCGGTGTCGACCCGCTGGGTCGCGGTCACGGCGTGCAGCAGCTGGGAGGGGACGATGTCCTTGTATTCGAGGGCGCCGTCGCTCTCCCAGTTGCGGAAGAACTCGTGCACGTAGCGGCTCTGCCAGGCCAGCGAGAGGTCGCCGCTGCCGAGGGTGTCGCGCACGTCGAAACGCACCGCGAGGTTGGCGAAGAGCCACGGCCGGCCTTGGAGACGATCGCCGGCGTTGCGGGCGAAGGGGCCCTCCGCCGCGGTATTTCGCATGTCGACCCAGGTGGCGTTGGCGTCGACGGCGACCAGCCCGTCCGGCGAGGTCCAGCCTGCGGCTGCCTCCACACCGAGGGAGCGCACCCCCTCGACGTTGCGGTTGATGTAGCCGTTGTCGTCGCCCACCAGAAAGATGAGCTGGTCGGCGAGACGGAGGAAGCCGTTGACGTCGAAGCGGACCTGGCCGGCGAGGGTGGGGGCGTCGACCGTCGCGCCGAGGTTGAAGTTGTGGCTGCGCTCGGGCTCGAGGGCGAGGTTGGGCTCGACGAGGACGCCGTTGCCGAAGAGCTCGTCGGGCCGGGGGAGACGCGTCGCCAGCTCGTAGGAGGTCTTGGCCTGGACCACATCGTGGAAGCGGTAGCGGAGCGCGTCGCCGAAGCCGAAGCCGTGGGTGTCCCGGTCCTGCCTGCGGAAGACGTCGCCGGGCAGCGGCTCCTCGGAGCGGAGCACCTGCAGGTAGCTCTTGACGAAGGTGATGTTCTCGAGCCGGTCGTCGAAGAGGTCCACTTCGTATTCGAGGCCGCCGACGTGAACGAGCATGTCGCGACGGGCGCCGAGCGGATCGCGTTCGCCGGGGAGCTGCCGGCGCTCTTCGCCGCTGCGGGTGACGAGGGTGGGAGCGAGTGAGAAGCGGAGGGCGTGGTCGGGGGCGATTTCCCAGGCGAGGTTGACGCGGCCGAAGACGCTGTCGGTCTCCTGCACCTGGTCGCGGGCACGGGACTCGACTTCGCCGGGCGTCGAGTCGGGCCGGACGCAGTTGCCCTCCCAGTCGTAGATACAGGTTCCCACGTCGAGGAGGTGGGTGCGATCGCGGGTGTAGCCGGCGAGCGCGTGCAGCGTGGTGTCGGCACCGAGGTCGTGCTCGTAGCGGAGGGTCAGGCCGCCGTTGAGCTGGCCGTACGTCGCATCGCCATAGGGGATGCGCATCACCAGGTTGTGCTGCAGCTCCTTGTCCAGGCCGGCGAGGAAGCCCTGCAGCGAGAGGCGGCGCGCCCAGGCGCGGTCGGCGAAACCGATCTCCACCCCGCCGCCGGCGCCGAGGTAGGCGTCGTGGAAGCGGTCGACTTCGGTGGGCTCGAGGACCCGCGAGGTCTCGGGATCCTCCGGCTCCACGGTGATCGTGTAGTCGTTCTCCGCCCGATCGAAGAAGGCGGAGGCCCTGGCGAAGAAGCCGCTCGTCTCGTCGAGGTGGCTGCCGCCCAGGGCGACGCGGTGGGTCCCGAAGGAGCCGAGCTGGTAGGAGGCGAAGCCGTGGGTGCCTTCGCGCTCCCGCCGCGTGACCAGGTTCACCGCGCCACCGAGGGCGTCGGCGCCGAAGCGGATCGGCACCACGCCCCGGTAGATCTCGACCCGCTCCACCAGGTTGACCGGCACGTTGGAGATGCCGAAGGGCTGCCCCGCGAGCTCGAGCGGGATGCCGTCGAGGAAGAAGCGGATCTGATCGTCGGTGTAGCCGGCGAGCGAGAAGCGGGTGCCCGAGCCGAGGCCGCCGCCGCGGCGCACGCCGACGCCCTCGGTCCGAGCGAGGACCTCGCCGAGATCGGCGGACTCCGTGTGCTCGCCCTCGAGCTCGAGGACCTGCACGGCCTCCGCCGAGCGACGGAGCTCCTCCGCCTCCGACCTGCGGCGCACGACGACCTCGAGCGGCACCTCGCCGTCCCCGGCAGGTGCCGCCGTCGGGGCAGGGCGCGGGGGGGCCTCGAGGCGGAAGTCGTGGGAGAAGAGGATCCGCGAGGCGATCGGGGTCTCGCCCCGCAGCGCCGGCGAGAAGCGCATCTCGCCGGCGGCTGCGGCGGCTGCCACGTCGAAGCCGTGGCCCGCACCTTCCACGACCTCGGCATCGACGACGTGGCCTTCCTGGTCGATGGTGAGCCGCAGCACCACCCGCGCCTCGAGCCCGGCGGCGAGCGCTTCCGGCGGGTACGCCGGCTCAGCTGGGGTGACGATCTGCGGAGCGGTGAGGCCGGCGCCGGCTGCCCAGGTGGAGGGGGCGGCGAGAAGGATCGCTGCCACCAGCGCCGACCGGATGCTGCGGCGAGACGCGCGGCGGACCCACGTCGTGCGTTCGTCGGAGCGGCGGGAGGAGGGCACGGGGTGCAGCAGCATGATGATCCGAATTTAGAAAATGAGAATCGATGTCAAAGTCAACCGTGGCGCATTCCGCCACGAAAGCGAGGTTGCGGTCAAGGGGAACGTTGCGGCCGAGCGCACGCGCCACGCCACCGACCGGCGCTGCAACCTGGCAGCGCCGCTGCCGGTGCGGCCTCGCGCCAGCGCCGACGCCCGGCGTGTAGGTCGTTGTCGTCTTCACGGAGAGTCCGAGATGCGCATACATCAGCTCCCTCGACGTGGCCGAAGAGAGATGCAAATTCGACACCTGTGCCGTCTTTGTCCTGGGGGCGGCCGGCCGCGCGGCCGCCCCACGATCGAGAGGAGGATGTTTTGAGCGCATTCGCGAAGCAGCTTCGACGCCAGCTCGACGAGCCCATCTACAACGCGATCCTGAAGCGGCCCGTCGGCACCGGTGATCTCGACTACGAGCGTTATCTCCGCACGCCGGAGCTGCTCACGCTGCAGACGAGCCGCGACGAGCTGGTCGCCCCCGAGGAGCTGATGTTCCAGGTGGTCCACCAGACCCAGGAGCTCTGGCTCAAGCTGGTCGCGCACGAGGGCGCCGCGGTGGTGGAAGCGCTCGACGCCGACGCGCTCTGGCAGGCCTCGGAAGCGCTCTCCCGCTCCTGCCGGATCTTCACCTCGCTGCACGCCTCGATGCAGGTGCTGGAGACCCTCACCCCCGACGCCTACCAGGTGATCCGCCGCAGCCTGGGCAACGGCAGCGGCCAGGAATCGCCGGGTTTCAACGCCGTCCGCCTCGTGGGCGAGGCGCTCGCAGCAGCGCTCGACCGCCTCCTCGAGCGCCGGCACCTGCCGATCGCCGAGGCCTACGCGCCGGGCAACGACGACGTGAAGCGCATCTGCGAGCAGCTCGTCGATTTCGACGAGGGCTACCAGAACTGGCTGGTGCTCCACTACCAGCTCGTGCGGCGCACCATCGGCGTGGGCAAGCAGATCCGCGCCCTCGACGGCGTCTCCACCCAGGTGCTGGTGGGGCGGATGACGCAGCCGCTGCTGCCGCGGCTCTGGGAGCTGCGCGGCGAACTCACCGCATCGTGGGATCGCGCGGGCGGCCATGCGCCTGGCGCGCAGCGCCGGAGCGAGGCGTCGTGAGCCTGGCAGCGCTCCGCGCCGAATTTCCGATCCTCGAGCGCACGGTCTACCTGAACAGCAACTCCACCGGCGCCTTCCCCCGCGGGATGGACGCGGTGCTCGCCCGCTACGCGGAGACACTGCGCGACTGGCGGGACGAGCATTGGGAGGGCTGGTGGCGGGAGTTGCAGCGCTACCACGCCGGCCTCGAGGAGCTCCTCGGCGCCGCACCGGGAACGGTGGTGACCGACGGCAGCGTCTCGACCCTGCTCGGTCGCGTCGCGTCCTGCTTCTCGTACGAAGGCGCGCGGCGGCGCGTGATCACCACCGACCTCGAGTTTCCCACCGTGCCGTTCATCTGGGAGTCGTTCCGGCGCTACGGCGCCGAGCCGGAGGTGGTGGCGACGGGGGAGGAGCCCGAGGCAGCGATCGAGGCGGTGCTGGACGAACGGGTGCTCGCGGTCTGCGTCACCCACGCCAGCTTCCGCACCGGCAGGCTCCTCGATCTGCGGCGCATCGTGCGGGCAGCCCGCCGTGTCGGGGCGCTGGTGATCGTCGACGCCTACCAGACGGTGGGCGCGCTGCCGGTCGACGTGCGTGATCTCCAGCCCGACTTCCTGCTGGGCGGGGCGCACAAATGGCTCTGTGGCGCGGTGGAGAGCGCGTTCCTCTACGTGCGTCCGGAGCTCCTGCCCACGCTGGAGCCAGCAGCCACCGGCTGGATGGCCGGGAGCGATCCCTTCTCCTTCGAGACGCCACGGGGCCGTGCCCCTTCCGCGCTCCGCTTCGCCGCCGGAACCCCTGCGGTGCTGCCCGCGATGCTCTCACGGGTCGGCCTCGATCTCGTCCGCAGCGCAGGCAGCGAGGCGATCCGCGACCACTCGCTCCGTCTCACCGGGCGCATCCTCGAGTGGGCGGATGCTGCGGGGATCGAGAGCCCGACGCCGCGAGCGCCGGCGCAGCGCGGCGGAATCGTGGCCCTCCACTTCGCCGGCGATCGGCAGGCCGCCGCGGCGCTGGTACGGGAGGGCTTCGTCTGCAGCTGGCGCGGCGCGCTGCGGGTGGCGCCGCATTTCTACAACACCGCGGAGGAGGTGGAGCGCTTCCTCGCAGCACTCGCCCGCGTGCGAAGGGAGGCCGCATGAGCGCGATCCGGCTCGATCCCGCCTCGCTCCTCCACCTGCTCTGGAACGGATCGAAGGCGATCGAGGTGGTCCAGGCAGCGAGCGACCTCGGCGTCCTGGCCGCACTCGAGGCAGGTGAGTTTCGCCTGGGCGAGCTCGCCGCGCGCCTCGAGCTGCAGCCGCTGCGGCTCTACAAATTGCTCGACTGCCTGGAGAGCCTCCAGCTGGCGGTGCGTACGGAGGACGGCGAGACGCTGGAGGCGACCCGCTACCGCGGTGTCGACGGCGTGCGCGCCGCGGCGGAGCGCGTCCTCGGTCCGGCCTCGATCGAGCGCGACCGGGACCGCCAACCGTGGCGGCAGATCGAGGGGCGCCTGCCGGCGCTGCTGCGCGGCACCGACGCCGTCTCCCGGGCGTGCTTCGACTGGCCACCGGCGTCGGAGGCGCAGGTCGCCTCGTTCGAGCGGAGCATGACCGCAGGCCTCGGGCCCTTCCGGGAGAGCTTTCGCCTCAACGGCGCGGCGATCTTCGGCGGCGCGCAGCGCTGGCTCGACGTGGGCGGTGGGGATGGGACGCTGGCGGCGTCCGTGCTCGGAGAGCAGGGATCGCTTGGCGCCGACGTCTTCAACCTGCCTGCGGTGGCGCCGCTGGTGGAGGCGGTGCGCCGGGAGAGCGGGGTAGGGGAGCGCCTGGGCTTCGTCGGCGGCGACTTCCTCGCGGCGCCGCTACCTGCAGGCTACGACGTGCTCTCCTTCGTGCGCGTGCTCCACGACTGGCCGACCGAGGTGGCGCTGCGGCTCCTCGCCGCTGCGCGGGAGGCCTTGCGGCCCGGCGCCCGCATCGCGATTTGCGAGGAGTTCCGCACGCCGGCGCGCCTCGCGACCCAATTCTTCTGGAGCTATTTCCTCGTGGGGGTGGACAGCTGCGTGAGCAGGCTGCGCGAAGCCTCCTTCTACGTGGACGCGCTCGATCGCCTCGGCTTCGACGCGATCCGCGTGCTGCCAGGGCCGGTGGAGATCGTCACCGGCGTGCGGAGGTAGTCGGGGCGGGGGGAGGGCAGGGGAGCCTGCCCTCCTGCCCTCGCCGGCCGAGCGGGCGCCGCCGGGTTCAGTCTTCGTCCTGCGCCTCGGCCTCCAGCACGATCCGGTCGGCGAGCCGGGTCGCGCCGGCGAGAACGTTGCGCAGCTCGCGCGCCTGATCGCGGCAGCGTTCCAGCTCGGCCTGCAGGCGCTGCACTTCGCGGCGCACGTGTTCGAAGGCCCTGGCGGCCAGGGGGCCGCCGGCCTCCGCGAGGCGGGCCAGTTCCCGGAAGTCGACGTCGTTCACCGCGGGGCTCCGTTCCGCTGCGGATGCCGCACCTTCGCCAGGGCCCCCTGCGTGGCGGCGCCCCCCTCTCTTGCACGCCTTTCGTCGGTCATTGCCTCCCCCCTTCTCCACGCGCGAGATAACGCAGACGGCCCGGTTCTCGCGATGTGGACAATTGTCGCCGCTCTGCCACCCCACCGGCGGTGGAACGCAGGGTGCCGGTCACCCGGGGCGACGCCGGAGGACCTGGCGGCGAGTCCGCTGGCGTCGTCGCTTTTCCTCGGCTTCGGCGTGCGCCACCTCGTACGCTGGCCCGCTCTGCATGCGCTCGCTGGACCGGGCCGTGGCCAGCGACGGGGAAGGGAAGATGATGCAGCAGCAGACCGACCTGGCCATCGAGGCGCGCGGCCTCGTGAAGCGCTACGGCAGCAACCGCGCGGTCGACGGCATCGATCTCGAGGTGCGGCGCGGCACCATCTTCGGCCTGCTCGGCCCCAACGGCGCGGGCAAGACGACGCTCGTGCGGCTGCTCTCGACGCTGCTGCGGCCCGACGGCGGCAGCGCCAGGATTCTCGGCATCGACCTGGTCGCGGAGCCGGAGCTGGTGCGCCGCCAGATCAGCCTCACCGGCCAATTCGCCTCGGTGGACGAAGATCTGGCGGGCACCGAGAATCTCGTGCTGCTGGCGCGGCTGCTCGGCTTTTCCCGGGCTGCGGCGCGGGAGCGGGCGCGGGAGCTCCTGCGAGCCTTCGACCTGGCGGATGCCTCCGATCGGCAGGTGAAGGGCTATTCCGGCGGCATGCGGCGTCGCCTCGACATCGCCGCGAGCCTCATCCGCAGGCCCGAGCTGCTCTTTCTCGACGAGCCGACGACGGGGCTCGATCCGCGCAGCCGGGCGCAGGTGTGGGCGACGATCCGGGAGATGGTCGCCGAGGGGACGACGGTGCTCCTCACCACCCAATACCTCGACGAGGCGGACCAGCTCGCCGACCGCATCGCCGTCGTCGACCACGGGCGGGTGATCGCGGAGGGCACGAGCGCCGAGCTCAAGGCCTCGGTGGGCAGCGGCGTGCTCCACGTGCGCCTGGGCGATCCCGCGCAGCGGGAGGCGGCGCGGGTGCTGCTGGTGGAGCAGCTCGGCGCATGTTTTCCCTCGGCGGTAGATCCGCGGGCGCTGTCGGCGAAACTCGCCGATCCCGCCCGTGCGGCGCCGGCGCTCGCCGCGTTGCAGCGGGCGGGGATCGTCCTCTCGGACTTCTCGCTGGGGCGGCCCAGCCTCGACGAGGTCTTCTTCACCCTGACGGGCCACGCCGCTGTCGAGAACGGCGAGGAGGCAGGAGGAGACGATGCGGCGGTCGGGTGAGGTGCGGGCGCGGGCGGTGGCGAACTCGCTCACCTTCGCCTGGCGTACGCTCCTCAAGATCAAGCACATGCCGGAGCAGCTCTTCGACGTGGTGGTGACGCCGATCATGTTCACCGTCGTCTTCACCTACCTCTTCGGCGGCGCCCTCGCGGGATCGACGGACGCGTACCTGCAGTTCCTGCTGCCGGGCATCCTCGTGCAGACGGTGATGTTCACCGCCGTCTACACCGGCTTCACGCTCAACGGCGATCTCGGCAAGGGGGTCTACGACCGCTTCCGTTCGTTGCCGATCTGGAAGTCGGCGCCGATCCTGGGCGCGATGCTCGGTGACGTGATCCGGTTCAGCATCTCCTCGCTGATCGTGGTCGCGATCGGTCTGATCATGGGGTACCGGGCGGCGAGCGGCGCGGTGGGAATCGCTGCGAGTCTCGTGTTGCTCAACGTCTTCGCCTTCGGGATCGGATGGATCTTCGTCACCCTGGCGCTGGTGGTGCGGACGCCGTCCACGGTGATGACGCTGAGCTGGCTGGTGCTGATGCCGCTCACGTTCGTCTCGAACATCTACGTCGACCCCGCGACGATGCCCGGTTGGCTGCAGGCCTTCGTGGCGATCAACCCGGTGACGCTGATCGTCTCGGCGATCCGGGGCGTGCTGGCTGGCGAGGTGACGGCGGGCGCCGTGGGGCTGGCCCTGCTCGCGCCTGCGTGCGTCACGGCGCTCTTCGCGCCGGCGACGATGTGGCTCTACGGGCGAAAGCGTTGAAGAGACCTCGGGGAATGCCCCGGCGTCTCCACCCCGGCAGGGGCGGTGTTTCCGCGGAAACAGCCCCGAGCGGGCTGTAGGGGCGCAGCGAGCCGCCCGGTTGTGGCAGCCAAATCGGCGTGTTTCTGCGGAAACACGCACGCGGTCGGGTCGCATCGTCGCGCGGCTTCATGGGCGCGACCACCAGCACAGGCCGGCGAAACGCCCATCTCGCAGAGCGAAGCGGAGCGGCTGCGCCGCATGGCGGAGCGGCGCAGGGAGCTGGACCGCCTCGAGGCCGAGATCGCCACCACCGCTGCGTACGAGGCGGCGCTGCTCCACCGGCAGCTCGAGGCGATCCGTGCGTTCGACGAGCTCGAGGGCTGGGCCGATCACGGCAGGAGCAGGGCTGCCGCCTGGCTCAGCTGGCGCGCGTCGGGCTGAACCCCCTCGTCGCCAGGGAGCGGGTCCGGGTGGCCAGGGCGCTCGGCCGGCTGCCGCTGATGAGCGAGGCGCTGCGAAGCGGGAAGATCAGCTACTCGAAGGCCAGGGCGATGACCCGGGTGGCGACGCCGGAGAATGCCACCACTGGTACGTGCACGAGGGCGGCTGCAGCGTGGCCACGGAGGACGGCCGCTTCGTCTTCTACGACCCGCGGGGACGGCGGATCGAGAATGCGCCCCCGCTCCTCACCGACGGCGAACCCGGCGCGGCGCTCCTCGCCTGGCTCGAGGAGCACGGCCCGGGGCCCGGGATCTCGCTGCCGATCCCGGCGCGCAACGCCGGCGATCGGGCGGACTGGAGCATCAGCATCGACGGGCTCGCCTATGCCACCTTCGGCTGGGACGTGATCCGCGGCAAGGCGCCGGTGGTGCCCCGGATGCCTGGCCCTGACGGCAGGCCGCCGCCGGGAGGTGGCGATGTGTGAGCGGCTCGTCCTGCGTGCGGCCCTGCCGGCGGCGCCTCGCGTCGCCGCCCTCGGCTCATCTCGTGTGCACCCTGCATGGCGGCGCAGGCGGTCGCCGGCCATGACGCGACAGGAGCGCCGCGACGGCCAGCAGTCCGAGGCCGGTGAGGTCGCTGCCACCGGCAGCGCAGCCCGTGTCGTCCTGGGACGGGGGGGCGCCAGCACCGCCGCCGCCACCCGGTTCCGGGACGAACCGGCGCAGCGCCGCGGTGGGATCGACGATGCCGTAGCCGTAGATCGCATCGTGGCCCGTCTCGTCGGGGGCCGCGTAGGGGGCCGGCCGCAGGGTGGCGAGGAGCGCCTCGTCGATTTCCGTGGCGGTGGCGTCGGGCGCGGCGCTGGCGAGCAGACCCGCCACACCGGCGACCACCGGGCAGGCGGAGGAGGTGCCGCCGAAGAGCGACGTGTAATCGCCTGCGTCGCCGCCATCCGCTCCCGAGACGTCAGTCGTGAGGGTGCCTGCAGGCGCCACCAGATCGACTGGCGCACCGCCGTTGGTGAAGGCGGTCGACTCGTCGTAGGTGTTGATCGCGCCCACGCCGAGCACGCCCTCGACGCCGAGGAGCTCCCACGCCTCCACGGTGCGGCCGTCGTTTCCGGCAGCAAAAGCGACCACGGCGCCTCGGCCACCGCGCGCGTTCGCGTGCACCTCGCGGATCGCATCGGCGAGCAGCGCAGGAGCGGGGATCGCCTCGACGTAGCCCCAGCTGTTGGAGACCACGGCCGCGCCGATCTCGTGCGCAAAGGCGAAGGCGGCGACGGAGACGGAGACCGGCTGCGGCAGTCCGTCGTGGCGGAGCATCCGCACGCAGCTCACCCTGCATTGCGGACAGGCCCCTGCGATACCGATCCCGTTGTCGGCTGCAGCGCCGATGATGCCCGCGCAGGCGGTGCCATGTTCGTTGCCGCTGGCGCCGGGGACGTGGGAGGGATCGTCGTCGTCGTCGACGACGTCGCGACCGGGCTCGTATTTTCCGGCGAGGTCGGGGTGGGCAGGATCACATCCGTTGTCGACGACGACGACTGTCACCTCTGGCGAGCCGGTGGTGATCTCCCAGGCGTCGGTGATGCCGATCCGCTCGAAGTACCACTGGCCGGAGAAGCGCGGGTCGTCCGGCGGCTGCGCGCCCCACTGGCGCAGGGGAAACGCGAGATCGGGATAGGCCGCCACGCCGGTTCCGGCGAGGGCGGCGGCGATCTCGAGCCCGTCGGCGCCGGCCTTGCGCACCATCCAGAGATCGAGCGACGGAAAGAGGAGGCGGACGGGAACGAGGCCGAGCTTTCGCAGCTCCGCCTCGGTGCCGCGCACCAGCGCCTCCGGGCCGACGGTCGCGCTGGCGCTGGCATCGAGGGCCGGCCATCGCAGCTGCACCGCGCTGCGGCCGGTGGGAGGATCGAAGGCGCCGCGGGTGGCGAGGACGTCGCGATCGCCATCCCGGAAGAAGATCGGCTGCGTCGGAGCAGGGAGCTCGCCGCTGCCTCCTCCGTGGACCAGCAGGTCCGGGGAGAGCGGCGCGTCACCTGCGGTCCGGGGCACGGCGGCGGTACCGGCGAGCAGCAACGATGCGAGCAGGAGGTTCATGCGCCCAGTTTCGCACGAGCGGCCCTTGTCGGGCAGCGTCGCCCCGGTGACAATCCCGGCATCGACACCAACCGAGGGGCAACCGATGAAGCGCGTCTTCCGTGCATCGCTCTACCTGGCCATCGCCGCGGCGCTCGCCGCCAGCGCCTGCGGCACCTCCGACGACTCGTCGGGCACGGGCGGCGGCGGCATCGGAGACGGCGGCAGCGGTGGGTCGGGGGGCGGCCTCGTCTGCGAGGGGGCGCCGGTTCCCTGCGAAGACACGATGATCCAGGAGATGCAGCTGGTCGACACCGTCGCGCCGGGGCAGGTCGGGATCAACGAGGCAGTGGACGGCACCTGGGTTTCCCACGTCGACGCTACGGCCGGCGGCTTCGGGGCGAACCCGCCGCATGCCTTCGTCTACGCCCGCTTCACGGACGCCGGGCTGGAGAAGGTGGAGATCACGGACGAGGAGGCGCTCGAGTCGGCGGATTGGGACATCGCCTTCCGCCGCTACCTGATCCGGATCAACTCCGGCGATTCGGGCCCCTCGTGCGTCACCGCCGCGCGGATGGCGCCCGGCACTTCGTTCGAGACGGCGGCAGGGCCGACGGACGAGGCCGCCTGGCGGCGGGACGATTTCTACACCGAGACCTGCGAGTTCATGAACGACGGCTCGGGCCTTCCCGGCTCGCCTGCCACCGCACTGGCGAGCTTCTACACCTACACCGGCTGCGTGAAGATGACGGGGAACGTCTACGTGATCCGCACGGCCGACGGGCGGATGGCGAAGTTCACGGTCGACGCCTACTACGGCGAGAACCAGGAGACGTGCCAGACCGACGACACCCCACCAGCGGGCGGCTCCGGAAACGTGATCGTGCGTTGGGCCTTCCTGGAGTAGCGATGAGCGTCCGCATCCGCACCGCAGCGCTGCTGGCCCTCGCCACCTCATGTGGCGGGAGCGAGCCCGCGCACCACGTCCATGGCACCCTGCTGCACGCGATCCGGCCGACCGAGGTGGAGCGGGCGCAGCTCTGGCGATACGACGCGGCGGACGTGGTCGAGCACCACGATTCGGGCGGCGGCGCCTTCCGGATCCACTTCACGCGGGCAGGGGAACACGCGGTGCCTGCTGCGGACGCGGACGAGACCGGCGTCCCGGACTACGTCGAGACGGTGGCTGCGATCTACGAGGAGGTCCTCACCTTCTACGACGGGCTCGGCTTCCGGATCCCCCTGGGCGACGAGGCGATCACCGGCGAGAACGGCGGCGACGGCAGGTTCGACGTCTACCTCCTCGACTTCGCGCACAGCGCCGACGGCGCCTTCGTCACCGATCGCTGCGGGGCGAGCGGCTGCGTCGGCTACATGGTGCAGGAGAACGACTTCGCCGGGTACGGCTACCCGAGCCGGACGGTCGGCGCCCGGATCCTCGCGAGCCACGAGTTCTTCCACGCGGTGCAGGCGGCCTACGGCCCTGGCGGCGACGTGGTGCTCTCGGAGGGCACGGCGGTCTGGGCGAGCGAGACCTTCGACCCCGCGCTCTCGGACTTCGAGGCCTTCGTCGGTGGCTATCTCGAGGATCCGGGGCGCTCCATCGACGTGCCGCCGCCGGGACCGGTGCCGCGCTTCGCCTACGGCAGCGCGATCTTTTTCCGCTTCCTCGAGGAGCGCTTCGATCGGAGTTTGATCGCTGCGCTGCTGGAGCGTTCGGGGCAGGGCGCCTGGCTCGATGCCCTGGACCAGTTGCTCGCGGAGGGCCACGGCTCGTCGTTCGCGGAAGCGTTCCTGGACTTCGGGGCCTGGAATCTCCACCTGGCACAAGCAGCGGATCCGGCGGTTGCCTATGCGAACGGCGCCGACTATCCGCAGCCGCAGATGGCGGCGCTGCAGGCGCCGGTGGTGGAGGAGCGGCTGCGCGTCTACCACGCCTCGACCCGCTACTTCGAGGTGGATCCTGGTGGCAGGTCCGTGCTCGCGGCCCAGGTCGTCGCGCCGGACGCTGCGGAGCTGGCGGATCTGGCACTGCTCGCGGTGGCACGTACGGGGGGGCGCAACCGTGGCGCGGTGCAGGTGATCGCCGCTGCCGATGGCCGGCTGGTGATCGATGCCGGCGGCGCGGATCGGGTGATCGTCGCGTTGAGCAACGGGAGCCGGGTCAATCCGAGCCGGAGGCCCACGCTCTGCGTCGGGACGGAGGAGGAGGTCGACGCCTGCGCCGCAACTTTCGGCGCGGTCGATCCGGATCCCGAGCCTGTTCCGGAGCCGGAGCCTCCGGCTGCTGCCTCGGAGGACGGCGGCTGCAGCAGTGGCGGGAGCGCTGGACTGCTCGGCGTCGTGGTGGTGCCGCTCCTGCTTCTCCGGCGCTCGGCCTGCCGCCACCGGTGAGAAAGCAAAGGACAGGCCCCCCTTTCGGAAGGCCTGCCCTTGTGAGAAAGAGCAGCTGCTGCGCCTACATCAGGATGATGCCGCCGCTGCCACCGGTGCCGCTGCCGCCAGCGCCACCTGCACCACCGGACCCGCCAGCACCGCCGGCTCCGCCTTCACCGCCGGAACCACCGGCGCCGGTGTCCTCGCCGTCGCCACAGAAGACGATGTGCGAGATCGCCGGGGCCTCAGGACCGGCGGTGAGACCCGAGGGGTGCGACCAGCTTCCCGTGCCGACGGGGAGGGTGGATTCCCACACCTCGCCGCCCGTCTTCACGCGGATGTCGAGGTCGTCGCCGACGACCGTGTAGGCGAAGCCGATCTGCTCCCCTGGCGAGTCGTCCTTCTCGAGCCACGAATCGATGGTGATCTGCGAACCGCCGAAGTCGTAGCCCAGGCCCGCAGCACCGATCTCCTCGTCCTCGAACTTGATGCAGTCCTCGCCGATGGCGCCGCCGCCCGGGGGCGTGTGCCCTTCGCCGTCCTGCCGATGTTCCCCGTTGCCACGGCCGCCGTCGGTGGCAGCGCCTTCGAGGGATCCGAGCGACGAGGGGTCCTCTTCACCCGTTCCGCAGGCTGCCAGCAGGGCGGAGCCGAGCAGGAGCGTGAGCTTGCCGATCTTCATCTGCGCCTCCTTCGCGTCCAGTCATCTAACGCGAGCGGGTGAACGCTAGATCGAAATACTCAAACAGGCAAGCAGGCTCCTGCTCGGCTGCCGCCGACTCACTGCGCCGACGTATCGACCACCCAGCTCGCCGAGGCCGTTCCCGTATTGCCAGCCGGGTCGGTGCCGACCACGTCGAGCGTGTAGCTGGCGTCACGGAGGCCGAATTGCTGCCAGGGCGACGTGCACGACTGCGGACGGCCGCCGCTGATCGAGCAGGTGTAGGTGCAGTCCGGCTCGCTGCAGAGAATCTGGATGTCGACGTCGGTGACGTTGGTGGTGCCGCTGGGGGCGCCGACCAGGGTGATCACCGGGGGCGTCGTGTCGATCGACCAGGAGAAGGCGATCGGGTCGCCGGTGTTCCCCGCAGCGTCGGAGGGGACGACCTCCAGGCGGTGGTCACCCTCCGCGAGCGACGAGAGCTGCACGGGCGGCAAGCAGCCCGCCGCCGTGGCGCCGTCGAGCGAGCAGGTGTAGCTGCAGGGCGGATCGTCGCAGCGGAAGTCGAAGCTGGCCGACGTGCTGGCTTCGATCGGTCGCGGCATGCTGATGAACTCGGCCCCTGGCCCGGTCAGGTCCCGCTCCCAGGTGAAGAGGGCGACGGAGCCGGTGTTGCCGATGGCGTCGGTTGCCTGGAGACGCATGTGGTGGACGCCCTCCGCCAACCCGCTCGTGGAGAAGGTCTCCTCGCAGGGCTGGAGCACGGTGCTGTCGAGGGCGCAGGCGTAGGTGCAGGGCAGATCGTCGCAGGAGAAGGTGAAGTCCGCGGCGTCGGCGGTGGTCTGGTTCGGGGGCGTCCGCACGAAGAGGCCCGAGGGACCGGTGCGGTCGATCGTCCACGACCAGGTGGCGACCGCCTCGTTCCCGGCCTCGTCGACGGCAGCCACGGTGAAGGTGTGCGGGCCTTCCGCGAGGCCGAAGTAGGAGCGCGGCGAGATGCAGGCGAGTTCTGCCCCGTCGTCGAGCGTGCAGCTATAGGTGCAGACCTCGTCGCCTTCGCAGCCGAAGTGGAAGACGGCGTCGCTCGAGATGGTGAGCGTGTCGGGCATCTGCTCGATCTGCAGGAGCGGCGCACTCCGATCGACCCGCCATTCGTGCACCGTGGTCTCGCCGGCGGTGCGCCCGACGATGCCCCGGACCGCGAAGGTGTGGTCGCCCTCGTCCACGGTATGGACGGTGGGAGAGGTGCAGGGGGAGAGCGCCCCGTCGTCGAGGGCGCATTCGAAGGTGCAGCCCTCCATCGAGCAGGTGAAGCCGAACCGTGCCTCGGTGGCCTGGGTGATTGGTCCCGGCCGCTCGACCAGCGTCACCACCGGGCTGGAGAGCACGACGTTCCACTCGTGGAATTTCACGTCTCCGGCGTTCCCCGCTGCATCGATCGCGCGCACCTCGAAGCGGTGGGCACCGTCGTCGAGATCGGTGAGCTCCACCGGCGAACGGCACTCTTCGATTGTCGTGCCGTCGAGCTCGCAAGCGTAGGTGCAGGCTGACTCGGAACAGTCGAGGACGAAGGTGGCGGAGCGGGTGGCCGCCGGATCGGCAGGACCACCGGAGAGGCCGACGTCGGGGGCCACGATGTCGTTGGTGAGTTCGACCGGCTGCGAGCTTCCAGCCTCGTTCGCCGCCACCACCCACAGACGCTCGTGCTCGTTGTCGCCGACGTCGATGGCGTCGAAGGCACCGTCGGCGGAGACGCTGCCGCTGGCCAACTCGACGTTGCCGCCTTCGCCGAAGATTCGCACCCGGCTGGCGCCCGACGCTGCGCCGGCGAGGCCGACGACGCGATCGGTCGTGCCGGGCGCCCGCTGCTCGACTCGGAGCTGCGCAGCGTCGACGGTCGGGGCGCCGTCCGGCCCCCCCGGTCCGCCGGGTTTCGAATCCTCACTGCCACACCCTGCTGCAACGATCACGGCAACCACGATGGCCTTCCGGCTCATGTCTTTTCCCCCTGGCATGTTGGTGCAGCAGCGAGGCTTGCAGCCCTACCGGAGTGGGGGGAGTGCGCCTTTCTGCATTACCTCGGCAGGGGATCCTGTATCGGGACGCAGGGTGCGAGCCCTCACCGGCTGGGGTTCGCTGGTGTGCAAATTCCCGCACTACCTCCCGGTGTTGGCGTCCGCTACACGATGGCGATCACGGTGGCAGCGGCCAGGGCCGCGCCGGGGAGGACGAGAGCAATGCGCAAGAAGCTTCTGGTTCCGTTGGTGTGCGTGGCGCTGCTGGCTGCCTGTGGTGGCAGCGAAGGCGACGGGGACGATGGCGGCGGTGGTACGGGAGGTGTCGGCGGCACGGGCGGAACCGGCGGCACGGGTGGAACGGGCGGGACTGGCGGCACGGGTGGAACGGGCGGCACCGGTGGCGCCGGCGGGAGCGGGGGCATGGGGGGCGCCGGCGGTAGCGGTGGCACCGCTGGCGCAGGCGGAGCCGGCGGCTCCGGCGGGGCCGTCGAGCCCACCTGCGACGATCTGACGTGCGACACCAACGCCAGCTGCGAGGAGAC
Organism: Vulgatibacter sp.; assembly: GCF_041687135.1. Taxonomy (NCBI): domain Bacteria; kingdom Pseudomonadati; phylum Myxococcota; class Myxococcia; order Myxococcales; family Vulgatibacteraceae; genus Vulgatibacter; species Vulgatibacter sp. The sequence continues at coordinate 81,215 of NZ_JAWLCN010000008.1, read as the reverse complement.
AGAAGCGGGCCCGCAGTGCGTCTGCATCGGCGGCTGGACCGGCGACGGCGAAACCTGCACCAACCTGGACGAGTGCGACCTCGGCCTCGACGATTGCGGCGAGAACTCGGTCTGCGTCGACACCGAGGGCGCCTACGAGTGCACTTGCGTCGACGGCTACACGTGGGTCGACGGCCAGGGCTGCGTCGACGTCGACGAGTGCACCGCCGGGACCTTCACCTGCGGGACGAACGAGGTCTGTTCGAACACCCCCGGCAGCTACGAATGCGTCTGCGCCGACGGGTTCGGCTGGAACGGCACCGCCTGCGTCGACGTCGACGAGTGCACCGCCGGCACCGACGCCTGCGACGTGCACGCCCGGTGCTCCAATACCGTGGGCGGCTACGACTGCTTCTGCGAAAGCGGCTGGGAGGGCAGCGGCTTCTCGTGCGACGACATCGACGAGTGCATGGGTAATCCCTGCCCGGTCACCCGCGAGTGCGTGAACACGCCGGGCAGCTACCAGTGCATCTACGTGCCGAACAACTGATCGGCAGCATTCGTATGCAGCTCGGGGGGGCCTCCGCTGGACGGAGGCGCCCTCGGCGAACTTGAGGCCACGCCGGCCCTGCCTGGCCATCGGCGGCGGGTGGGGCGGGCGCGCCTCGTTGCATTCTGGGGGGGATGCCCGATGGTACGATCGCTGCTCACGAACTCGCTTCTCGCCATCGCCTGGGCGCTGTGCGCTTGCGGAGACGACGAACCACCCGAGCGCGTCGAAGCCCGCTGCGCGTCGGTCGCCTGCGGCGACCACGGCAGCTGCGACGAGACGGACGGCACCTGCGTCTGCGAAGCCGGCTGGGCGGGAACAGGCTGCGATGCCTGCGCCGACGGCTACCACGAGCAGGCCGGCAGCTGCGTCGCGGACGAGCGCTGCACCCCGGACACCTGCGGCCCGCACGGCTCCTGCTCCCTCGAGACCGGCGCCATCATCTGCACCTGCGCCGAAGGATACCGGGGCGATCGCTGTGACGCCTGCGCCGACGGCTACCACGAGCAGGCCGGCAGCTGCGTCGCGGACGAGCGCTGCGCCCCGGAAACCTGCGGCCCGCACGGCACCTGCTCCGACGAGACGGGCGCCATCATCTGCACCTGCGCCGAAGGTTATCGGGGCGAGCGCTGCGATGCGTGCGCGCCTGGCTACGGCAGGGATCCGAGCGGCGCCTGCGTGCCGTGTGAGGGGACACCCTTCTCCTGCGGCACCTCCGAGGAGCGCCCGCCTCTCGGCTACGAGCCGCCCCGCTTCCGCCTGGTGCCGGTAGGCACCGTCGACGGCGGCGGCGAGCAGTGGAGCGAGGCCAGCGACGTCAACGACGCGGGGCAGCTGGTCGGCACCTTCTACCAGCGGCCCACCGCCGGCAACCTGCGCGTCTTCGCCTTCCGCTTCTCCGAGGGGGCGGGAATCGAGAACCTCGGCGATCCCGCGACGACGACCTACGGCAAGGCAATCAACGGCGCCGGGACGATCGCGGGCTACGGCTCCTGGGCTGCCGTCGACCAGGCCTTCACCCACGACGGCACGAGGCTCGAGCGGATCGGGGCCAGCGCCGCGGGCTCGAGCCGGGTCGCCGCGATCAACGACGCGGGGCAGGTCGCCGGTGAGTGCGAGGAGCACTTCGCGCTCTCGATCTGCCGGCACACCCCCGGCATCGGCTGGGAGCACCTCGGCAGCGGCGGCGCCACCTCGATCACCGCGGACGGCAGCCTGGTCGGAAGCAGCGGCGCCGTCGAGAACCACGGCTATTTTTTCGACGGCGACACCTTCACGCCCCTCCTCGCTGCCTCCGCCTTCCCGAACCATGCAGCCGGCGTGAGCTCGAACGGGAGGTTCGTGGTGGCGACGCACCACGTGCCGCGCCTCACCCAGAGCGGTGTCGGCCTCCTCGTCGACCGGCTCACCGGCGGCGCGCCGCTGGCGATCGAGGACATCGACGGCCATCCCTTCCGCGATCTTTTCGTGCAGCCCCGCGACGTGAACGACGGCGGCTTCGCCGTCGGCGAGGCGGAGAATGCCCACGGCGTGGCGAAGCCCTGGCTCTTCGACCCGCGCCGGGGCGAGAGCCTGCCCCTCGAGCAGCTGATCGAGCTGCCCGCGGGCGAGAGCTGGTTCCTGGAGTCGGCGTCGGCGATCAGCAACAACGGCCACATCGCCGCCACCGGCTCCCGCGGCGAGGGGGCCGAATCGACGGCGGTGCTCCTCGTACCCATCGACTGGCCAGCTGCAGTCGAGGCACCGCCGGTCGAGGCTGCAGGAGAGATCGCAGCGAGCTACACGGCGCAGGTGCTGCCGGACGGCGCCGAGGGCACCGGGACGAAGGCGATCGGCCTCACCGCCGATCACCACGTGGCCCTGCTCCTCTCCGCCCTTGACGAGTCGATCGCCGCGCCGCTGCTCCGCCCGGCCTGGTGGAGTGCGGCCTCCGGCCTCGTCCTCGTCGGCGGGGAATTTGGTCCGCTCTACACGCCGCTTCCGGTCCGGACGTCGCCGGGCGGCAGGCTCGTCGGCCACGGCATCGTTCTCGACGAGTTCACCGACCTGCGCTTCTTCCGTGCCTTCGCCGGCGGGCCGCTCGGCGCCGAAGACCTCGAACCCGCCGGCGTCGCTGGCGGCGACGGGCACAGCTTCGGCTACGACATCGACGATGCGGGTCGCATCGCCGCCGAATGTTTCGTCGCGAGCGGGTACCACGCCTGCCTGCGGGGTGCGGACGGCAACTGGTCGCTGCTCTTCGAGGGCAGGGCCTTCGCAATCTCGAACGACGGCGCGCTCGTCGGCTCCACCGCCGAAGATGCGGTGGTGGTCGATGAGGGCACGACGACCGGGCTCGGACTCGGTCCCGGCGCCACGCCGCTGGCGGTGAGCGACAGCGGCCGCTTCGTCGCAGGCATCCATGGCCACGGCTTCGTCTTCGATCGCGAACGGGGGGTCGTCGACTGGCTCCCCGACCGCTTCGGCGATCCCGCCACCGTGGGGCGGGTCGAGCCGCTGGCGGTGAACGATGCCGGCGTGGTGGTGGGCAGGGCCTTCGACGGGGCAGGGGAGCCCGGCGCCTTCGTCTACGATCCGCAGGCGGGTGTGCTCGTCCTGCTCGACGACGTGGCACCCGTCGGCACGCTCCACCTGCGCGAGGCGCGCGACGTGGCTGCCGACGGCACGATCGTGGCGAACGGGGTGGAGGAGGACGGTACGTCGCGGGCCGTGTTGCTCGTGCCCAGCCCCCAGTAGGCTCGGTCCGCGGACTTCCATCGTGGGGCGCCGCGCCCCACCGTCTATGGATGGCACCGGCCTGCAGGGTGATCGCGCTCCCGGACGAGCCCGGCGGAACCGCCGTCTATTCCGACGGGATCCTCCGGGCCTGTGTGCTCGTCTTCCCTTGCGAGGTCCGGCTCGGTAGCACGCTCATCGGCCCGCTCCACGCACCGGCGCTCCGCTGGGTGTGGCGCACCGCCGCCCGCGAGCCCCGGCTCGTCCAGCGCGGCGCGGGCTTTGGCCACCTCGCCATCGGCGAGGTGGTCGAGCTCGAACCGCTCCGGGTCCGGGTGGGCAGCTTCCTCGTGGAGCTCCCGCCGCTGGGCGGCGCCTGCATCGCGCGCGGCGATTGGCTGGAGGTCGAGACGGCGCGCCTCGAGCTTCCGATCCCCTGACCGGGCCTCTCAGCGGCGCTGGAGCTTGGAGAGGAGCCGGAGGATCTCCAGGTAGAGCCACACCAGCGTGACCATCAAGGCGAACGCGCCGTACCACTCCATGTACTTCGGCGCGCCCTGCGCCGCGCCGCTCTCGATCAGGTCGAAGTCGAGGACGAGGTTGAGGGCGGCGACGGCGACGATCACCAGGCTCACGCCGATCCCGATCGGTCCGCTGTCGTGCAGCAAGGGCATCTCCATCCCGAAGAAGCCCATCACGATGCTCGCCAGGTAGACCACCGCGATGGCGCCGGTGGCGGCGAAGACGGTGCGGCGGAAACGAGCGGTCGCGCGGAGGACGCCTGCCTTGTAGAGGGCGAGGAGCGCGAAGCAGGTGCCGAAGGTGAGTCCGACCGCCTGGATGGCGATCCCCGGGTAGCGGGCCTCGAAGGTCGCCGAGAGGGCGCCGAGGAAGACGCCCTCGAGCAGCGCGTAGATCGGTGCGGTGAAGGGCGCCCACTGGCGCTTGAAGATCGTGACCATGGCGACGACCAGGCCGCCGAGGGCGCCGACGAGGATGCCGGTGCCCACCACCGGGCTGGTCGGATCGGCGATGACCGGCCCCCAGACCGTGGCGGCGCCGGCGACGGCGAGGAGCAGCAGAACGAGGGTGCGGCTCACCGTACCCTGTACGGTCATGGCGGCGCCGCTGCCGACCGGGGCGAAGGTGCCTTCCTTGAGAATCGGATTTCCCGAGCGCATGTCGGTCCTCTCTGTGGTTGCGACCGGGACGCTATCGGAGCGCCGCTGCCCGGCGCAACGATGGATCAGGCCCGCATCGACGTGCCGAGGAGCTGGCGCACCTTGCGGGCGAGCTCTTCGCGCCGGTAGGGCTTGTTGAGGAGGTGGACACCCTCGTCGATCCGCCCGCCGTGCACCACCGCGTTCTCCGCGTAGCCCGAAGCGAAGAGGACCCGCAGCCCGGGCCGAAGCGCGCGCGCTCGGTCGGCCATCTCGGTGCTCCGGACCGGTCCCGGCATCACCACGTCGGAGAAGAGCAGATCGATCGGCGCGCCCTGCTCGAAGAGGGCGAGACCCGCCTCGCCGTTGGGCGCCTCGAGGACGCGGTAGCCCAGGGCGCCGAGCATCTCCACCGCCGTCGCCCGTACGTCCGGGTCGTCCTCGACCACGAGGATCGTCTCGCTGCCGCCCTCCACCGCGCTGGTGTCGGCCTGGCTGGCCACCGGAAGCGCGCCCTCGGTGCGCGGCAGGTAGATGGTGATCGAGGTGCCGACGCCCACCTGGCTCCAGATGCGCATGTGCCCGCCGGTCTGTTTCACGAATCCGTAGACGGTGCTCAGCCCCAGCCCCGTGCCCCTGCCCTCCGGCTTGGTGGTGAAGAAGGGCTCGCAGGCTCGCTCGAGCACCTCCGGCGTCATCCCGCAGCCGGTGTCGGCGATGGTGAGGCAGACGTATTCTCCGGGGGCGATGTCCGGGGCGAGCGCTGCCGCCTCCGCGCCGATGGTGGCGTTGGAGGCGGAGATTCGGAGCAGGCCCCGGCCCTCCATCGCGTCCCGGGCGTTGATCGCGAGGTTGAGGACCACGTTCTCGATCTGGTTCGAGTCGGCGAGGGTGTTCCAGAGCCCCTCGGCGACGGAGCTGTGGAGGTCGATGTCCTCACCGAGCACCCGGCGGAGCAGATCGTCCATGCAGGCGACGAGATGGCCGAGATGGAGCACCACCGGGTCGAGGGGCTGGCGCCTCGCGAAGGCGAGAAGCTGCGAGGCGAGGCTGGCGCCGCGGTCCACGGCCCGCGCCGCGGTCTCGATCCGACGCAGGGCACGGCTCTGGCCCTCGAGCTCCCTGGCGAGGAGTTGGAGGTTGCCGCCGATCACCTGGAGCAGGTTGTTGAAGTCGTGCGCCACGCCGCCGGTCAGGTTTCCGACCGCCTCCATCTTCTGCGCGTGGCGGAGCGCCGTCTCCGTCTGCCGGCGTTCGGCCTCGCTCGCCTCGAGGGCCCGGGTCCGCTCGGCCACGATCTGTTCGAGGCGGTGCCGGTACCGGGCGAGCTCGTCGTGGGCGCGCTTCTGCTCGGTGATGTCGTGCCCGGAGACGAAGATCCCGGCGACCGTCCCGTCCGCCTCGAGGATCGGCTGGTAGGCGAAGTCGACGAGGAACTCCTCCAGCGGCCCATGGGGTGCCGCCTGCAGCGTCACCCGCGCGCCTCTGCCGACGAAGGGCCTCCCCGATTCGAACACCTGGTCGAGGAGGGTGAGGTATCCCTGCTCCACGATCTCGGGCAGCGCGTCGCGGATCCGTTTGCCGATGACGTCGCGGTGGCCAACGAGCTGCAGGTAGGCGTTGTTGGCGATCTCGAAGACGTGCTCGGGGCCACGAAGAAAGCAGATGAAGCCCGGCGACTGCTCGAAGAGGCGGAGCAGGTGCGCGCGCTCCTCGCCGAGGATCCGGTTCGCATCCTGGACCTGGCGCGCCCGGTGGAGCACGCCTGCCTCCTTCTGCGCCAGCGGCATGACGTGGGCACGGGCCTCCTCGGCCTGCCGGACCGCCTCCTTGAGCTGCTGCAGCTCGGTGACGTTGACCGTGTGCTGGAGGATGAACGCCACCTCGCCGCGCTCGTCGAGGAGGGGGGTGTGGGTCGCGCTCCAGAAGTGATCCTCGAGGATGGAGCGATCCCCGAACTTGCGCGGAACCCGATAGGGGATGAGGGCGAGGGTATCCCGCTGCCCGGTCTCGAGTACCCGGTCGAACGACGAGCGAAGCAGCCTCGCGCTGGGGTTGGCGCGATCGTCGGGGTCGTTCGGGAAGACGTCGAAGATGTATTGGCCGAGCAGCTCCTCGCGACGGCTCGCGGTCACGTCCAGGTAGGCCTGGTTCATCGCGACGTAGCGGAGCTGCCGATCGAGCAGCATGTAGGGGTTGGGCGAGAGCTCGAAGATCGCCGCGAAGTCGAAAGCGGGAGTGGTCGCCCCGGCTCCCTCGGGCCGCTTGGAAGTCATAGGGCCTTCTACCCGACCCGGGGGGGCGGTTCCACCCGCGCGCCGCCGCGTATCGACCAGTAGACGGCACGAGGCCCCGGCCTCTCCTGCTGCCGGGGCCTCTCGCTGCGGGCTACTGCTCCGCCGGCGGCGGCATCACCTCGGTGGGGATCGGCCCGTCCACGAGCGCCGCCACCCAATCGACGAGCGCCGTCTCGTCCACGGTGGTGTCGTAGAGCGAGGTGCGGATCCACGTGTGCTGGGTTCCATCGATGACGTAGGCGGTGGCGTTCTCCTGCGGGACGAGGAACACCTCGACGAGCTCCGCGAGGCCGGTCGCGAAGGCCGCCGCTCCCGCCACGGTGTTGGGGAAGCCGGCGTCGAGGTTCGCGCACTCGTCGGCGCCGAAGGAGAAGAAGAGGGAGATCGTCTCGTCGCGGGTCGAGGAGATGAGGCCGAAGCGGCCGTCCGCGTAGGTGTCGGCGAGGTAGTCGGCGAGTCCGGTGACGTCGCCGCCGTCCGCCGTGCACGCGGTGCAGCCAGCGGGCAGGGTCTCGTCGAGATTCCAGAGGCCGCGCCACCGCTCCTGCAGGCAGGTGGCGAGGTAGGGCGCGGGGTGGGTCGGACCGGAATCCGAGAGCAGCACCACGTCCTCCCTGCAGAAGGCCTCCGAGACCTGCTCGTAGTTGAGCCAGGTGCCGAAGCCGCCGGCGCTGATGCCGGTGAGGACCACCTGGTCCACCTCGCCGAAGGTCGGCACGATTCGCTCGAGGGCGCGGGCGATGTTGTCGTGGCCGACGAAGGCCTGGCCCTCCGGGCCCCGGGGCACGTTCGCCGATTCGGCGCTGCCCGCGTGGACGTCGCCGGTGCAGTAGGGCACGTAGATGAAGCTCGACCCCGCCAGCGGGTTCGCGGCGTCCTCGGGATCGAGCACGCCGCCGAAGCTGGTCCCGAGCCGCGTCTCGTCGTAATTGGCGGGGTTGGTGCTGCAGCTCAGCTGGTTGAAGCAGGCGCCGCCGCCTTCGAGGTAGATCACGAGGCGCGTCGCGGCGGGATCCCGGTAGACGCCGATGCCGGTCTCGGAGCCGTCGCGGCAGCGGTTGCCCTCGATGGGCACCCAGGTCCACGTCGCCTCGGGTACGTCGAGGGGCGCGCCGGCGAGGGGGACGCAGGCCCCGGCGCCACCGGAACCACCCGATCCGCCGGCGCCTCCGGCACCGCCGTCGTCGTCCTCCGTGCCGCATCCCGTTGCAGCCAGCGCGCAGAGGGTGAGCACCACGAGCGCACGATGAACCATGAAGACCCTCCGATGAGGTCGAGCGTGAAGCGTTCATTTGAACCGCCGCTTCGTCCCTTTCGCAACGGGAACGAGCGGCGCACGGCCCGCCCCGGGACTTCTGCAGCGGGACCGCGCTGTCTACCGTGCCCTTCCGCCCCGGGACCGCCCCGGGTCCCCACTGGAGGTAAGAGATGGCAGACGTGAAGCTGGCGGTGATCTACTACAGCACCTACGGTCACAACCACCTGATGGCCTCGACCGCCTGCGAGTCCGCCCGGGACGCAGGCGCCGAGGTCCGGCTGCGCAAGGTGCACGAGACCGCTCCCGAGGGCGTGGTCGCAGGCCAGGACAAGTGGAAGGCCCACGCGGAGGCCACCGCCCACGTGGACGAGGCGATCCTCGACGATCTCGAATGGGCGGACGCCTACCTCTTCAGCGCGCCGACCCGCTACGGCGTCGCCGCCTCGCAGATGCGCGCGTTCATGGACCAGACCGGGCCGCTCTGGGGCGCGGGCAAGCTGGCGAACAAGGCGGTGAGCGCCATGACCAGCGCCCAGAATTCGCACGGCGGCCAGGAGGCCACGCTGCTCAGCCTCTACACGACCTTCATGCACTGGGGCTGCATTCTGGTGCCCCCCGGCTACACCGACCAGACGATGTTCGCAGCAGGCGGCAACCCCTACGGCGTGAGTGTCACCGCGATGGGCCAGGGCATCCCCGAGGAAGCGAAGGCGGCGATCCGCTACCAGGCCCGCCGGCTGGTGGAGGTGGCGCGGAAGCTCAAGGGCTGAAGGAACCTGGCCGCGGGCCCGGCGGGCCCGTTTTCCCGCTGTGGGGAGACGCTTCCCTGCGGCGGTGGGAAACGGCTACCCTCCCGGCGGCTTCCCGGGGGGGGTAGAAGAGATGCACGTCGTTCGATTGCCGCAGGAGCTGCAGGGCAGGCAGCGCCTCTCCTTCGTCACCTATCCGCTCCTCGCGGTGCTGCTCTTCGTCCTCCTCTTCGCCGGCGCGTATCACACGCTGGACCCGTGGACCCTGAACGACCTGCTCGAGCCGGTGATCGACTGGCTGGTGGCGGTGGTCCTCGCGCTGGCGGTGGCGGTGGTCGCGCTGCTGGTGGTGCTGCGGGCGCGCCTGCCGGCGATCAACCAGACCAACTCGGAGGGGCTGCGCCTCCTCGCCCTCGGGCGGCACGGGGAGGCGGCGGCGATCTTCGCGGCGGTGGAGCGGCGCCACCGCTGGATGTGGTCGGTGCGGATCGTGGCCCGGTGGAACCTCGCCATGGCGCTGCTGCTGCAGGGCCGGATCGACGAGGCGCTCGCGGGCTACGGCGGGTTGCACCGCGAGCCCTACGCGCGGGCCCTCGCCTACGTCTGGGAGGGCCTACCCTCGCAGGTGGCGCTCTGCTACGCCTTGCGCGGCGGTTTCGCCGAGGCGGAGGGCGCGCTGGCGGAGCAGCGCCGCCGCAGGGTGCAGACGCATCTGGTGAGCTGGGTGCTGCCGGAGGCGATCCTCCACTGCAGGCAGGGGCGCCCGGCGGATGCGGTGGCGCTCCTCGAGGGGCAGGAGCGAGCCCTCGACGGCGGCGGCAGCCTGGCCCGGGCGATCCGGCTGGTGCACGCCTTCGCCCTCTCGGAAGTGGGGGCCGAGCTGCAGCCTGCGCTGCGCGCGGTGGTGGAGGGATCGAGCGCAGCCGACGTGGCCTGGGCCGCCACGTGGCCGGCATTCACCGCGTGGTTCGAGGGGCAGCGGCGGGGTGCCACTGCCTGAAGGGGCCCGCGCTCGCGCTTGCGCGGGGCGATGCCGCCGGTTACGCCCTGTGCACCTCGTCAAGGGAGCCTTCGATGCGCCTCTTCGCCCTCGTTCTCGCCCTGCTTCTGCCCATCCTTGCGCTGCCCGACCTCGCACGATCGCAGCCGCCGGCGCTGCCGAAGGAGAAGGGCAAGGTCCGGATCACCTGGCTCGGCCACGCCGCCTTCCTCGTCCAGACGCCGGGGGGCGCCAACCTGCTGATCGATCCGTGGCTCGCCAACCCGAAGGCGCCGAAGGAGTTCGAGCTCCCGGCGAAGATCGACGCGGTCCTAGTGAGCCACGGCCATTCGGACCACGTGGGCGCCGCGACCGACTACGTGGACAAGGGCGGGACGCAGCTGGTGGCGATGAACGAGCTCGGCAAGCTGCTCGGGGCGAAGCAGCCCACCGGCAACATCGGCGGCGCTTTCCGCGTGCGGGACGCCACCATCCACCTGGTGCCGGCGGTCCACTCGAGCAGCTACGCCGCAGCGGAGGGGCAGCCGGCGCACTACGCCGGCGAGCCGGTGGGCTTCGTGATCGAGATCGCCAACGGCCCCACGCTCTACCACGCCGGCGACACCGGCTACTTCCCGGGCATGGAGTGGATCGGCACGAAGTGGACGCCGGAGATCGTGCTGCTGCCAATCGGCGGCCACTTCACCATGGGGCCGGAGGATGCCGCGGAGGCTGCGAAGGTCCTGCGCGCGAAGGCGGTGGTGCCCATGCATTTCGGCACCTTCCCGCTGCTCGCGGGAACGCCGGGGGCGCTGGAATCCGCCCTCGCCGCCAAACAGGCCGGTGCGCGGCTCCGCGTCCTCGAGCCGGGCAAGGCGGTCTCGTTCTGATCGGGGCGGCGCCGGCGACGCCGGCTCCCTACAATCGGACCCATGGGACGACTCATCGACGGCGTCTGGACGACGCAGGGCTACCGCTCGGACGAGAAGGGCCGCTTCGAGCGCGATCAGACCACCTTCCGCGACCGGATCACCGCCGACGGCTCCTCGGGACTGCCGGCGGTGGCGGGCCGCTACCACCTCTACGTCTCGCTCGCCTGCCCGTGGGCCCACCGGACCCTGATCCTGCGCAAGCTCAAGGGGCTGGAGGAGGCGATCTCGGTCTCGGTGGTCGATCCCTACATGGGCGAGGACGGCTGGTTCTTCTCCGACCACCCCGGCGCCACCAGGGACGAGGTCAACGGGGCGGAGAAGCTCTGGCAGCTCTACGTGAAGGCGAAGCCCGGGATCACCACCCGGGTTACGGTGCCGATCCTCTGGGACAAGGAGCGCGGCACCATCGTCAACAACGAGTCGCGCGAGATCGTGCGCATGCTCGACACCGGGTTCGACGCGGTGGCGAAGAGCCCGGTGACCCTCTGCCCGGCGGAGCTGCTGCCGCGGATCGAGGAGACGATCGACGGGCTCTACGAGTCGGTGAACGACGGCGTCTACCGGGCGGGCTTCGCGATGACCCAGCCCGCCTACGACGAGGCGGTGACCGGCCTCTTCGCCGCGCTCGATCGCTACGAGGGAATCCTCTCGGGGCAGCGCTTCCTCTGCGGCAACCTGCTCACCGAGCCGGACGTCTTCCTCTTCACCACGCTGGTGCGCTTCGATCCGGTCTACTACGTCCACTTCAAGTGCAACGTGCGGCGGATCGAGGAGTACCCGGCGCTCTCCGGCTTCCTTCGCGACGTCTACCAGACCGATGGCGTGCGGGAGACGGTGAACCTGCGCCACATCAAGGAGCACTACTACCGCAGCCATCCCTTCCTCAACCCGCGCGGCGTGGTGCCGAAGGGCCCGGCGATCGATCTCGATCGGCCGCACGACCGGGATCGCTTCGGCGGCGGGCTGGCGACGCGTTAGATCAGCGCCACGGCCACCGTGTGGCAGGCGCTGCCGCCGAGCACGAAGAGGTGCCAGATCGCGTGGGCGTAGGGCAGGCGCCGGCTCACGTAGAAGAGGGTGCCCAGGGTATAGGTGAGCCCGCCGGCGAAGAGCCAGGCGAGGCTCGCTGCGTGCACGCGCTCCACGAGCGGCACGATCGCCACCACCACCACCCAGCCCAAGCCCACGTAGAGGAGGGTGGAGAGGAGGCGGAAGCGGCCGGTCAAGAAGAGCTTGGCGACGACGCCAACCGCCGCGAGGCCCCAGACCACGCCGAAGAGGCTCCAGCCCCAGCCGCCGCGCAGGGGCAGGAGGGTGAAGGGGGTATAGGTCCCGGCGATGAGCAGGTAGATGCTGGCGTGGTCGAGGATGCGCAGCCGCGCCTTGGCGGCAGGGGTCCGGGTCGCGTGGTAGAGCGTCGAGGCGAGGTAGAGCAGCACCAGCGTCGTGCCGAAGACTGCCACCGAGACGATGCGCCAGGGATCGCCGCTTGCCGCAGCGGTGGTGACCAGCGCAGCGGCGCCCGCCAATCCGAGCACGGTGCCGACAGCATGGGTGCCGGCGTTCCAGGATTCCTCGCGCTCGCGATCCACTGCAGACCTCCGATGCTGCAGCGGATCCTCGCACCGCCCCTTCACGGCGGTGTCACGCACTTTCAGCGCGGCTCCACGAGCGTCCCGTCCTCGATCCGGTCGCCAGGGTAGAGCACCACCTGCGCGCCGGCTTCGAGGCCCTCCAGAATCTCCACGCGCTCCGCGCCACGGTGCCCGATCCGCACGGCGCGCTGCCGGGCCCTGTCGCCATCGACGACGAAGACCGCCCAGGTCTCGCCCTGCCGGAAGAGAGCGCCCAGCGGAGCGGCGATCACGTCGTCGCCGCTCCAGGTGACGATCCGGGTCTCGACCCGGTAGCCGTCGCCGAGGCCGCGCCGCTCCTCCGGCGGGTCGAGAAAGTCGATCACCACGTCGACGCGCTGCTCCTCGACGCCGAGGGCAGAGACCTTGGTGTAGGCCGCGGGCTCGACCCGTCGCACCCTGCCGCGCAGCTCTCGTTCGCCGCCCCAGCGCTCGATGATCACCTTCGCGCCGGGGCTAATCCGGACCGCCTCTTCCGAGAGGACGTCGGTGACGATCTCCAGGGAATCGGCGTCGCCCACCGCGAGGATCGGTGTGCCCGCCGCCACCACCGAGGCGCTCTCCTGCAGCACCCGCAGGACCCTGCCGCCGGCAGGGGCACGCACCGGGATCGGCGGCTGGCCGTCCTGCTTCCCGAGGCCGAGCTGCACCCGGATCGCGCGGGTGGTGGCGCGGGCCCCCTCGAGTTCCCGCGCTGCAGCCTCCGCCTCCAACTCGGCAGCGTCGAGGGAGCGCCGCGCCGCCGCGCCGGAGGCGACCAGCTCCCGGGTCCGGGCCAGCTCCGTGCTGGCGAAGGAGCGCGCCGCCGCCGCGCGGCGCTCCGCCGCCTGGGCGACGCGGAGCTGCTGCTCGAGCTCGGCCCGGCTCCTGGGATCGAGGGGCGTCGAGGAGGCCGGCTCGATCGCCGCCACCACCTCGCCCTCCGCCACCGGATCGCCTGCCTCCAGCTCCACCCGCTGCAGCTCGCCGGCGACGGGGGCGCTCACCACGTAGCGCTCCCGCGCCCTGGTGCGTCCCTCCTCGTCGACGGTGCGCTCCAGCGTTCCCCGCGCGACCTCGGCGACCTCCACCGCGATCGGCTGGGGCCGCAGCGCCAGCCACACGAGGAGGGCGCCGATCAGGGCGAGAACGATCCAGATGGCGATCCGCTTGCCGCGCATGCCTACTCCCTCGTCTTGAGCACGCCGACGAGATCGAGCCGGTCGAGCCTGCGGCGGACCAGCAGCGCGCTCGCCGCAGCGGCGGCGAAGATGATGGCCACGCCGGAGAGGAGCGCCCGCGGGGGCACGTTCACCGGGAGGCGGTAGAGATCGGAGGGCAGGGTCGCGGCGATGAAGGCGGCGAGGAGCCAGCCTGCCGCCCAGCCCAGGGGCACCGCCGCCACCACGAGCGTCGCCAGCTCGCCGAGGAAGATCCGGGAGATCTCCCCGCGGGTGAAGCCGAGGACCCGCAGGCTCGCCAGCTCGCGGCTGCTGTCGGCGAGGGTGAGGCGCGCGGTGTTGTAGACCACGCCCACGGCGATGATCGAGGCGAAGAAGGCGAGGATCCCGGTGGTGACGTTCTGGGTCTCGGCGGAGATCTCCTCGAAGGCCTGCAGCGCCGAGGAGCGCAGGGTGGTGCCCGTCACCTCCGGGATCTGCTCCACCGCGGCGAGGAAGTCCCGCTCGCGCGCCGGATCGAGCTGCACCCGGGCGCCGGAGATCCGCGGTCCCTCGCCGAGAATTCGCCGCAGGTGGTCGAGATCGACGTAGGCGTTGAGACCGATGCGATCGTCGACGAGGCGGATCACCTGCATCCGCAGCGTGGGACGCTCGCCTTCCCGGATCTCGACGCCGACGGTTTCGCCCGCCTCGATGCCGAGCTGCACCGCCAATTCCCGGGAGAGGACCAGCCCCGCCGGCGGCAGCCCCACCACCCGCGCGCCGGCGCCGAGGACGCGGCGGAGCTCGCTGCCCGCGGCGATCCCCTCGAGGGCCACCGTTTCCGTCCGGTGCCCTGCACCGAGGCGGGCCGCCACCATGCGCAGCGGCTCGGCGCGGAGCACGCCGGGGAGCCGCTCGATCTCGTGGATCACCCGCGGCGCCTGCGGGTCGAAGAAGAGCAGGGTCGCGTCCTGCCGCTGCTCCTGCCGGAAGACGTGGTCGACCACCTGCTCGATCGAGCCGAGCAGGCCCGTGCTGGCGAGCACGATGCCGAGGGAGAGGGCGATGCCCAGGGACGAGAGCGCCGATTTGACCGGGTGGCGGCCGAGGCGCCGGAGCACCATCCGCGCCGCGGGGGAGAGGTGCTGCGCGAGGCCCAGCCGCTCGACGAGGAGGGGCCGGAAGCGCGCCGGCGCCGGCGGCTGCATCGCCTCCGCTGGCGGCAGGCGCACCACCCGGCGGACGCTGCCCCAGGTGGCGGCGAGGCCTGCGAGGAGGGCGAGGAGGACCCCGGCGACGAGCACCTCGCCCTGGAGCTCGAAGGCGAGGCGCGGAAAGCGGAAGAAGGGAGCGTAGGCCCGGACGAGCAGCCGCCCCAGCGCCACCCCGAGGATGGCGCCGGCGGCGCCTCCAGCGGCGGCGATCAGCGCCACCAGCTTCAGGTAGTGAAGCCCCACCGTGCGGGTGGGGTAGCCGATCGCCTTGAGGACCGCGATCACCTCCCGCTGGCCGGCGATGATCCTGCCGAGGACGAGGTGGAGCAGGAAGGCGGCGACACCGAGGAAGATCGAGGGGACGATCACCGCCTGGCTCCGGAGCTGCCGCAGCTCGTGGGAGAGCATGCTGTGCGAGCCCTGGTCCTCGCGGCCGTAGGCCCCGGTGCCGCCCCAGGGATCGAGGATCGAATCGAGCCGGGCGATCACCTCCGCCTCGTCGGCGCCGCGGGCGAGCTGGAGAGCGACGTCGTTGAAGGCGCCGTCCATGTCGAAGGCGGTGGCGAGGGACGCCGCGCCCATCCAGAAGACGCCCTGTCGCTCGTCGTCGGGATAGAGGCTGCCTGGGGTGACCTGGTAGACGTAGGCGGGCGAGAGGGCGATGCCGGCGATCCGGAGCTTCTCCTCCCTGCCGCGGAGGACGGCGTCGATGGTGTCGCCGGGCTCGAGCCCGTGGGCAGCGGCGAAGGCCTCGTGCACCAGCACCTCGTCGCTGCGCGCCGGATCGATCCACCTGCCACGGCGGAGGTGGAGGTCGTCGAGCAGGGGGCGCCTGCCGCTCTCCGGCACCGAGACGAAGCGGCCCAGCACCGGCTCCTCGAAGCCGGGGACCGCGACCCGCGCAGCTGCGACGATCCGCGTCTCGACCGCCTGCACGCCGGGCAGCGCCTCGATCCTGCCGGCGAGGGAGAGAGGCGCGCGGACCAGGGTGGCGAAGACGTCGGCGAAGCGGCTCTCGGCGTAGTAGCGGGCACGGGTCCCGTCCAGGGTGGCCCAGGTGCTCGCCATCGAGACGAATCCGCCGATCCCCGAGGCGACCACGAGGACGATCGCGACCACCTGCCCGCGGATCTGTCGCAGCTCCCGGAGCAGCTTGCGGTCGAGGGTCCTCACCACTCGATCTCCGCCGGGCCGAGGGGATGCAAATTGCGCTCTTCGTGGGCGATTCGGCCGTCGGCGATCGAGACCACGCGGTCCGCCATCTTCGCGATGGCGGCGTTGTGGGTGATCACCGCGGTGGCGGTGCCGAGCTCCCGGTTCGCCCGGCGCAGCGCCTCGAGCACCACCTTGCCGGTGTGGATGTCCAGGGCGCCGGTGGGTTCGTCGCAGAGCAGGATGTCGGGGTTCTTCGCCACCGCGCGGGCGATGGCCACGCGCTGCTGCTCGCCGCCGGAGAGCTGGGAGGGGAAATGATCGAGGCGGTGCGCGAGGCCGACCAGCCGGAGCGCCTCCTCCGGCGCCATCGGGTGATCGGCGATCTCGGTGACCAGCGCCACGTTCTCCCGGGCGGTGAGGCTGGCGATCAGGTTGTAGAACTGGAAGACGAAGCCTACGTGCTTGCGGCGGAAGGCGGTGAGCCCCGCCTCGTCCGCTGCGGCGAGCTCCCGATCCCGGTAGCGCACCGAACCGGAGGTGGGCACGTCGAGGCCGCCGAGGATGTTGAGCAGCGTGGATTTGCCGCTGCCCGAGGGGCCGAGGAGGACGAGAAACTCACCCTCGCGCAGATCGAAGTCGACGCCGCGCAGCGCGTGCACCTCCACCTCGCCCATCCGGTAGATCTTGCTGATCTGCCGGGCGACGAGGAGCGGCTGCGGTGCTGGGGCCTCGTTCTCCACCCCGGGACCATAGGTGCTGTGCACGTGGACGCAACGTGCGGACCCCGCCAGCCGCTGGATCTCGTGGTCGAATCGGGAGATGGTAGGTGCTCCAACGGACTCGTGGAGGGTAGGGCGATCGGGCGGTCTCTGTGGTTCTTCGTCGCGGCAACGGTGCTGCTCGCCGGCGCCTTCGGCTGCAGCGTGCCCGCGCAGCGGGACGCCGACGCGATCGTCGTCGCCCTGCAGGCGGACGGAAAGACCCTCGACCCCCACCGGGCCGTCGACGCGGGCTCGATCCGCCTCGCCGAGAACCTCTACGAGAGCCTGCTCTCCTACGGCGCCGCCTACGGCGAGGTCGCGCCGGGCCTGGCCCGCGACTGGTCGGTGGAGGAGGGCGGCAGGGTCGTCCGGCTCCTGCTGCGCCCCGGTGCGCGCTTCCGCGACGGGAGGCAGGTCACCGCCGCGGACGTCGCCTGGTCGATCGAGCGGATCCGCCGGGAGAAGATTCGCGCGGCCCACTTCGCGAAGGTCCGGTCGATCGAGACGCCCGACGAGGGGACGGTGATCCTCCGCCTGGACGAACCCTTCGCGCCGCTGCTCACCTATCTCGCCCACCCGATGAACGCGGTGGTGGACCGCCGGGTGGTGGAGGCGAACGACGGGCGGATCGACGCCGTCGACGCGGGCAGCGGCCCCTTCGCGCTGGTGGAGTGGAGGCGGGATCGACACCTCGTCATGCGCCGCGTCGCCGACGGCCAGCGGGTGATCTTCCGGCCGATCGCCGACGAGTCGGCGCGGAGCATCGCGCTCCGCACCGGACATGTCGATCTCGTCCTCGACGTCCCCGCCCGCGACGTGCCGCTGCTCGAGGCCGATCCGGCGATCGTGGTGGGATCGGTGCCGGGTACGTTCTGGGAATACGTGGGGATGAATTGCAGGCGGCCGCCCTTCGACGACGTCCGGGTGCGGCAGGCGGTGGCGCTGGCGATCGATCGCGACCAGCTGATCCGGCTGGTGAAGCTGGGGGAGGCGGAGCGCCTCGCCGGAGGGCACATCCCCCGGTCCCACTGGGCCTACGCGCCGATCGCACCCCACGCGCAGGCGCGTCCAGCGGAGGCCCGGGCGCTCCTCGCGGAGGCGGGGCATCCGCAGGGTTTCGAGACCACGCTGATCGTGGGTTCGGCCTTCCCCTACCAGGTGCGCGCCGGCGAGGTGGTCAAGCAGCAGCTCGCCGCTGCCGGCATCCGGGTCCGGCTGGTCGCGCTCGAGTCGAGCCTCTTCTTCGATGCGTTGGGCAGCAGCGATTTCGACATGGGACTGGCGGGCTGGGTGGGCTTCGTCGATCCGGACGAGTGGACCTGGGAGCTCTTCCACTCCGCAGGCAAATACAACCAGCAGCAATGCGGGCTGCCGGCGCTGGACGAGCTCCTCGAGCAGGGGCGGGTGACGGTCGATCGCGCGGCGCGCGCCGCGACCTACCGCGCCGTGCAGGCGCTCGTGGTCGAGGACGCGCCGATGGCCTTCCTCCATCTCAACCGCCAGATCTCCGCGTGGAGGCGGGAGCTCCACGGCTACCGCGTCCATCCCACCGCGACCACGCGCAGCCTGCGCCACGCGAGGATCGAGCGGTGATCGGCTACGTCCTCCGCAGGCTCCTCGTCTCGGGCTTCGTTCTCCTCGGCCTCGCGCTACTCGCCTTCGCGCTGGTGCGTCTCGTCCCCGGCGACACCGTCACCGCGTTCCTCGGCGCCCGCTACGACGAGGCGGACGCTGCGGCGCTCCGCAACCGCTACGGCCTCGACCGCCCGCTGCCGGTGCAATTCGGCCGCTGGCTGGGCGGGGTGGTGCAGGGGGATCTCGGCACCTCCACCACCGGCAGACCGGTTGCCGCGGAGATCGCCGAGCGGCTCCCGGTGACGCTGGAACTCGCGGCGATCGCGCTCCTCGTCGCCCTCGCCGCAGGCGTCCCGCTGGGGATCGTGGCGGCGCTGCGCCCGGGCAGCGCCACCGACAGACTCGCCTCCGGCACCGGCCTTCTCGGGATCTCCATGCCCGGCTTCTGGCTCGCCACGGTCCTCATCCTCGTCTTCGCGCTCGAGCTGCGCTGGCTGCCGCCGGGCGGCTGGGTGTCGCCGCTCGCCGATCCCGCCGCCAACCTGCGATCGATGCTGCTGCCGGGCCTCGCTCTCGGCGCTGCCGTCACCGGCGTGCTGCTCCGCATGACCCGCTCCGCAATGCTCGAGGCGCTGCAGGCGGACCACGTGCGCACCGCGAAGGCGATGGGCCTGGGGCCGCTCGCCGTGCTGCTGCGCCACGCGCTCCGCCCGGCCCTGGTGCCGATCCTCACCGTGCTCGGGATCCAGGCGGGCTACCTCCTCGGCGGCTCGGTGGTGATCGAGCAGGTCTTCTCCCTGCCGGGGATCGGGCAGCTCGCCTTCCAGGCGCTGGAGCGCCGCGACTACGTACTCCTCCAGGCGGTGGTGCTCCTCATCGGCACCGCCTTCGTGGCGATCAACCTCGCCGTCGATCTGCTCTACGGCCTGGTCGATCCCCGGATCACCGAGGGGCAGCGATGAAGGCGAAGTCGACGAGGGCCGCCGTCTACTTCCTCGGCGCCTGGGTGCTGGTCGCCCTGGCGGCGCCCTGGATCGCGCCCTTCGATCCCCAGGCCCTCGGCGAGCACCCGCTCGCGCCGCCCTCGGCAACGCATCTGCTCGGCGCGGATTCCCTCGGTCGCGATCTGCTCAGCCGCGTGCTCCACGGGGCGCGGATCTCGCTGCAGGTCGCCGCGGTCTCGGTAGCCTTCGCGCTCCTCGTCGGCGGTACCCTCGGCCTTCTCGCTGGCCATTTCGGTGGCTGGATCGACGGCGCGATCTCCCGGAGCACCGACGTGCTCTTCGCGCTGCCGGAGGTGCTCCTCGCGCTGGTGCTCCTCGCGATCCTCGGCACCGGCCTCATCAATCTCACCCTGGCGATCGGGATCGTCTACACGCCGATCTTCGCGCGCATCGGCAGGGCTGCCGCGATCGAGGAGCGCTCCCGCAGCTATGTGGAGGCGGCGCGGGCCCTCGGCGCGGGGGAGCTGCGGATCGTCTTCCGCCACCTGCTGCCCAACGTGGCGCCGCCGCTCCTCGTGCAGACGACGCTCTCCTTCGCCTTCGCCATCCTCGCCGAGGCTGCCCTCGGTTTCCTCGGCCTCGGCGGTGAGCCCGATCTTCCCAGCTGGGGGAACATGCTCCGGGACGGCAAGGACTGGCTGGAGCAGGCGTGGTGGGTGGCGATGGTGCCGGGACTCGCGATCTCCGCCGCGGTGCTCGCGCTCAACGTCCTGGGCGACGGCCTCCGGGACGCCCTCGATCCCCACGTCGGCCCATGAGCCATCGTTCGGCGGTCGACGCATGCGTCCCCCGCGGAGATGGCGCCAGTGCCTACCTCCCGTGGGGAGGGGATGCCGGGTATGTCGGGCTGCGATCCGATGCCTTTCACCCCATGTCTCCAAGTTTTCCGAGCGCCTCCCTCGAATAGGGGAGGGAGCCGTGGGTCTCCATGGGAGAGCCGCCCGAATGTGGGATGGCGCCTCCACCCGCATCCATGTCACCCCTAGGGGGGTGCCCCCACTTGGGGGTTGAGCCGGGGGTGTGATTTCTCGTACCCCTCGTGCCGTGGTCCGCCGGCATGCACGCCTGTGGGGGGGTTGGACGATGCCTGAGAAGAATCTGCTGACCGACGTTCGTCGACTTTTCGACGCGGTGGGAACGCCGAATTTCGGCTACCGGGAGCTCGGCCAGCTCGAGCGCCGGGAAGCCGCTGCGGCGAAGTGGCCCCTGCTCGGTGCGACCAACCGCGACCTCGGCCGCGTGGCGCGGCCCGCGCCCGGCGCCTCCGAGCTCGGGGAGGGGAGCTCCGCCGGGCGCCGGATCGTGGCGCTGGTCTCGCTCTGCGGGGGCACGGGGAGGACCACCGTGGCTGCGAATCTCGCGCAGACGCTGGCTGCCGGGGGGCACCGGGTCCTCGCCGTCGATCTCGATCCGCAGAACGTCCTCGCGCTCCACTTCGGCCTCGATCCCCTCGAGCGGGTCGGGATGGGACGGGCTGGGCTCTCGGTCCACGAGGCCACCGCCTACATCGGCAAGCAGCGGAGCGGCGCCGCGGTGCTGCCCTTCGGCTTCCTCGCCGACGCGGATCTCGCGGAGACGGAGAGCCGCCTCGCTGCCGATCCCGCGTGGCTCCGGCTCCGCATCGAGGCCTTCGCGCCCTCCGATTGCGAGTACCTGATCCTCGACGTGCCAGCGGGCCGCAACGCCTGGTCGCGGCAGGCCCTCTCGCTCGCGGACGAGGTGCTGGTTGTGCTCACGCCCAACCCCACCTCCTACGCCTCGGTGCCCGCCACGGAGTCGGTGCTCGCCGACGTCGAGGCGGAGTCGGTCTACCTGGTGAACGGCTTCGACGGCCGCTCTGCGCTCGATCGGGATCTGGTGGCGAGCCTCCGGGCGGCGTTGCCGGATCGGGTGCTCCCCTTCGCGATCCAGCGCGACGAGGTGGTGCGCGAGGCGCTTCTGCACCGCGCGTCGGTTCTCCAGGAAGCGGTGGATTCGCAGGTGGCGGCGGATTTCGCCCAGCTCGGCGAGTGGCTCCGCGCCCGCTCCGGCGCCGGCGCGATCCATCCGCTGCGTGGCGCAAGGGTGGCGGGGTAGTCCATGGCTGCAGAGACGAAGCGAAGCGGGAGCGCGGTGCGCGCTTCCATCGGTGGGGTGGTGCGCCCGGTCGCTGCCTTTCTCGGGTTGGCGATGCTGGCGCTGGTGGTGGTGACGCCGCTCGAGATCCGCGATCAGGCGGTGCTGGGCGCGGTGATCTTCGCTTTCGCGCTGATCCTCAACCGGTTCGCGGGGAGGCTGGCGACCCTCGCCCTCATCGTGATCTCGGTGGCGGCCTCGACCCGCTACCTCTACTGGCGCCTGACCATGACGGTGGCGGCGGAGCTCTCCGCCGACGTGGTCTTCGGTGGCCTGCTCCTCCTCGCGGAGCTCTACGCCTTCACGATGCTGCTGCTGGGCTATTTCCAGTCGCTGCATCCGCTGGAGCGCAAGCCGGTCCCGCTGCCGGAGGACACCAGGCGCTGGCCGAGCGTCGACGTCTTCATCCCCACCTACAACGAGCCGCTCGCCGTGGTGCGGGCGACGGTGTTGGCGGCAAAGGCCCTCGACTGGCCTGCCGACAAGCTCAACATCTACCTGCTCGACGACGGCAGGCGTGACGCCTTCCGCGCCTTCGCCGCGCAGGCCGGCGTCGGCTATCTGATCCGCCCGGACAACAAGCACGCCAAGGCCGGCAACCTCAACGCGGCGCTGGGCCGCACCCGCGGCGAGTTCATCGCGATCTTCGACTGCGATCACGTGCCGACCCGCTCGTTCCTGCAGACCACCATGGGCTGGTTCCTGCGGGACAAGAAGCTGGGCATGCTCCAGACGCCGCACCACTTCTACTCGCCGGATCCCTTCGAGCGGAACCTGCGAACCTTCCGCAACGTGCCCAACGAGGGCGAGCTCTTCTACGGCCTGATCCAGCCCACGAACGACCTGTGGAACGCCGCCTTCTTCTGCGGCTCCTGCGCGGTGCTGCGCCGCTCCGCCCTCGAGGACGTCGGCGGCGTCGCCGTCGAGACGGTGACCGAGGACGCCCACACGGCGCTCAAGATGCACCGCAAGGGCTACAACACCGCCTACCTCTCGCTGCCGCAGGCGGCGGGCCTCGCCACCGAGAGCCTCTCCGCCCACGTCGGACAGCGCATCCGGTGGGCCCGCGGCATGGCGCAGATCTTCCGCGTCGACAACCCGCTCCTCGGCCGGGGCCTCAGCCTGCCGCAGCGGCTCTGCTACCTCGGCGCGATGCTCCACTTCCTCTACGGGATCCCGCGGCTGATCTTCCTCACCGCGCCGCTCGGCTACCTCGTCTTCGACCTCCACATCTTCAACGCGATCCCGTTGGCGGTGCTCGCCCACTGGGCACCGCACATGGCCCATGCCCTCGTGACCAACTCCCGCACGCAGGGCGGCTTCCGCCACTCCTTCTGGTCGGAGATCTACGAGACCTGCCTCGCGGCCTACATCACCATTCCGACCACCATCGCGCTCCTCAACCCGAAGGCCGGTACGTTCAACGTCACCGCGAAGGGAGCGGGCCAGGTCGACAGCATCTTCTTCGACAGGCGGATCGCGATGCCCTACCTCGCGCTCTGTGGCCTCAACCTCGTGGCGCTCGGCTTCGGCGTGTGGCGCCTCGCGACGGGGCAGGGCGCCTTCGGCGTCCTCGGCGTCAACCTCGGCTGGACCGCCTACAACCTCCTCATCCTCGCAGCCACCGCGGCGGTGGCGTGGGAGACGAGGCAGGTGCGGCAGAAGCACCGCATCCCGGTGAAGCTGCCGGCGATGCTCCGCCTCGAGGACGGCCGCACCCTCCGCTGCACCACCAGCGATCTCTCCCTCGGTGGCGCCAGCCTCTCGCTCGGCGGCGACCGCACCTTCCACCGCGGCGACGCGCTCCATCTCTCGATCTTCACCGGCGGCGACGAGCTTCCCCTGCCGGTGCAGGTGGTCCGCCACGACGGCGGTGCGCTCCGGGTGCGCTTCCCCCACCTCACCGTCGACGAGGAGAGCCACCTGGTGCAGGCGCTCTTCTCCCGCGCGGATGCCTGGCTCGGCTGGCGCAAGCAGGAGCAGCGCGATCGCCCCGTCGCCGCCTTCCTCCAGATCACCGGCAAGGCGCTCGCCGGCAGCTTCCGCCTCCTTCGCCACCGGCGTGCGGCGCCGCAGCCCGGCGCGCCGGGAGGTGCAGCATGATCCGCGTCGTCGTCGCAACCTGCCTGCTCCTCCTCGCGCTTCCTGCAGCGGCAGCCACCCACGAGACCTCGCTCTCGGATCTGGGGCTGACGCCGACGGTGCAGCGCTACCACGTGAAGCCCGCGCTCGAGCTGCCCTTCGCCAGCAGGAGCGACGAGGTCCTCACCGAGGCGCAGCTGCAGCTCACCCTCGACCCCGGCGCTGCGGCCTCGGAGGTGCGCAGCATCGAGGTGCGGATCAACCAGGAGCCGGTGGCGACGCTCCGGCCCGGTGAGAAGACGGAATACGCGATCGCCATCGACCCCAAGCTCGTCGGCGATCGCAACGTGCTCAGCCTGCAGCTGGTACCGGTGCAGGAGGGAGCCTGCGGCGAGGTGTTGCCCGGCACCTGGCGCATCGTCGGCAGCGGCAGGGTGATCACCCGGGGCAGCCCGCTGCCGCTCCCCAACGATCTCTCGATCCTCCCGCTCCCCTTCTTCGACCGGGGCTACGATCGTGCGGCGACCATCCCCGTGGTCTTCCCGGAGGCGCCGACGCCGGAGCGGGTCCGCCTCGCGGCGATCTACGCCGGCGGGGTCGGCGTGGACAGCGGCCTCGCCGTCGACTTCCCCGTGCACGTGGGCGAGCTGCCCCCGTCGCACGCGGTGGTGCTGATCGACTCGCCGGCGGGCGCCGCCTGGCTCGGCCTCCCCGAGCCGCAGGGCCCCGCCGTGCGGATCACCGACAGCCCCTTCCAGCCCGAAGCCCTCCACAAGCTCCTCGTGCTCGAAGGTCGCACGCCCGCCGAGCTGGAGCTGGTGGTCCGGCGCCTGGCGGCGGGCACCGGCGCGCTCACCGGCGAGGTCGCCTTCCTCGAGGCGGCGCCGCCTGCAAAGCTGCGCAAGCCCTACGACGCGCCGCGCTGGGTCGCCGCCGACGAGCCCCTCACCTTCGGCAGGCTCGCGAAGGCCGACGCCCTCGTCCACGAGGGCACCGGCGGCGGCAGCATCCCGCTGCGCTTTCGCCTTCCGCCCGATCTCTTCATCTGGCCCTCGGAGTGGGTCGACCTCGACCTCCTCTGGACCGGCACCGTGCCGCTCGGCGTCGAAGCGCCCCGGCTCGACGTCGAGCTCAACGGCCAGTACGTGGCGACGCTGGCGCCGCTGGACCCCGGCAACCCCGGCGCGATGCGGCAGCGCATCCGCGTGCACCGCGACACGCTGCGCGGTTACAACGAGCTCTTCGTCCACGTCACCTGGCCCGAGGAGGTCGGCAGCTGCGGCAACGCTGGCGACGGCAAGGACGCGGAGATCCGCCTCCTTCCCGATTCCACCTTCCGCGTCGACACGCTTCGCCACTTCGCCCGCATGCCGGACGTGGCGAGCTTCGTCCACGACGGCTACCCCTTCACCCGCATGGCGGATCTCTCCGAGACGGCGGTGGTGCTCCCGAGCGAGCCGGAGCCCGAGGAGATCTCCACCGTCCTCTCGCTCCTCGCGCATTTCGGCGCGATCACCGGCGAGCCGGGGAGCCGGATCACGGTGCTCTCTCCCGAGGCGGTGGAGGCCGATCTCGACAAGGACCTGATCCTCGTCGGCCTCTCCGAGGACCACACCCTCCTGCGCCGTTGGGCGGGGCGCTTCCCCCTCGTCTTCGGCGCGAGCCGTCCCGTGCTGCAGATCCCCGATCAGACCGATCCCTTCCTCGCCCTGCTTGCGGGTCGGCCGGCGCAGCGCGAGCTCGAGCGGGCGCGGCCCATCGTCTCCCGGGTGCAGGAGGCCGCGGCGGTGATGGCGATGGAGTCGCCCCTCGCCGAGGGGCGCACGGTGGTGGCGGTGACGGCGGCGCAGCTCTCGGCCCTGCCGGGCGTGCCGGAGATGCGGGGCTACGCGCAGAGCCGCACCCGCGAGGGCGACCTGCTCCTCCTCGGCTCGGGGCAGCGCTGGACCTGGCGCATCGGACCCACCTGGCACCGGGGCGGTATCGATGATTGGACCCGGCTGCGGTGGTTCCTCGCCCACCACTGGCTCGCCCTCGTTCCCTTCCTCGTCCTCGGCGCCGCGGCGGTCGCCTGGCCGCTGCGCGGCTCGCTGCAGCGTCGCGCCGAAGCGCGCCTCGCCGGGACCTCGCTGGAGCCCACTGCGTGAGGGGAGCGATCCTGTTGCTCGTCCTCGCCGCCGGCTGTGCGACGGCGCCGGTCCGAAACGCGGCGCCGGACGAGCCGGCCGCTGCGCAGCGCCGCGAGCTCCTGCCGCCGCTTCCCGAACCCGGGCAGCAGGGGGCGGGCGCCGCGGACGAAGCGACGGTGATCGCGATGCCGCCTGCGCTCGGCGCCTGCGACTGGCCGCTCTTCGAGCACTACGTGGCCCGCTTCGTCTCGGAGGACGGTCGGGTGATCGACCGCACCGATCGGGACAAGTCGACCTCGGAGGGACAGTCCTACGGGCTCTTCTTCGCGTTGGTGGCCGGCGACCGGCCGCTCTTCGACAAGCTCTTGCGCTGGACCGAGGACCACCTCGCCGGCGGCGACCTGCGGCGGCAGCTGCCCGCCTGGAAGTGGGGGCGGGCGGAGGACGGCAGGTGGCGCGTGCTCGACGCCAACCCGGCGAGTGACGCCGATCTCTGGATCGCCTACGTGCTGCACGAGGCGGGCAGGCTCTGGGACGAGCCGAGCTACATCTTTCTCGGCAGGCAGGTGCTGGCGCTGATCGAGAAGCACGAGGTGGAGGATCTGCCGGGGCTCGGCCCGATGATGCTGCCGGGGCCCTACGGCTTCGAGGTGGAGGAGGGAAGGGCCTGGCGGCTCAACCCCAGCTACCTTCCGCCGCAGCTCCTCCGTCGCTTCGAGGAGCGGGGGCCGTGGCGGGCGGTGCGCGAGAACACCCTGCGCCTGCTCCGAGAGAGCACGCCTGCAGGCCTCGCAGCCGACTGGATCCTCTGGCACCGGGACCACGGCTTCGGCGTCGATCCGGTGCACGGCCCGATGGGTTCCTACGACGCGATCCGCGTCTACCTCTGGGCCGGATTCCTCGACGCGGACGATCCCCTCCGCGCCGCCTGGGCCGGGGCGGTCCACGGCCTCTGGGACGAGTGGCGTCGGCAGGGCCACGTTCCCGAACGCCTCGACGTCACCGATCCCGGCGATTCGCGGGCGGGGCCGCCGGGCTTCGTCGCCGCGCTCCTGCCGGAGGCGGTCGCCAGGGGGGACGGCGCAGCTGCGGGCGAGCTCGAAGCGCTCCTCGCCCGGAGCTGGAACGGCACGCTCTACGGCAATCCGCCGACGTACTACGACCAGAATTTGATCCTCTTCGCGCGCGGCTTCGTCGAGGGACGTTACGCCTTCGCGCCGGACGGGACGCTGCAGACCCGGTGGGACGGGGGAGGTTGCGGGGAATGACGCGGAAGATCCTGATCATGCTTCTGGCGGCGCTGGCGCTGCCGGAGGCGGCGCCGGCGCAGTCGGCCCGGGAGCAGCTCCTCGAGAATGCCCGCTACTGGGAAGGGCGCGGGCGCGAGGACAAGGCGATCGAGGCCTGGGAGAAGGTGCTGCTCTCGGATCCCAGGAACGCGGACGCGCTGGTCACGCTGGGGCTCCACCACGCCCGCGCGGGAAGGACCGCCGAAGCGCGCAGCTTCCTCGACAGGCTCCGCTCGCTGGCGCCGGGCCACGCAGGGGTGGGCCAGCTCGAGCAGGCCTTGAAGCTCGGCTCGAAGTCCGAGGACCTCCTCGGCGAGGCGCGGCGCCTGGGCCGGAGCGGCGACGCTGCCGGGGCGGTGGCCGCCTACCGGCAGCTCTTCGGCGAGCAGCCGCCGCCGCAGGCGCTCGCGCTGGAGTTCTACCAGACCCTCGGCGGCACCCCGGGCGGTTGGGACGAGGCGCGCAGCGGCCTTTCGCGCCTCGCTGCGCAGAACCCGACGCCCCGCGTCCAGCTGGCGCTGGCGCAGCACCTGACCTACCGCGAGAGCACCAGGCGCGAGGGCATCCGCACCCTCGAGAAGCTCGCCGTGCAGCCCGTGGTCGCGGCGGCGGCGCAGCAGAGCTGGAAGCAGGCGCTGCTCTGGCTCGAGGCGCAGCCCGGCGACGTGGGGCTCTTCGACGCCTACGGCAAGCGCTACCCCCTCGATACCGAGATCGGCCAGCGGGCGAGGCGCCTCCGTGCAGGCGCCACCGGGCCTGCGCTGCAGGCCGGCTTCCGCGCCCTCGAGCGCGCCGACGTGAAGGCGGCGGACAAGATCTTCCGAGGCGCCGGCAGGGGCCCCGAGGCGCTGGTGGGCCAGGCGCTGGTGGCGATGGAGCAGCGCGATTTCGACAGGGCCCGGGCGCTCCTCGAGCAGGTGAAGGCGCAGGAGCCCAGGCGGCCGGAGATGTGGGAACGGTCGCTGCGCAGCGCCACCTTCTGGGGCCTGCTGCAGGAAGGCGACGCGGCGCGCTCCCGCCAGGCGTGGGAGGAGGCGCAGGCGAAATACGTGGAGGCTGCGGGGCTCGAACTCGAAGAGCGCTACCACGCGCAGCTCGCCCTCGGCCACATGGCGATGGAGCGCGAGCGTGCGACCGAGGCTGCCGGGCATTTCGCCGCGGTCCTCGCTGCCCGACCCGAGGAGCCCGACGCGATGCGCGGCCTCGTGGCGGCGAAGCTCCAGACCGGCGCTGCGGCGGAGGCTGCGGCGCTCAACCAGCGGTTGCTCCAGGTCGCGCCGGAGAAGGCCTACCCGGCGGGCTGGGTCGCTGCCGAGCAGCTCCGCGGCGAGGCGAAGGAGGCGCGGCTCCTCCGCGATTTCGAGCGGGCGCAGGCCCGGCTCGAGGCGGCGGAGACCGCCGACCCCGGCAACGAGTGGGTGCTCCACGACCTCGCCAACCTCCACCTCGAGACCGGCCACCTCGCCGGCGCGCGGGAGGTTCTCGACCGGCTCCTGGCGGTGGCGCCGCAGATGACCGAGATCCGCGTGATCCAGATGCGCCTCCTCGCTGCGGAAGGCGCCTGGTCCGCTGCCCTCGATCTGCTCCACGGATTGCCCGCTGCGGAGATGACCCCGGAGCTCGCTGCCTGGAAGCGGCGACTCGAGCTGCAGGCGCGGATCGAGCAGATCCTCGTCCGCCGCAGCGTCGGTGACAGGAGCCTGGCCCGCGAGGAGCTGCAGGCGCTGCAGCCCGGCATCCAGGACGACCCCGAGCTCCTCGTCGTCCTCGGCAGGGCCTGGGCCACCATCGGCGAGGGGCCCCGCGCGGCTGCCACGGCGCGGGAGGTCCTCCTGCGGACCCGCGATCCGGCGCCCGCCCTGCGGCTCCAGCTCGCGTCGATCCTCTTCGAGGCGAAGCAGGAGCCCGAGCTGGTGGCGATGCTCCGCGAGCTCGCGGCGGATCGCTCCCTGTCGCCGAGCGAACGGCTCCACCTCCAGGGGCTGCGCATCGGCCACGGGGTGCGGGTCGCCGACAGGCTGCGGGAGGAGGGCGCCTTCTCCCGTGCGTTCAGCCACCTGAGTCCGTTGGTGCAGGAGTATCCGGACGATCCGGCGCTGCTCTGCGGCGTGGGCAGGCTCTACCGCTCGGCGGGGCAGGACAAGGAGGCCCACGCCGTCTTCCTCCGGGTACTGCGCGAGCACCCGGGCCATTTCGACGCGCGACAGGGCGCGGTGGAGACCGCCGTCTCGCTGCAGCTCCACGCCGACGCGGAGCGCCTCGCCCTCGAGGGGATCCAGCGCGCGCCGAAGGATCCGCGCTCGCATCTCATCGCCGGTCGCGCCGCGGTGGCTGCAGGCAGGCCCGGGGAGGGCGTCGACGCCTTCCGCCGCGCGGAGGTCCTCGCCACCGGGACCTCGGTGGAGACGAGCGTCGCCTGGGCGCCTGCAGGCGGCCCGGAGCTCAGCGAGCAGAGCTCCAGCGCCGACATCCTCCGCAGGGCTTCGATGCAGTTCATGCAGCAGGGCCGTGTGGGCGAGAACGCCGCCGCCGCCGAGAACCAGCAGCTCCTCCTCGCCGAGATCGACCGGGAGATCGAGGCGCTGCAGTCGCGCCTCGGGATCCGTGCCTCGGCGACCCCGCGGCTCCGCTTCCGCGACGGCGAGGACGGCCTCGGCAAGCTCACCGCGATCGAGGTCCCCTTCGAGCTCAAGGTGCCGCTCGGCTACCAGGCCCACGTCGGCCTCCACGTGACGCCGGTCTCGGTCTCCTCCGGGCCGCTGGCGCGGACCGACACCGGCGTCGTCTCGCGCTTCGGCTCGGGGCTGCCCTTCGATCAGGACCCGGAGGGCAGCAGCGGCGGCACCGCCATCGCCGCCTCCTACCGGACCGGTGGCCTCCTCGTCGATCTGGGCAGCACGCCCCTGGGCTTCGCGGTGCAGAACCTGGTGGGCGGTCTCGAATTCGCCTGGGCCGACCAGGGGATCGGCCTGCGTCTCGACGTGGAGCGCCGGGCCGTCACCGACAGCGTGCTCTCCTGGGCCGGCGTGCAGGACCCGGTGACCGGCAAGGTCTGGGGCGCGGTGGTCCGCACCGGCGGCAGGCTCGACCTGAGCTTCGAGCAGCCCGACACGCTCTTCTATCTCTACGGAGGCTACCACCTCCTCACCGGCGAGAAGGTCGTCGACAACCGCTTCGCCGAGGCGGGGGCCGGCGCGGAGTGGGGCCTCTACGCAGCGGACGGGACCGACGTCACCGTCGGCATGGGGATCTCGGCCCTCAGCTACGCCGAGAACCAGCGCTACTTCACCCGGGGCCATGGCGGCTACTTCAGCCCCCAGGCCTTCGTCCGCGCCGGCGTGCCCCTGCGCTGGACGGGCGAGTCGGGGCGCATCGGCTGGAACGTGCTCGTCGATCCCGGCGTCAACTGGTTCCAGGAGGACGCGGTCGACTACTTCCCCGAGGACGCGGCGCTCCAGGCCGCCGCTGCGGGGGCGGTGGACGGGCAGGGCAATCCGATCCCCGCCCGCTACGAGGCCAAGACCTCGATGGCCTTCTCCTTCAACGCCGAGCCGCGGCTCTACATGCAGGTGAACGACTTCCTGCAGGCGGGGCTGCTCGTCGGTCTCTACACCGGCGAGGAGTACAAGGAGGTCACCGGCGGGCTCTTCCTGGAGGGGACGTTCATGGGGCGCAAGCAGCGCTGAGCCTCGCAGACCCGCGCCGCGGGGGCTAGAGTCGCGGCATGGAGCCTCTCGGCAGGAATCGGCTCGACCCCAGGGTCCTCGCGGTGATCGAGCGGCTCGCCGGCGCCGGGCACGAAGCGTGGCTCGTCGGCGGCGCGGTGCGCGACACCCTGCTCGGCCGCCCGTTCCACGAATACGACCTCGCCACCTCCGCACGGGCGGAGGTGGTGGCAGGCCTCTTCCCGAAGGTGGTGGCCACCGGCCTCCAGCACGGCACCGTCACCGTGGTCACCGGCCGGCTGCCGGTGGAGGTGACGACCTACCGCGGGGCCGGCGCCTACGCGGGCGGCCAGCCCCGCGAGGTGGAGTCGGTGGGCACCATCGAGGAGGACCTCGCCCACCGCGACCTCACCGTGAACGCGCTGGCCTGGGACCCGCTGCGGGAGCGCCTCCTCGACCCCTTCGGCGGCGCCGAGGACCTTCGCTGCAGGCGGATCCGCGGCGTCGGCGATCCGTTGGCGCGCTTCGAGGAGGATCCCCTGCGCACGATGCGGGCGGTCCGCTTCGCCAGCACCCTCGGCTTCGTCCTCGAGCGGAAGACCCGGCGGGCGATCCCGCCGCTCCTGGGGCGCTTCGCGCAGGTGGCGGTGGAGCGGATCCGCCACGAGCTGGAGAAGATCCTCCGCGGCGACCGCCCCCGCTACGGGATCGAGCTCCTCCGCCGCACCGGCCTCCTCCCCCACGTGCTCCCCGAGCTCCTCGACGGCTTCGGTCTCCGGCAGAACCGCTGGCACCGCTACGACGTCTACCACCACACCCTGCGGACGGTGGACGCGACCCCGGCCATCCTGCCGGTGCGGCTCGCTGCGCTCCTGCACGACATCGACAAGCCCCGCTCGGCGGCGCCGTCGGCGAAGGCGCCGGGGGAGCACACCTTCTACAACCACGAGAACACCGGCGCGGCGCATGCGAAGGCGATCCTCCTCCGCCTCCGCTTCCCCCACCGGATCTGCGACGAGGTGGCGCTGCTCGTCCGCGAGCACCAATTCGTCTATTCGGACGAATGGAGCGACGGCGCCGTGCGCCGGATGATGGCCCGGGTCGGCAAGGAGAACCTCGATCACCTCCTCGCGGTGCGGGAGGCGGACATCCGGGGCCGGGGCTTCTACGTGGAAGAGGGGCTGGCCAATGCCCACGCCCTCGAGCGCCGGGTCCGGCTGCTCCGCGAGAAGGCCCTGGCCCTGACCGTGCGGGACCTGGCCATCGGGGGCAGGGAGGTGATGGAGGCGCTCGGGGAGGGGCCTTCGCCGCGGATCGGCGAGGCGATGGAATGGCTCCTCGGGCAGGTGCTGGAGGAGCCCTCCCGCAACGACCCGGAGCAGCTCCGCGCGCTCCTCGCCACCTGGAAATCGAGCTGAGCCGGAGCGTGCAGAAGCAGCTCACAGACAATCCACAGTTTTTCCACAGCGGGCGGCGCGGCAAATCGGGCGAAAACCCGTGTTCCACGGTGTTTCCCGGCTTCCGGGCCCTTCTACATCTTTTTCAATCCCTCGAAGATGGGAGGAGAAGCTGTGGAAAACGTGTGCGCTTTTCCACGCTCGCCGCTTGCGCGGGGCCCCTCCCGCAACAAGAATCCGCCACGGCGGGGAATCGGCTGGCGGCCTGCCCCGACGAACGACCGAGAGGAGCAGACCGGTGGTTGCCGGCACCCACAGCCTCCAGACCGTCCTCGTGGTGGCCTCCGATCCCGGCCTGCGGGTCTCGATCCGCGCGGCCCTGGAGTCGGGTGGCTTCGGGGTGGACGAGGCGCGCTCGGGTCTCTCCGGCATGGCGGCAGCCCTCGGGCAGCATCCGGACCTCGTGCTGGTGGAGGCGGGCCTCGTCGACATCGACGGGTTCGCCGTGGTGACGCGGCTCCGGGGCAGGGGCTTTTCGGCGCCTCTCGTGGTGATCGGCAAGGCGGGAGACGATCGCCATGCCCTCGCCGCCGGTGCCGACGGGCTGCTCGCGCTTCCTCTCGACCCCGACACGCTGGCGGCGCGCGCCCGCGCCTGGCTCGCGGGAAACCACGGGGATCTGCCGGCGGAGCAGGCAGGCTCGGAGCTGCGCGCCCACGCACAGGAGCTCGCCGCGCACCTCGAGGGCAAGGCCCGGGAGCTCGACCAGGCGCAGCACCGGATCGAGGACACCAACCGCTTCCGCAGCGAGTTCATGCAGGCGGTCTCCCACGAGCTCGCCACGCCGCTCACGCCAATCACCGGCTACCTCAAGATCCTCAAGTCCGAGAAGCTCGGAGCGCTCAACGATCGGCAATCGAAGGTGATCGACGCGATGATCCAGTCGACCGAGCGGCTCGCCCGCGTCCTCGACAACCTCGTGGACTTCGCCAACCTGGAGACCGGTCGCACCCTGCTCCGGGAGGAGCCCGTCGACCCCCGGGCGATCGCCGAAGCGTGCATCGCGGAGATGCGCGCTGCAGCGCGCAACCGCCGGGTGGGCCTCGCGATCTGGGACGAGAGCGGCGGCCGCAACCTCGTGGGCGACGCCACCAAGCTCAAGCAGGCCCTCGGCAACCTGGTCGACAACGCGGTGAAGTTCAGCCCCAGCGGCGGGCAGGTGCTGGTGGAGCTCGCAGCGGAGCCCGAGGGGCTGGTGATCTCGGTCTACGACCAGGGCGCCGGCGTCCCCCTCGCCGAGTCGCAGCGGATCTTCGAGCCCTTCTTCCACGCCTCCCGGGCCGGCGAGGCGGAGCGGGCACCTGGCGCGGGC
The DNA here is from genome assembly GCF_041687135.1 of Vulgatibacter sp. NCBI lineage: Bacteria > Pseudomonadati > Myxococcota > Myxococcia > Myxococcales > Vulgatibacteraceae > Vulgatibacter > Vulgatibacter sp. The sequence continues at coordinate 48,062 of NZ_JAWLCN010000008.1, read as the reverse complement.
CTCGGCCTGCCGGTGGTCCGGGCCATCGCCAAGGCCCACGGCGGCAGGGCCTGGGCGGAGTCGCCGCCGCGGCGGCAGCCCGAGCGCACCGGCCACTTCTACCCCGGCTCCCGCTTCTCGATCTTCCTGCCCTGGACCCCGCCGGAGAACGGGCTCGTCCCCCGGCGCACGGCTTCGTGATCGAACGGCGCGCCGCTCTTTGTTAGAAGCGGCGTATGCGTGTCGTCGTAGCCATGTCCGGTGGGGTCGATTCCTCCGCAGCAGCAGCGCTCCTGCGCGATCAGGGCCACGAGGTGATCGGCATCTCCCTGCGCCTCTCGAAGTCGGAAGGGGGCAGGGCGCCGGGCCGCTGCTGCTCCCCCGACGACCTCGACGACGCCCGCGCGGTGGCAGACACCCTCGGCATCCCGTTCTACGTCTTCGAAGCCACCGACCTCTTCTCCCGCACGGTGGTCGATCCCTTCGTCGGCTCCTACCTCGCCGGCGAGACGCCGATCCCCTGCCTCGCCTGCAACCGCGAGGTGAAATTCGGCCACCTCCTCGCCAGGGCGGAGGCGCTGGGGGCCCATCTCGCCACCGGCCACTACGCCCGGATCGAGAGCGACGGCGCCGGCAGGAAGCGGCTCCTTCGCGGCCTGGATGCCTCCCGCGACCAGAGCTACTTCCTCTACGAGCTGGGCCAGCGGGAGCTCGCCCGGCTGGTCTTCCCGGTGGGCCATCTCACCAAGGCGGAGAGCCGGGAGGTAGCCCGCAGCGCCGGCCTCGGCACTGCCGAGAAGCCCGAATCGCAGGACATCTGCTTCGTTCCCGACGGCAACGCCGCGGGCTTCGTGGCCCGTGCAGCAGGGGGCGCGCCGCCGAGGGGAAGGATCGTCACCACCGAGGGGGAGGTGATCGGCGAGCACGGCGGCCTCCACGCCTACACCGTGGGGCAGCGCAAGGGGCTGCCTGCAGCCACCTCGATCGGCGGCGGGGGCAGGGGCCACAAGCTGCCCATCTACGTGAGCGCCATCCGCCCCGAGACCAACGAGATCGTGGTAGGCCCCGCCGCGTCGATCGAGCGCGGGACCTTCACCGTCCGCGACGCCTGCTGGGTCGCCGGCACGCCGCCAGCCGCCGACGAGGTGCTCACCGTGCGGGTGCGCCACCGCCACGGGGGCACCCCCTGCACCGTGGAGGCGAACGGGAAGGGCTTCACCGTCCACGCCCTCGAGCCGGTGCGCGCGCCGGCGCCGGGGCAGGCGGCGGTGCTCTACCGGGACGACGAGGTGGTGGGCGGCGGGATCATCGCCCGCTGAAGCAGATCACCGAGGACGCCGGCGAGTCGGTCCACGTCGAGGGGCTTCTGCACGAAGGCCGCGGCGCCGAGACCCATCGCCCGCTGGATCTCCTCGTCCTGTGCGGTGGCGCTGATCACCAGCACCGGCACCCGCGCCCCGTCGTTCTCGCTCCTGCGGATCCGCAGGAACGAGATGCCGTCGAGGAGGGGCAGGTAGAGGTCGAGGACGATGGCCCGGTAGCGGTGGAGCCTGCTGAGACGGAGCGCTTCGGCGCCGTTGAGCGCCCATTCGGTGCCGAGGCCCAGGCGCAACGCTGCCTCGTGCACCTGCTGGTACGCTGCCTCCGAATCCTCCACCACCAGCAGCACGTCTCGGTCCAAGGCCGCCTCCCGGCACCGGCTTGAAGCTTCCGGCCCGAAGCGTTCTACCGATATCGCCACGTACGACAAGTTTCCGGCCTGTGGACGCAGGGTCAGCCTTCGAAGGCGCAGCCTTCGTTGCCCTCGGCGTCGACCCAGCCCCGGCTCATCCGTGCGGTGTTGGCGGCGAGGCCGATCCTTCCCTGCCGGTCGACGACGACGAGGCCGCCTTCCCCCTGCACCCGCCCGAGCCGTCGCACCGCCGCCTCCGCCGCCGCTTGCGGGTGGTCGCCTGCGGCGAGCTGGTCGCAGGCGAATTTGGCCAGCACCACCCGGATGATCGCCTCCCCCTGCCCGGTGGCGGAGACGGCGCCGGTCTCGTCGTCGGCGTAGGTGCCGGCCCCGGGGAGGGGCGAGTCGCCGACGCGGCCCGGGTGCTTGGAGCTGATCCCGCCGGTGGAGGTGGCAGCCGCCACGTGCCCCTGCGCGTCCACCGCCACCGCACCCACGGTGCCCGGCTTGTTGGTCCAGCCCTCGTCCCGCTCCTTCTGCCAGCGGGTGAGGGCGCGCTCGGTGACGAGGAGCGAGGCGGGCCACGGCGCCACCCCCTGCGCCCTGGCGAAACGCTCGGCGCCACTTCCTGCGAGGAGCACGTGGGGGGAGCGCTCGAGGACGAGGCGCGCCACCTCGATCGGGTTGCGCACGCCGCGGATCGCGGCTACCGCACCTGCACGCAGGTTGCTGCCGTCCATGAGGCAGGCGTCCATCTCCACCTCGCCGTCGGCGTTGAGCACCGAGCCGGTGCCCGCGTTGAAGGCGGGATCGTCCTCGAGGACGACGCAGGCCGCCACCGCAGCGTCGAGGGCGGAGCCGCCTGCGGCGAGGATGCGGTGACCTGCCCGGGCCGCCTCGAGGCAGCCCCTGGCGCAAGCGTGGGCGCGGTCGTCGGGGAAGATCGCCCCGGCGCCGCCGTGCACGAGGATCGCGGTGGGCATGGCGACACGCTACCAGCCGGACATCGCGGCGGAAAGCGGGCGCCGGGCTGCTTGACCGGCGTTGGTGCCGGTGGGTATGTGGACGCCCGAATTGTTGCAAGCTTCAGAAGGGAGACGTGCAATGGCGCAGAAGCGCGAGGTGGTCATCGTCGGGGCGGCGCGTACGCCGATCGGAGCCTTCCTGGGCTCGCTGGCATCGGTGCCGGCGCCGAAGCTCGGCGCCGTGGCGATCAAGGCGGCGCTGGAGCGCGCCGGGGTGAACGGCGAGGACGTCGAGCTCGTGATCATGGGCAACGTGCTGCAGGCCGGCGTCGGCCAGGCCCCCGCGCGCCAGGCCATGATCTTCGCCGGGGTCCCGGAGAAGACGCCCGCCGTCACCCTCAACAAGGTCTGCGGCTCGGGTCTCGAGGCGGTGATCCACGCCGCCCGCGCCATCCTCGTCGGTGACGCAGAGGTGGTGGTGGCCGGCGGCATGGAGTCGATGTCCAACGCCCCCTACCTCTCCTACCAGGCCCGCACCGGCGCGCGCATGGGCGACATCAAGCTCGTCGACGCGATGATCAAGGACGGCCTCTGGGATCCCTACGGCGACTTCCACATGGGCAACGCCGGCGAGGCCTGCGCCGAGTCGATGTGCATCCCGCGCTCCGCGCAGGACGAGTTCGCCGTGGAGTCGACCCGGCGCGCCATCGAAGCGCAGAAGTCGGGCGCCTTCGCCGCCGAGATCGCCCCGGTGGAGATCGCCGGCAAGAAGGGCGACGTCACCGTGGTGAGCGAGGACGAGGGTCCGAAGAACGCCCGCCCCGAGAAGATCCCGAGCCTCAAGTCGGTGTTCAAGAAGGAGGGCACCATCACCGCCGCCAATGCCTCGTCGATCAACGACGGCGCCGCAGCCGTGGTGCTGATGACCCGCGAGCGCGCCGAGAAGGAAGGCCGCGAGATCCTCGCCACCGTCACCTCCTGGGGCCACGCCGCCCGCAAGCCGGTGGAGTTCACCATCGCGCCTGCGGACTCGATGAAGAACGCGCTGGCGAAGGCGAACCTCGAGGTGAAGGACATCGACCTCTTCGAGGTGAACGAGGCCTTCGCCGTGGTGGCCCTGGCCAACAACCAGATCCTCGGCCTCGATCCCGCCAGGGTGAACGTCCGCGGCGGCGCCGTCGCCCTCGGTCATCCGATTGGCGCCTCGGGCACCCGCATCCTCGTCACCCTGCTGCACGCGATGAAGGACCAGGGCAAGAAGCGCGGCCTCGCGTCGCTCTGCATCGGCGGCGGCGAAGGCGTGGCCCTGATCGTCGAGCGGTAATTCGTCTGCACCCGGTCGGCCCCGCGCTCCCGAGCGGCGGGGCCGACGTGCACCAAGGAGACGCTTCGTGAACAAGGTCTACGAGAGCGCCGACGCTGCAGTCGCCGACATCTTCGACGGCATGACGCTCATGAGCGGCGGCTTCGGCCTCTGCGGCAACCCCGAGAACCTCATCTCCGCGATCCACCGCAAGGGGACGAAGGAGATCTCGCTCATCTCCAACAACTGCGGCACCACCGACCTCGGCCTGGGCGTGCTGCTGCAGGCGAAGCAGATCAAGAAGATCACCGCTTCGTACGTCGGCGAGAACAAGGAGTTCGAGCGGCAGTTCCTCTCGGGTGAGCTCGAGGTGGAGCTCAACCCCCAGGGCACGCTGGCGGAGCGGATTCGCGCGGGCGGCGCCGGAATCGGCGGCTTCTACACGCCGACCGGTGTGGGCACCAAGGTCGCCGAGGGCAAGGAGACGCGGATGATCGACGGGCGGGAGTACCTGCTCGAGATGCCGCTCAAGGCCGACTACGCCATCGTCCGTGCCTGGAAGGCGGACAAGTGGGGCAACCTGGTCTTCCGCAAGACCGCCCAGAACTTCAGCACGATGATGTGCAAGGCCGCGAAGGTCACCATCGTCGAGGCGGAGGAGCTGGTGGAGGTCGGCGAGCTCGACCCGGACCACATCCACGTCCCCTCCATCTACGTTCACCGGATCGTGAAGGGCCGCGACTACCAGAAGTGGATCGAGCGGCGCACCACCCGGCCCCGGGCCTGATTCCTTCTTTTCGGGCGCGCCTCTCATCCGCGCCTCGAGGTTTTGCGATGCCTCTCACTCGCGAGCAGATCTGCCAGCGCGTCGCCAAGGAGCTGCAGGACGGCTTCTACGTCAACCTGGGCATCGGGATGCCGACGCTCGTCGCCAACTTCGTCCCTGCGGGGGTCGAGGTGGTCCTCCAGTCCGAGAACGGGATGCTGGGCATCGGCCCCTATCCCTTTGCCGGCGAGGAGGACCCGGACCTGATCAACGCGGGCAAGGAGACGGTGACCGAGATCAAGGGCACCGCCTTCTTCGACTCCGCCGAGTCGTTCGGGATGATCCGCGGCGGCCACATCGACCTCGCCATCCTCGGCGCGATGGAGGTGAGCGAGAAGGGCGACCTGGCCAACTGGATGATCCCCGGCAAGATGATCAAGGGCATGGGCGGCGCGATGGATCTCGTCTCCGGCGCCAGGCGCGTGATCGTCACCATGGAGCACGTCTCGAAGGACGGGAAGTCGAAGATCCTCAAGGAGTGCTCGCTGCCGCTCACCGGCAAGCGCTGCGTCAACACCATCGTCACCGACCACGCGCTCTTCGACGTGACCGAGGACGGCCTCGTCCTCCGGGAGATCGCCCCCGACCTCACCGTCGACGACATCCGCAAGATCACCGAGGCCTCGTTCACCGTGGCCCCGGAGATCAAGCCGATGCTGCGGTAGCCGCCCGGGCGATCGCGGCTGCCGGGGGGCCGGTGGGGGATCCATCCCGCCGGCCCTCGCTTCGTCCCGGGGCGGCACCGGCGTGCGCTGCTGCTGCAGCTGCCCCACCCGGCGGGAAGCCTTGACCTGTCGGCGCACGCGGATAGGGTGGCCGCTTTCGGCGGTTCTCCCCTGATGAACGTGCTCCCTCCCCTTCGCATCGAGAGCCTGGCCCACGGCGGCGACGGCGTCGCCACGCTGCCCGCCGGCAAGAAGGTCTTCGTCCCGGCGACGGCGCCCGGCGATCTCGTCGAGGCGGAAGCGCTCGAGGATCGGGGCTCGCTGGTCAAGGCGCGGCTCGTCCGCCTGATCGAGCCCTCGGCGCAGCGGGTGGAGGCGCTCTGTCCCCACGCCGCCTCCTGCGGCGGTTGCCAGCTCCAGCATCTCGCCTACGAGGCGCAGGCAGCAGCCAAGGAGCAGGCCTTCTACGAGTCCCTCGCGCGGATCGGCGGGCTGCGGCGCGAGGCGATCGCCGAGGCGCGCCCGATCGTCGCCTCGCCCGACGAGTTTCGGTATCGGATCCGCTGCAGGCTCCACGTCCGTGACGGCAAGCTCGGCTACCTGCGCCGCGGCAGCCACGACCTCGAGCCCATCGCCTCCTGTCACCTGCTCGCGCCGGCGCTGGAGCGGCTCGCCCTCGCGGTGGGGGCGGCGCTTCGGGCCAGGCCCCTTCCCGCGCTGCGGGAGGTCGACCTCTGCGTCGGCGCGGACGGCAGGGGAGCGATCGCGCTCTCGCCCGATCCGAAGGCGGCGCCGGGCTGGGCCGAGAAGGCGCCGCGGATCTTCGACGGACTCGAGGGGCTCGCGGGGATCGTGGCCCTACCGCCGCCGCAGCAGCAGGCCGGGCAGCAGACGAAACGGCGCCGCGCCGCGCCGCCGGGCGCAGCGCCTGCGCCGCGGATCTTCGGCGATCCGGTGGTGGAACGCCCGGCGCCGCTGGCACCGGGGGTGCGCCTCCTCGGGCGGCCGGACGTCTTCGCCCAGGCCAACGACGCCGGCAACGAGGCGCTGGTCCGTGCGGCGGTGGAGGCGCTCGCCCCTGCTGCTGGCGACCGCGTCCTCGAGCTCTATTGCGGCGCCGGCAACTTCACCTTCGCCCTCGCCGCCAGGTCGGCCCACGTCACCGCGGTGGAATACGAGGGCGTCTCCCTCGACCTCGCCAGGCGGGCTGCCGCCGGGGCGCGGATCGATCGGATCCGCTTCGTCGCCGGCGATGCCGCCCGGGTGGTGGAGGGCTTCGCCGCCGAGGGGCAGCGTTTCGACCTGGCGCTGCTCGACCCGCCGCGGGCAGGCGCCCGTGGCCTCGCCGAGGCGCTGGCCCGCCTAGGGCCCCGGCGCATCGCCTACGTGAGCTGCGATCCGGCCACCCTGGCCCGGGACCTCGGCGCGCTGCACGCCGCCGGCTACCAGGCGCGCCTCGCGGTGCCGGTGGACATGTTCCCGCAGACCTACCACGTCGAGGGCGTGGTCCTGCTGGAGAGGGCGTAGATGGAGAGCCGGATCGTCGAGTTCGCCGAGCTCCTCCGGCAGAACGGGATCCGGGTCTCGCCGGCGGAGGTCACCGACGCGGCGCAGGCCCTCGCGCTCACCGGCGTGGAGGATCGGGAGACGGTGCGCGGCGCCCTCCGGGCGACGATGCTCAAGCGCGCCGCCGACCACGCCCTCTTCGAACGGGTCTTCGAACTCTATTTCTCCGGCATGGCCCGGGTCCTCGAAGGGCTGGAGGGGAGCCTCGCCGCGCGCATCGAGGAGGAGGGCGTCCTCGAGGGCGACGAGCTGGAGATGCTCCTGCACACGCTCCGCGATCTCCACGGGCAGATCTCGCCAATGGCGCAGGCGCTCCTCGAGGGCGATCTCGGCGCCATCGCGAAGCTGCTGCGGGGATCGGCGCTGCAGCTCGACTTCGGCGGGATGAGCTCGCCGCTGCAGGCGGGGTTCTACGCCCGCCGACTCGCCGGCGGCGCCGGCACCACCGCCGCGGACAAGGACCTCCGCGATCTCGCCGACAGGCTGAAGGCGCGCGGCATCGACGCCGCGCACGTGGAGCTGGTGGCGAAGCGCCTCTCGTCGAAGCTGCGGGCGGTGGAGGATGCGGCCCGGGCCTGGGTCGAGGGCGAGATGAGGGCCCGGCAGACCCGGGAGAAGGGGCAGGGGAACGCGCTGGCGGAACGTTCCTTCTCCGAGCTCTCCCGGGAGGAGATCGAGCGGACCTCCACCGCGGTGAAGCGCCTCGCCGAGAAGCTGAAGAGCCGGCTGGTGCGCAGGCAGCGGGAGCGGCGGCGCGGCGCCCTGAACGTGCGGCGCACCCTGCGCCGGAACATGGGGCTCGGCGGGGTGCCGGCGCACCTCGTCTTCCGCCGCAAGCGGCCGCAGCGTCCCGACGTGGTGGTGCTCTGCGACGTCTCCGACTCGGTCCGCAACGTCTCGCGGCTGATGCTCCTCTTCGTCCACACCCTCCAGTCCCGCTTCGCCAAGGTGCGCTCCTTCGCCTTCGTCTCCGACGTCGGCGAGATCACCGAGCACTTCAAGGACGTCGATGCGGCGCGGGCGGTCGACCTCGCGGTGGCGGGCAAGGCGATCAACGTCTACGCCAACTCCAACTACGGCAGGGCGCTGGCGATGTTCGCACGGGACCACCTCGGCGCGGTGACCCGGCGCACCACCGTCCTCGTCATCGGCGACGGTCGCAACAACTACAACGCGCCCCACGGCTGGGCCCTCAAGGAGATCGAGCGTAGGGCCCGGCGGGTGGTCTGGATCTGCCCCGAGGCCGAGAGCTCCTGGGGCATCGGCGACTCGGAGATGCAGCTCTACGCCAGGGCGGTGGACCAGGTGGTCGTGGTCCAGAACCTCGCCGACCTCGAGAACGCCGCCGAACGCATCGTTCCGGTTTAACCGGTCGGCTGCTCTTCGAACGCCTCATCGCCCGGGAGCGTCACCACGAAGGTGGTCCCTTCCTCCTCCGTCGAGCGGACCTCGATCGCCCCGTGGTGGGCCCGCACGATCTCCCGCGCGATGTAGAGGCCCAGGCCCAGCCCCTCGCTCCGGTGGGTCGCGGTAGCGGCCCGGCGGAAGGGCTCGAAGAGCAGCGCCTGCTTCTCCGGGGGGATCGGTCCGTGGACGTTGCGGTTGCAGACGAGGAGCCGGAAGAGGCCCGCCCCGTGCTCGAGCGAGACGCGAACCGGGCTGCCCGCCGGGCTGTAGGCGAGGGCGTTCTGGAGGAGGTTGGCGATGACCTGCGCGAGCCGGTCGCTGTCCCAGCATCCCCAGGCCGTTCCGTCGGCGTCGAGATCGATCCTTCGATCGGGCCAGGCGGCGCCCGCCTCCTCGACGACGTGCCGGAGCAGGGCCGCCAGATCGCAGCGCTCCCATTCGATCGGGATGCCGCCGCCGAGCCGCACCCGGGTGAAATCCATCAGGTCGCTGGTCATCTTGCCCATGCGGTTGGCCGTGGCGGAGATGCGACCGGCGAGTTGGAGGGCGGCTGGCGGCATTCCCTCCTGCCGCTGGAGCAGCTGCGCCGCAGCGGCGATCGAGGCGAGCGGCGTCTTGAGATCGTGGGCGACGATGCCGACGAAGCGTTCGCGGAACTCCGCCGTGCGCCGGAGCACCTCCTCGTCGTGCTTGCGCCCGGTGATGTCGACCACGAGGACGCCGACCGCGAAGATCCGGCCGCGGGCGTCGGCGACCGGGTAGATGCTGACCAGCCGGTGCTGTGGTCCCACCGCCTGGGGTCGTTCCTCGGTGAATTCGAGATGGAGAAGGGGCTTGCCCGTGGCGAGCACCTCCTCCAGCAAGGGCTGGATCCGGTCGGCGATGTCCGGCCGCATCTCCGCGAGCGTGCGCCCGAGATGGGCTTCGACGCTCGCGCCGTTGATGGCGGCGAGGGTCCGGTTGATCCGCACGTAGCGGAAGTCGCGGTCGAGGAAGGCGAGCCCCACCGGGGCCGTGGTGATCAACGTGTCCAGCAGGGCGATCGCCTTCTCGCGCTCCTCCTCGGTCCGGAGCCGCGCCTCGACGTCGGTGTTGGTGCCGACCCAGTGGAGCACCCGGCCATCGGGCCCCAGGACCGGCGCGGCGCGGCAGAGGAAGCGCCGGTAGCTGCCGTCGGACCCGCGCAGGGAGAGGGTCTCCTCCCAGGGCTCGCCCCGGCGCGAGGCCTCTCCGAACCAGCCGGCGGGGACGTGCGTGTCGGGGGGGAGGGCGTGCCGCCACCCCCGGCCCACCGATGCCTCCCGGGTGAGGCCGGTGTATTCGTACCAGCGCCGGTTGAACCAGAAGATCGAGCCGTCGGGCTCCGCCAGCCAGGCGTGTTGCGACATCGAATCGGCGAGGGTGCGGAAGGCTTCCTCCCGCCGCTGCTGGCTCTCGAGCGTGGCGCGCAGCGTCGCCTCGCTCGCTTCGAGCACCCGGCTCCCGGCCTCGCCGACGGCGGAGGTGAGGGCTGCGCCGAAGATCCGGAGCTCTTCGAGCTGCGATGGGCAGTCCGCCTCTTCCAGCAGCTCGAAGACCACGTCCCGCAGGACCCCGTACTCCCGGAGCACGTGCCGGAGGTCTGCGCCCGCCAGCGCGCGCTGCCTGCCGTGGGCCTCACCGGCACGGGCCACGCCGGCGCCGACCGCCCCGCTGCGCAAGGAGGCGGCGGTGCTCTCGAGAAAGACGGGCAGGTCGTCGCGGAGGACCGCGCGCGGCATTTCACCGTCGACGAGCTCGCCGCAGACGCGCTCCTCCCAGCGCCGCAGGATCTCCTCCCGCCGCTCCTCGAGGAGATCGGCTAGCTGCATGGCCCGGCTCGCGTAGGCATCCTGCCTGCGAAGGTGAAGACGGGCCGCGGGGTGGGCAACTTCGCAGCCGGCCCCACATATGGCGGGGCCCTGCAGGTGCGGGCTGCAGGCGAGGCACCGCCCGCCGGGCCCTCTCTCCACCACCGCCCGGTGCCGAAGCGTTTGACCGGAAAGGCCCGTGCGCTCTAGGTTGCGCCGCCTATGGAACGCAAGGTCTTCGTCCACACCTTCGGCTGCCAGATGAACGAGGCGGACTCGTCCCGCATGATCGAGTCGCTGGCGAAGAGCGGCTACGCGCGCACCGGTTCCGCGGACGACGCCGATCTCATCCTCCTCAACACCTGCGCCATCCGCGAGAAGAGCGAGCAGAAGCTCCTCTCCGCCCTCGGCCGCTACCGGCCCCTCAAGGTGGCCCGGGGCGCCCGGATCGGCGTCGGCGGCTGCGTCGCCCAGCAGGAGAAGGACAAGCTCCTGAAGAAGGTCCCCTACCTGGACTTCGTCTTCGGGCCGGACCAGGTGGGCAACCTGCCGGAGATCCTGAAGCGGGTGGAGGAAGAGAACGTCCGCCTCGCCGAGACCGCGTGGCTCGACTCCTCGACCTACGTCTTTCCCCGTGCCGATGCGGCGTTCGCCAGGGGCAAGGTCACCGCCTTCGTCTCGGCGATGAAGGGCTGCAACAACGTCTGCGCCTTCTGCGTGGTGCCCCATACCCGCGGCCGCGAGGTCTCCCGCGGCGTGGACGATCTGCTGGCGGAGGTCCGCGATCTAGCAGGCGTGGGTGTGAAGGAGATCACGCTCATCGGCCAGAACGTGAACTCCTACGACGGCGGCGTCACCTTCGCCGAGCTCCTCCGGCGCACCGCGCAGGTGGAGGGCGTGGAGCGCGTGCGCTTCACCACCAGCCACCCGCACGACCTCTCCGACGAGCTGATCGTGCTCTTCGCCGAGGAACCGAAGGTGATGCCGCACTTCCACCTGCCGGTGCAGAGCGGATCGGAGCCGGTGCTCAAGCGGATGCGCCGCGACTACACGGTGGAGTGGTATTTCGACCGGCTCGAGAAGCTGCGGGCCGCGCGTCCCGGCATCGCCGTCACCACCGACATCATCGTGGGCTTCCCCGGCGAGACCGACGAGGATTTCGAGCGGACCATGGAGCTGGTGGAGCGGGTGCGCTACGAGAACGCCTTCTCCTTCATCTTCAGCCCGCGCCCGCACACCGTCGCGATCCGCCGGATGGCGGAGTGGGGCGAGATCCCGCGGGAGGTCGCCACCGAGCGGCTGGTCCGCCTCCAGGCGCTGCTCCGCGAGCACTCCTGGTCGTACTACTCCGCGTGCGTGGGCACGGAGGTCGAGGTCCTCGTCGAGGGCCCCTCGCGCTACGACGAGACCAGGCGCTTCGGCCGCACCCCGGAGAACCGGGTGGTCAATTTCGCCGGAGACGCCCCTGCCGGCGCCACCGTGCGCGTGCGCATCGACGACGCCACGCCCAACGCCCTCGGCGGCGTGCAGGTGGGCTTCACCCCGGCAATCGCCGCGCCGGTGGGCAAGCTGCAGGTGATCGCGTAGGCATGGGGCGCTGGTTCTCCGCCTTCCTGCCGGTGCTGCTCTACGGCGCGCTGATCGTCTTCCTCTCCGCGCAGTCGGAGCTGCCGCACGCGCCGAAGATCTGGGACAAGGCGGCGCATTTCGGGGAGTACACGATCCTCGCGCTGCTCGTGACCCGGGGGGTGCGGCTGGTGAGCGGCTGGAGCGGGGTGAAGAGCGCCGCCACCGCGGTCTTCCTCGCCACCGCCTTCGCCGTCACCGACGAAGCGCACCAATTCTTCGTGCCGGGGCGCGACTCCGATCCGTGGGACGTGGTCGCCGACTTCCTCGGCAGCCTCTTCGGCGCGGGGACCTACCTCGCCTGGCTGCAGCTGCGCGCGCGCTTCCGCCGATCGGCAGTCGCTGGCTAACGCCGCGGCCGCAGCGCAGCGGGGGGCGGGGCGTGCAGCTCGAACCAGCCGGTTGCCGGGTGGGGAAAACCGAGGGTCATCGCGTGGAGCAGGTAGCCCTCGTCGCCAGGTAGCGCGTCGGGCGCCGGGACGCCGCCGACCCGGTAGAGCGGATCGCCGACGAGGGGGTGTCCCACCGCAGCCAGGTGGATGCGGATCTGGTGGGGCCTGCCCGTCTCGATCCGCACGTCGAGGAGGGTCTCCTCCGCCCGACGCTCGATCACGAAGGCGTGGCTGCGGGCCGGGCGTCCTTCGGGGCTCGCAGCATGCAACGTGCCGAGCATCGGGTGGGGCACCGGGCCGATGGGGACCTCGATCCGGCGCTCGTCCCACGGCGGCTGGCCACCCGCCAGGGTTCGGTAGACCTTCAGCATCCCGCCCTCGCGCAGCGCCCGGCTCAGCTGCGAGCGGGCCTCGGGGCTGCGGGCGAAGAGGACGATCCCCGAGGTGCCGCGGCCGAGCCGGTGGAGCGGATCCGCCCCGGGAAAGCGGGCCTGCACCAGGGCCTGCAGCGTGTGGGCATGGAAGCCGCCGGCGGGCTGGGTGGGCAGGCCGCTCGGTTTGGCCACCGCGATCACGTGCGCGTCCTCGTGGAGGAGCTCGAAATGGAGCGGTACCTCCGGCTCGAGCCACGGCGGCCGCTTCCACTCGAGGCGCTGGCCAGCGCGGAGGATCTGCCGGGGCAGGGCAGGGGCGCCGTCGAGCAGCACCTCGCCCCCGTCGATCCGGGTCTCCCAGACCGCAGCCGAGGCGTGTGGGTAGCGCTCGGAGAGCCAGTCGAGAACGCCTCGCCCTGCTGCAGCGGCGCCGATCCATTCACCGTAGGTATAGCCCTCGTTTCCCACTGCCGACCTCACGAGCGGTTGATTCCGGACGCTCGCCGTGGAATTCTCCCCGCGGTTTGCCTCCTGCTGCCCTGCGTCACCGGGAACCTCCCGGCGGGGACACGGCAGCGACCCCGTCTTCTTTCAGTCCGGGGCCAGGCTCCCCTTCCGAGGATTGTATGCTCCGCTACTCCGCCGATTGGCGCTCGATCGCCTACCTGGCAACCGCCGCAGCCATCGCCGTCGTCCACTGGAACTTCGAGGCCCTCGCCCTTCCCGTTCCGACCTTCGAGGTGCTCGGGGTGGCGATCCAGCCGGTGCTCTACGTCGTGGCGCTCTTCCTGGGCGTCGCCACCGCCGTGATCAGCCACAACCACAACCACCTGTCGATGTGGAAGTCGAAGCCGGCGAACCTCGTGACCAGCTGGGTGATCTCGATCTTCTACGGCCATCCGGCGATCGGCTGGGTGCCCACCCACAACATGGTGCACCACAAATACAACAACAAGCCGGGCGACAGCTCGCGGTGCCCCAAGGTCTTCAAGCGCAACCACCTCTTCGCGCTGCTGATCTACCCGACGCTCACCAGCATGGCGCAGACGGCGGAGATCAAGGCCTACATCGCAGGTCTGAAGACGAAGAACCGCAAGCAGTACTGGTCGGCGATCTCCGAGTACGTGGTCTTCTTCGGCTTCATGGCGGTGGTCTTCGTGCTCGACTGGAGGAAGGCGCTCTTCTTCTTCCTCATCCCGCAGCAGGTGGCGCTCTTCGTCATCCAGGTCTTCAACTACGTGCAGCACATCGAGGCAGACGAGAACAGCCAGTGGAACCACTCGCGCAACTTCGTCTCACCGGTGCTGAACGCGCTGCTCTTCAACAACGGCTACCACACGGTGCACCACATGACCCCGGGGCTGCACTGGACCAAGACCCCGGAGGCCCACGCGAAGGTGGCCCACCAGATCCACCCGGCGCTGCTGCAGCGCAGCTGGTGGGGCTACATGATCTGGACCTTCCTCCTCCGCCCGCTGGTGCCCGGCGCCGGCGCGCCGAAGATCACCGAGGTGGGGGGGCAGGAGCAGGCCACCGCCTGATCCCATCGAGGTAGCACACGAGGCCCGGCAGCCCACGAGGGTGCCGGGCCTCGTCAATCGCCCGCCTCGATCAGATCAGAAGCGCTCGATCTCCTCGCTACCCATCGACCCGCTCTCGGCGGGCTCCTCGATGCCCTGCTGCTCGGGGCTCGGCTGCTGCGCGCCCGGCTCGGGGGCAGCCCGCTCCACCACGATCATCTGCTGCACCTCGCCCGTGACCGGGTCGAAGGAGGCGCGGACGGAGTCGCCCGGCTGCAGCTGGTTGATCCGCAGCTCCTCGCTGCCGCTCATCACCCGGGCCTCGGGATCGACCTGCGCTTCGAACTGCACCCGGTTGTTGGCGCGGTCGACGTTGGTCACGGTCAGGGTCAGCGTACGCTGCTCCTCGCTGGGCAGCTGGTCGGGCTCCTGCGTCACGGTGACGCGTTCGGGCTGGCCCATCTGCTGCTGCTCCTGCTCCGCCTGCTCCTGGGTCTTGTACTCGCCACCAGCTGCGCCCGCGGCGCCGGCACCCACCACCACGAAGGCGGCAGCAGCCGCCGTAACGATCTTGTTCCAGGTCATGTTGGACTCCCTCCCTCCCGCTCCCAAGGCTGGAAACGCCCACCGCCGATGCAAAGACACGGGCCGGCGGCGATGGGCCCGCTTCCTCGCCTTGTCGACCCGGCGGGCGCCTGCTACTCCAGCGACCGAGCCAGACGATCTCCGGAGGCAGCGATGATCCGCCCCTGTCCCTTCACCGATGAGAACCCGCGCATCGACGAGAGCGCCTACGTCGACGCCTCGGCGCTGGTGCTGGGCCGCGTGACCATCGGCGCCCGCTCCTCGATCTGGCCGGGCACGGTGGTCCGTGGCGACGTCCACACCATCTCCATCGGCGAGGAGACCAACGTGCAGGACCTCTCCTGCATCCACGTGCTCAAGGACCGCTTCTCCACCACGCTCGGCAATCGCGTGAGCGTCGGGCACGGCGTGGTCCTGCACGGCTGCACCGTGGGCGACTACACGCTGGTCGGGATGCGGGCCACGGTGATGGACGAGGTGACGATCGGTGAGGAATGCCTGATCGCGGCGGGTGCGCTGCTCACGCCGGGCCTGGTGGTGCCGCCGCGCTCGCTGGTGATGGGATCGCCTGCGAAGGTGAAGCGCGAGGTCGACGCGAAGGAGCTCGAGCTCCTCCACCGCACCTGGAAGAACTACGTCGACTACTCCCGCCGCTACATCGAGAAGTTCGGCAGGGGCTTCTGACCGCTCAGGTCCAGAAGCCGCCGTTGGCGCCGATCAGCTGGCCCGTCACCCAGCCTGCCTGCGGGCTGGCCAGGAAGGCCACCACCTCCGCCACGTCCTCCGGCTCGCCGATCCTGCCCAGGGCTACCTGCCGGGCGATCCCCTTCACGAGCGCGTCGGATTTGCCCTCGAGGAAGATCGCGGTGCGGGTCGGTCCCGGTCGCACCGCGTTCACGGTGATCCCCCGGGGGCCGAGCTCCTTCGCTGCCACCTCGGTCATCTTCTCGATCGCCGCCTTCGTTGCAGCATAGGGGCCGTAGGTGGCGACGGGGCCAGCCTGGAAGCTGGCGGAGATGGTGACGATGCGACCGCCGTCGGCGAGCCGACGCGCCGCTTCGGCGAGGACGAGGAAGGTCCCGCGGAAGTTGGTCGAGACCAGCGCGTCGAACTCCTCCTCGGCCGTCGAGGCGAGCAGCTTGTGCAGGGCGCGGCCCGCGTTGCTCACCACCGCCGTCACCTTGCCGAACCGGGCCTCCGCCTCGTCGAAGAGCCGCGCCACGTCGGCGCCGTTGCCCACGTCGCCCCGGACGGCAGCCGCGCTGCCACCCTGCGCCTCGATGGACGCGACGACCGCCGCCGCCTGCGCTGCGCTGTCCCGGTGGTTGACCAGCACCGCAAAGCCGTCGCGTGCGAGGCGCCGGGCGATCGCCGCCCCGATTCCCCGCGAAGCGCCCGTCACGACCGCGACTCGATCCGCCATTCGCGTCCCCCTGCTGCGTTCTTCGGATCCGGATGCACGTGCCCGCCGAATGGAGCGGCGCTCGCGGCGCCGGCGCCGATCAGGCCCGCGGCGTTGCCTGGGCAGCGATCTGCTGGGCGGCGTGGTCGAGGAGCTGGACGAAGGCGTCCACCGGCTGCGCGCCGGAGATCGCCCACTGGCCCTCCACCACGAAGAAGGGGACGCTGCTCACGCCGAGCCTGCGCACCGCCTCCTCCGCGCCGCGGACCTCGGCGGCACCGGCCTCGCTCGCGAGGACGTGCTCGACGTCGTGGGGGTCGAGGCCCGCCTCCTCGGCGAGGCGCACCAGGACCCGGTGGTCGCCGACGTCCTGCCCCTCCACGAAGAAGGCGCGGAAGAGCCGCTCGACCACGGCGCCCTGGAAGCCCGTGCCCGCTGCCAGCCAGACGAGCCGGTGGCTGTCGAAGGTGTTGGGCGCCTTCTCGGCCCGCTCGAAGTCGAAGTCGATGCCCGCCTCGCGGCCCACCGCCGCCACGTTCGCACGGAGCTGGCGGACGCGTTCGATGGAGCCGAATTTGCGCTCGTAGTGGGTTCTGGCGTCGACCCCGTCCTTCGGCAGGTCGGGGTTGAGTTCGAAGGGATGCCAATGCACCGCCACCGCGTAGCGGTCGGCGCATTGCCGGATCGCCGCCTCGAGGCGGCGCTTCCCGATCCAGCACCAGGGGCAGACGGCGTCCGAGATCACGTCGACGCGGAGCGGGCGCTTCTCCAGGCTCATCCAATCTCCTCCGGCCGTTTCGATGCATGACGGACACAGGTGTTGCCCGTGCGACACCATAGCCCGGCGGAACGGCGCGGAATCAGGCCGATCGGGGGGCGCCCGCAGCAGCGGCGCCCCGGATGGGTGGTGCCTCTGCCCAGCGGGTCGGCGCGCGGTAGCGCTGGTCGGCGTCGAGCCGCTCGAGCTTGCGGAAGAGCCGCACCCGCTCGCCGGCGTCGGTGCCCCGGTGCTCCGCGAGGGCCTCGAGCACTGCTACCTCCACCGCGCGGGAGAGGGGGCCGAGGACCGCCCGGAGCTTCCGGGGGAAGTCGAGGGCGAGGACCACCGGCGGATCCTCGCTGGCGTCGAGGCGCAGGCCCCACGCCTCGCCATCGGGACCGGAGGCGAAGGGAAGGAGCGCCTCGTCGAGGAAACGATCGGAGAGGGCGAGGCCCGCGGAGATCTCCCGGGGACCGGAGAGGTGGATCCGGCCCACGTCGCCTGCACCCCAGGCCTGCCAGACGAATTTGAGCGAGAGCGGGAGCGGCCGCCCGAGCTCGGCCTCGAGGGTGGCGACATCCCGGGGATCGACCCGCGCCGGGCGGGCACCGAGGGTGCGCCGGGCGTTGTCGAGAAGGATAACGAGCGCCTGCTGCATGACCGACTCCACGCGCAGCCGCAAGGGGATGCAACCGCAGGCGCCCCCCGGCAACCTTGCGAATCCGCTGGTCCAACTAGCACCGCGGCCGGGGGCAGGGCAAGGCGCACATCAGAAATTCTCATGCTGCGTGTGAGGGCTGTTGGGGGGCGTCACCCCCCGTCGCGACGCTTCGGCAGCACGCCGCCGTGCCATTTCTCGAAGTGGTGGGCGTGGGTGGAGAGGTAGGCCCCTGGCGCGAAGTGGGTGTCGTAGAACTCGAGGTCGAGGTGGTGGGCCTGCAGGTACATGAGGACCAGCACCGAGGGCACGGTCCCCGGAAATTTGCCGAAGCGCTCGAAGATCGTCTGGGCCTGCAGCGCCACGCAGGCCTGGAACGCCTCGTCGTGGACCTGGGCGCTGCCGCGGACCCCGGGGCTGTCGCGGAAGGGGCCGGGCGTGCCGCGATGGAAGGGGCCGCCGGGACCGAATTTCCTTCGGACCAGCGCCTCCACCGCCGCACGCATGTCGGGAAAATGGGGCGGGCAGAAGGCCTCGAAGACCCCGGCCCTGCCGGTGGGATTGGGCACCGGCCAGCCGGGCCGCTCGTCGTAGCGGAAGCCGAGGCCCGGCACGGCCGGGTCGCCGCTGGCGCCGAGGAGCGCCTGCGGGCTCAGGCCGTCGAACATCCAGCCGCCGAGCCCCATCGCCTGGAGGGAGAGCATGCCCGCGTAGCAGGACGCGCCCAGCTCCACCGAGAGCTCGCCGAGGGCGAGCTGCTCCACGAAGGAGAGCGGCAGCGGGTTCTCCACGTCGGCGAGGTGGCGGAAGCGCTCGAGGCCGGGGAAGGGCGCGCCGTGCACGTCGTCGGTGAGCACGTAGCCGTTCTGCAGGTAGTAGCAGAGCGTGGCGAGCACGTGCTGCGCGAGATCGCCCACCGGGATCAGGAGCAGGCTCCCCTGCACGTTCACGTTCCAGGTGTTGTGCCCCTCCATGTACGGCTCCTCCCGGGGCAGGTGGAGGCGGCCCGCCTCGAGCTGGCGGATCTGCCCCCGGTGCGCGGCGAGGAGCGCCTCGGCATCGAGCGCGCCGTCGGCCTGCCGGTCGACGAGGGCCGGCGCGTCGCGGGTGTCGACGAAGAAGATGCCGCTGTCGTCGGTGAAGAAGAGCTGGCTGGTGTGGAAGCCCGCGGCGGAGGGGAAGGTGCGGCCGCCCGCTGCGCCGCAATAGTTGGAGAGGTGCGGCGCGTACCGGGCGTTGCGGGTGATCAGGTGGTGCCAGGCGGTGTTGCCGGTGGCGGCGGTCACCACCAGCAGCCGCTCGAGCTCGCTCAAGGGGTGGGGCTCGTAGCGGGAGGTGAAGGCGAGCGGGCCGTCGGGGATCGCGGCGCCGAGGGCGAAGCGCCGGGCCCGCCTGCCGAAGAGGGCGGCGAAGAGGGGAAAGCCGAGGGCCTCCTCGAGGCCCGGGGGCAGATCGGACATGGCGAGAGCCTCCGCCCCGAAGCTGCGGGCGGGGGCGCTGCCGGTGCAAGTCGGCTACGGCGCGGGGGGGCCGAACCCGAGGGCGACGCCCACGGAGTAGAGCCGGCGATCGCCGTCGTCCAGGGGCTGGAGGACGTAGACGCCGGGCTGCACCGTGAGCCGTGGTGAAACCCGGGCGCGGGCGGCGAGGCCCGCGGCGAGGTTCCAGCTCTCGCTGGCGGGGGCGCCGTCGCTGCGGTCGAAGCGGTGGGCGGCGGCGATCTGCGGGACGAGCGCCAGCTTCTCGTCGATCCGCCAGGAGAGGAGCAGGGGCAGGCTGCTCTGCACCGTCGTGTTGTTGGCCGAGTCGAAGAGGTAGCCGGCGAGCATGTTGGGAACCACCGCCAGATCGAGCTTTCCCGCCCGCAGGAAGTTCCACTTGAGGTCGAGGCCGAGGCCCGGAAGCGGCATGGCGGTCACACCCAGCTCCAGCCGCTCGGCGAGGCCGTGGCGCAGGACGTAGCTGATCAGCGGATAGGGCAGCACCCGGGGCACGAAGGAGAGCTCGTCGGAGCTGGGGCCGTCGAGACCCTCGCCCATCGCCCAGACGTCGGCGGCGACGGTGTGGCTCGTCTCGCCGGGGGCCAGCGTGCGCGCGGCCCCGAAGCGGTTGAACGACGTGCAGCCCGCGAGCAACACGCAGAGCAGCGGTACGAGCCGTCTCATCTCTTCCCCCCCGGGCAGACCACGTGTACGGCGGGGATGATACCTGACGTTCACGTGCTGCGGAGGCGGGGCGCGCGGACTTTCAGTCGAAGCGGGGCTGCGGGCCGAAGAAGAGCCCCAGCGAGACGCTCGCGAGGGTCGCCTCGTCGCCGTCGAGCCGCCGGAGGATCTCGACGCCAGGCTGGATGGCGAAGGTGGCGCTCGGCCGGAACTGCAGCCCGACGCCGACGGAGGCGTAGGGGCCGGTCGCCTCGCGGGAGGTGAAGAGGCCGAGACCCGCGTGCGGCACCACCGTGGCCCACCGCGCCACGTTGATGCCGGCGAGCAGCGGCAGGGTGGCGTGGAAGAGGGCGGCGTCCACCTCGGTGGCGTCGTCGTCCTCGTCCCAGTCGTCCTCGTCGTCGAAGTTGGCGACCAGCAGGGCGCCCACCGCTGGAGCGAGGGCCAGATCGAGGCCGGGGCTGCGGTGGAAATTCCACTTGAGGTCGAGCCCCGCCTCGCCGACCAGCGGGGGAAGGCCGGTGATGCTGCCGCCGATCTCGAGCGTGTCGGTGAGGCCGTGGCGGGCGCCGAGGCGGGGCAGGGGCGCGATGCCGTCGGTGCCGTTGAACTCGACCCCCGGGGTGACGTCGAGGGTGGCGACGGTGGTCGTCTCGCCTGGTGCGAGGGTGCGCGGGGTGCCGTAGCGGCTGGCGGTGCCGCAGGCGGTGGTGGTGGCGACGAGAAGCAGCGGAAGAAGCTGGCGCACGATGCGCGGACGGTCGCACGACGCGGCACTGCGTGTACAGTGCCCCCGATGCGCGGCTTCTCCGGACCGGACCTCGCGGGGCGCTGCCCCCGCTGCGTGATGCGAAGCGAGCTCTGCCTCTGCGGCGACCTCTCGCCGGTGGCCGATCACACCGAGGTGCTGATCCTCCGCCACGAGAAGGAGGGCTGGCGCACCACCAACACCGCCCGGGTGGCGGAGCTCGCGCTCTCGCGCTGCCAGGTGGTGGAGTGGGGCGGCCGCGAGATGCAGCTGCCCGACCTCGCCGGCAGCTGGCTCCTCTTTCCCGGCACCGGCCCCTCGATCCCCGCTGGCCCGCGGCCCGAGCGCCTCGTCGTCCTCGACGGCTCGTGGCGGCAGGCCCGCCGGATCTTCCTCCGCTGCCCGGCGCTCCACGCGCTGCCGCGGCTCTCGCTGCCTGCCCCCGCCGTGGCGGCGCCTCGCCTTCGTGCAGCGCCGGATCCGGCGGCGATGTCGACCCTCGAGGCGATCGCCCGCGCCCTCGAGATCCTCGATGGGGCCACCGTGGCCGCAGCCCTCGACCGGGCCCATGCCCTCTCGACCGAGCGCGTGCTCACCTCGCGGGGCCTCTGGCCCCGCGGCTCGGCTGCGTAGCGCGGTCAGATGTCGGTCCGGAAGTCGTCGTTCGAGACGGGCGGCGGCGGATCCGCGGGCCGCGGCCCCCAGACCAGGCCGAGCCCCGCGGTGAGGATGTTCGCCTCGCTGGACGCCATCCATTGCAACGAAGGCTGGAGCGCGAAGTCGTCGTCGGAGCGGAATTGGGCGCCGAGCCCTGCAGACCACCAGAACGCGATGTGGCTTTCCTGGTCGGGAATGGCGGTGAAGAGGTGGGCGCCTGCCTGGGGCAGGAGCGCCACGTCGTTGGAGAGGTTGATGCCGAGGAGGAGCGGGAGGGAGACACTCGGATAGATGAACGAGGTGGCGAGCGTCGGCGCCACCGCTGCGTCGAAATACCGGCTCCGCAGGAGCTCGACCTTCAGATCGAGCCCGAGGAAGGGGGCGGTCCCTGCTCCGACGCCGAGCTCCAACCCCTGTGCGAGGCCGTGGCGCCAGGTGTAGACGACGTTCGGAAAGGGCAGCGGCGTGAGGTCGCGACCTTTGCAGGGATCGTCGGCTGGCTCCCCCGTCTCTTCGGCTGCTCCGCTGCCGCAGAGGAAGGAGCCCACCATGTCGTCGCTCAGCAGGTTGCCGTCGAGGGAGAGGACGTGGCCCGAGGTGCCCGCAGGCATCGTTCGCGGCGTGCCGTAGCGGTTGGCGGCGGGGCACCCACAGAGGGTGATCAGCAGGACGAAGGCCGACCACCAGATGCGACGCTGCATGCCGTTCTTCCTCTCTGCGGCCTGGCGCTGGGGAACCAAAGGGCGCTTCACCGGCGATGTGCCCGCGCCTGCGCATCGATCACTTCGGGGTGTCTATCGATCGTGCGCCGAGCATCGGCCCCCGGGAGCGGTCGGGCAAGTCCGGGGCGGCTTCATCGTATTCCGGTCGGTGTACGCCCGGCCGTTGCGGCGCGCCTTGACCACCCCGGAGCCGGGGGCTACAAACCCGCCCAACTTCGCGTCAGGAGGGACGAGATGGACGTCAAGAGCCTTGCGGTGATCGGTGCGGGACAGATGGGCGGCGGCATCGCCCAGGTGGCGGCGCAGGCCGGCATCCAGGTGGCGCTCATCGACGTGAACATCGCCGCCGCGGAGAAGGGCCTCTCGAAGATCGGCGCCGGCCTCGGCCGCCTGGTCGAGAAGGGCAAGATCACCGCGGAGCAGCGCGACGCCATCCTCGGCAACATCACCCCTGCAGGCGACGTGGCCGCTGCCCGCGGCTTCGACTTCGCGGTGGAGGCCGCCACCGAGAACGAGGAGCTGAAGAAGAAGCTCTTCCACGGCATCGACGAGATGGTCCGCGACGGCGGCATCCTCGCCACCAACACCTCCTCGATCTCGATCACCCGGATCGCCGCCTCGACGAAGCGCCCGGACCGCGTGATCGGCATGCATTTCATGAACCCGGTGCCGGTGATGAAGCTGGTCGAGGTGATCCGCGGCGCGCAGACCTCGGACGAGACCTACGCCGTGACGAAGGCGCTGGCGGAGCGGCTGGGCAAGACCACCGTCCTCTCCCGCGACTTCCCCGGCTTCATCGTCAACCGCATCCTCATCCCGATGCTCAACGAGGCCTGCTACACGCTGCAGGAGGGCATCGCCACGGTCGAGGACATCGACACGGCGATGAAGCTCGGCACCAACCAGCCCATGGGCCCCCTCGAACTCGCCGACTTCATCGGCCTCGACACGGTGAAGTACATCGCCGACGTTCTCCACGAGGGCCTCGGCGATCCGAAGTACCGGCCGAACCCGCTGCTCAAGCAGTACGTCGACGCGGGCTGGTACGGCCGCAAGAGCGGCAAGGGCTTCTACACCTACGCCAAGTGATCCGGCAGCCGCCGCCGATCGCCGGGATCCAGCTCGGCGCCTCCTGGAAGGAGGTGCGCGACCGCCTCGGCGATCCGCTCCGCAGCGAGCCCCGCAGCCGCACCGAGGCGCAGCTCTTCTACGAGGGGCTGCACCTGGTGCTCCTCGAGGATCGGGTGGTGGAGATCGCCGTGCCCCTGGCGGGCCCGCTGGGCGGCGGCTTCCCCTCGACCCGGGAGCGGATCGAGGCGGCGTACGGCCCGCCCGAGGAGCGCGTGGAGGAGCAGGCCCTCGAGGCCTGGATCTACGAGGGCGCGGGTTTCGACGCGCTCTACCTCTTCGCGCCGGTCGGGGAAGCGGTGGCAGAGGAAGTCGTGTTCCGTACCCACACCCACGAGGACGATTTCACATGAGGAGACCGGAAGAGATGGCCTACGCGAACCTCACGGTCGACGCCCGGCCCGATGGCATCACCTGGGTGGCGATCGATCGTCCCAAGGCGCTCAACGCCTTCAACGCCGCGACCCTGCTCGAGCTCGAGCAGGTGATCGAGGAGGCGTCCCGCGATCCGAACCTCCGCGTGCTGGTGCTCACCGGCGGCGGCGAGAAGGCCTTCGTCGCCGGCGCGGACATCGCCGAGATGAGCACCATGGGGCCGACCAAGGCCCGCGTCTTCTCGTCGATCGGCCACCGGGTCTTCGACAAGCTCGAGCGGCTCTCGGTGCCGACCATCGCCATGGTCAACGGCTTCGCCCTCGGCGGCGGCATGGAGCTGGCGCTGGCCTGCGACCTCGTCTACGCCTCGGACCGGGCGAAGTTCGGCCAGCCCGAGGTGAACCTGGGCGTCATCCCGGGCTTCGGCGGCACCCAGCGGCTGCCCCGCAAGATCGGTCCCCAGCGGGCGCTGGAGCTCTGCTTCACCGGCGACATCATCGGCGCCGAGAAGGCCCGGGAGATCGGCATCGTGCTCGAGGTCTTCCCTGCAGCCGAGCTGCGCGAGAAGGTCGAGGCGATCGCCGCGAAGATCTGCTCGAAGGGCCCCCTCGCCGTGGCGGCGCTCAAGCGCGTGATCATCGAGGCCTCTGCCTGCGATCCCCGCACCGCCAACGCGCTGGAGCAGGAGACCTTCGGCGTGCTCTTCGGTTCGGAGGATCAGAAGGAGGGGATGAACGCCTTCCTGGAGAAGCGCCCCGCGAAGTTCGGCGGGCACTGACCCACGACGCGAGCGCGGCGCAAGTGAAAGGCCGGGGCGGCTCTCGAAGCCACCCCGGCCCTTCTCGTCCGAAGCCAGTTTCCCTCCCGACCCCAGACCGGTTCCCCACCCCTTTGCAGCGGTGAACTCCGATCATGGTCGGGGGGAACGAGCGCTTCGTCAACCAACAAACCGGGCGATTTTTTGCGCCGCCTTAACACGGCATGTGAACCGCTGAACGGAAGCGCCAGCGCCCGCCTTCACTCGGCCGGGGCCTTCGTCACGTAGAGGATCCCCAGGCACATCTCGTCCCGGGTCCCCTCGCCCCAGGCGACGTCCTTCGGCGGCAGGCGCTCGCCGTCGACCACCGGCTGGTTCTCCGCGGTGTTGTCCCAATGGCAGGTGATCCGGAGCTGGTCGCTCGACTCCACCCGCATCGGCTCGGCCAGGTTGAAGACCGACTGCCAGTGGAAATCCCAGGTCGGGATGTCGAGGACGCAGGCGTTCTCCTCCCGGTTGAGACGCAGGCTCGCCTTCGTCCCGAGCTCGTGCATGTGGAGCGCCGCTGCGTGGAGGAGCAGGGGCTCGCTGGCGGAGAAGTCGCCGTCGACGAAGCTGGCGTAGAGCGAGAGCGGCAGCGCCCAGCTGTGCTTCACGTCGGCTTCGCCGGCGGGGATCGACATGGCGTCGCTGCCGGTCCAGTCGGGGCTGGTGAAGGGGATCACCAGCGCCTCGTGCTCGACCGACTCCTCCACCCGGAACTGGAGCTTCGTCCGGTCGGGCACGGCGCCGGCGGTGAGGGTGTTGTAGTGGATCTGCAGCGCGATCCGGGAGCCGGGCTCGATCCGCAGGCCGGTCCCCTCGGGGAATTCGGCGCCGTTGCTGCCGGGGGCCCAGGCGCCCAGCCAGTGGAAGGAGCTCCTGCCGCTGCCGACGCCGGGGCCGGCGAAGCAGGGCCAGCCCGGACCCTCCTCGCTGGCGTCGAGGGCCTCGGCGTCGTCGACGAGATCCGGCTCGATCAGGAACGCGATCACGTGGTGCACCTCGGTGGGCGCACCGGGCACCGCCTGGAAGCCGGTGATGAAGCTCGTCTCGCTGGCAGGCCACTCGAGGAGGAAGCAGCGGTAGTCGTCGGGATCCTGCTGCGGGGTGTAGGCCTCGGGCATCGGCAGCTCGAAATCGACGCGGTCGAGGCCGGCGCCGGTGGAGGCTGCCGCGGGAGCGACGGCCCTACCCTCGGGAGCGCCCGCCTCGGACCAGGCCGCGAGGATGGCGATCTCCTCGTCGGTGAGGGAGGGATCCTCCAGGTAGGTGTTGCAGTCGTCGCCTGCGAGCCAGGGCGGCATGGTGCGATCCGCGACCGCGCGGCGCATCGCCGCGTGCCAGGGCTTCGCCTCCTCGTAGCTGCGGAGCGGGAAGGGCGCGATCGCCCCGGGCGTGTGGCAGCTCTCGCAGGACCGCGCCACGATTGGCTGCACGTCTTCGTGCCAGGTGGGAGCATTCCCGGCGGCGCCGCCGCCGCTCCCGCCGCCGCCGCCGAGGCCTCCGCCCCGGGCGCCGGGCTCGTTCGAGCCGCAACCGGCGATCGAGGCGCAAGCCAGCACGGCAGCCAGCAATGACTTCTGCGACATCGTTCCACCCTCCTGTTTCGCGCCATCTTGCCAGCTGCCGACCGCTGCGTCTGCCCTGCTGCGGGGAGGGCCCGGCGCCGCCCCGCCGGCCGGTGTGCAACCTCGCGTGTCCGCAGGGTTTCTTGTGCTTGTCAAGCGGGGCCCGGAGGAGGATGATGCGCGCCTTCGAAACGGGCGACGCCGCCGGGAGATGACACATGCGTTTCGAGTTGAGCGACATCCAGCAGATGCTGCGCGATACCTGCCGCGAGTTCGCGGCGCGGGAGCTCACCCCCAACGCGCGCCGCTGGGACGAGGAGCACCACTTCCCCACCGAGGCGGTGAAGCAGATGGCCGAGCTCGGCTTGCTCGGCATCGCCGTGCCGGAGGAGTGGGGTGGTGCCGGCGCCGACTACGTCGGCTACGCGATCGCGATGGAGGAGATCAGCCGCGGCTGCGCCTCCACCGGCGTGATCATGAGCGTGAACAACTCGCTCTACTGCGACCCGGTGATGAAGTTCGGCACGGACGCGCAGAAGGAGCGTTTCCTCGCGCCCTACGCCCGTGGCGAGAAGCTCGGCTGCTTCGGCCTCACCGAGCCCGAGGCCGGCTCCGACGCGGCAGCGCAGAAGACCGTCGCGGTGCGCGAGGGCGACGAGTACGTGATCACCGGTTCGAAGAACTGGATCACCAACGGGCCCCAGGCCGACGCCATCGTCCTCTTCACCATCACCGACCGGTCGAAGGGCAACAAGGGGATCACCGCCTTCCTGGT
Organism: Vulgatibacter sp.; assembly: GCF_041687135.1. NCBI lineage: Bacteria > Pseudomonadati > Myxococcota > Myxococcia > Myxococcales > Vulgatibacteraceae > Vulgatibacter > Vulgatibacter sp. Next base: position 21,596 of record NZ_JAWLCN010000008.1, on the reverse strand, counting down.
GGACCTCGACGCCCCCGGCGTCACCCGGGCGCCGCCCGATCGCAAGCTCGGCATCACCGCCTCCGGCTCCTGCTCGCTCTTCTTCGATCAGGTCCGGGTGCCGGTGGCCCAGCGGCTGGGCAACGAGGGCGACGGCTTCAAGGTGGCGATGAGCACCCTCGACGGCGGACGCATCGGCATCGCCGCGCAGGCCCTCGGCATCGCCCGGGCCGCTTACGAGGAGGCGCTCGCCTATTCGAAGGAGCGCAAGACCTTCGACCGGCCGATCGCGAACCACCAGGCGATCCAGTTCATGCTCGCCGACATGGCCACCGAGCTCGACGCAGCCCGCCTGCTGGTGCACCGCGCCGCGGCGCTCAAGGACGCCGGTGTCCGCCACAGCGCCGAGTCCTCGATGGCGAAGCTCTACGCCTCGGAGATGAGCCACCGGGTCACCCACAAGGCGATCCAGATCCACGGCGGCTACGGCTATTCGAAGGAGTTCGACGCGGAGCGCCACTACCGCGATGCCCGGATCACCGAGATCTACGAGGGCACCAGCGAGATCCAGCGGATCGTCATCTCCAACGCTCTCTTGAAGGGCTAGTCCGATGCGGCTCCGCCTGCTCGCCATCCTCCTCGGCCTCGCCGCTCCGTTCTCCGCAGCGGCGCAGCAGCCCGCGACGCCGCCGGCTCCGGCGCCGGCACCGGCGAAGAAGCCGGACGTCCGGGACCAGCCCTTCAGCAGGGAGGCGGTGCTCGCCGTCGTCTCCTCGCACCGCGACCAGATCCAGAAGTGCTACGAGGACGCGATGGCCCAGCGCGGCGCCACCGGCAAGTCGGCGCCGAAGGGCCGGGTGGTGATCGCCTGGAGCATCACCGAGGAGGGCCTCGCTGCAGAGGTCCGGGTGAAGCGCACCGAGATCAAGGACGAGCTGGTCACCGACTGCATGGTGGAGGCGATCCGCTTCTGGGAATTCCCGCGCCCGAAGGCGAGGCAGCCGGTGGAGTTCCCCTTCGATCTGCAGCCGTCGAGCGCCCCTGCCGGCGGCAAGAAGGACCGCAACTAGATGGACTTCAAGCCGAACGAGATCCAGACGGCGGTGCGCGACGCCGCCCGCCGCTACGCGCAGGAGCGGCTGGCGCCAGGCGCCCGCGAGCGCGACCGCAACCACACCTTCCCGAAGGCAGAGCTCCGCGAGATGGCGGAGCTGGGCCTGATGGGCGTCAACGTCCCCGAGGCGTTCGGTGGCGCCGGCGCCGGCACGGTGGCCTATTCGCTGGCGATGACCGAGATCGCCGCCGGCTGCGCCTCCACCGCGGTGACCATGGCGGTCACCAACATGTGTGCGGAGCTCATCTGCAAGGCGGGCAGCGAGGAGCAGAAGAAGCGCTACGTGCCGCACCTCACCTCCGGTGAGTACATGGCCGGCGCCTTCGCGCTCTCGGAGCCGCAGGCCGGCTCCGACCCATCCGCGATGGCCACCTTCGCCGAGAAGCGCGGCAACAAGTGGGTGCTCAACGGCGCGAAGCAGTGGATCACCTCGGGCGCGTACGCCGGCGTGATGGTGGTCTGGGCCCGGACCTCCCGCGAGCCCGGCGCGAAGGGGATCTCCTGCTTCCTCGTCGAGGGCGGGACGAAGGGCCTGCTCGTCGGCAAGGCCGAGGAGAAGATGGGGCTCAAGGCCTCCAACACCGTGCCGCTCACCTTCGAGGATTGCGAGATCCCCGAGGAGAACCTGATGGGCCAGGTGGGGGAGGGCTTCAAGTGGGCGATGGTGGCCCTCGACGGCGGCCGGATCGGCATCGCCTCGCAGGCCCTCGGCATCGGCCGCGCCGCCCTCGAGGCGGCGACCGCCTACGCGAAGGATCGCAAGGCCTTCGGCCAGCCCATCGGCAACTTCCAGGGGGTGAGCTTCAAGCTCGCCGACATGAAGACCGAGCTCGACGCGGCGCAGCTGCTGGCGCTGCGCGCCGCCTGGCTGAAGGAAGAGGGCAGGCCCTTCACCCGCGAGGCGTCGATGGCCAAGCTCTTCGCCTCCGAGGCAGCCAACCGGGCCGTTTCCGAGGCGGTGCAGATCCACGGAGGATACGGCTACGTCGACGAGTTCCCGGTGGAGCGGCACCTGCGCGACGCGCGGGTGACCACGATCTACGAAGGGACGAGCGAGATCCAGCGCCTGGTGATCGCGCGGGAGATCCTGCGCGAGGGCGCACGCTGAAGAACGAAGGACGGGGACCATCGATGAAGAACGGCAAGTCCGACGCGAAGAAGCGCGCCAGGGGCGCAACGGCCACGAAGAGCGCCACCCGCACCGCCGGCACCAAGGCTGCCCCGCGCAAGGTCGCAGGACGCACCGCCACCAGGGCGGCTCCCGCTGCGAAGAAGGCGCCTGCGAAGAAGGCGGCGCCTGCGAAGACGGCCGTGGCGGTGAAGAAGGTCGCCGCGGTCAAGAAGGTCGCAGCCGCGAAGAAGCCGGCGACCGCCCGCAAGGCAGCTGTCGCTGCGCCTGTGAAGAAGGCGGCGCCTGCGAAGAAGCCCGCCGCTGCGCCGAAGAAGCCGGCAGCAGGGAAGGCCACCGCCCGCAAGGTCGTGGGCACGGTGAAGCAGGCGGTCCGCAAGGCTGCCACCGCAGCGAAGGCCGGCGTGAAGTCGGCAGCGCGCAAGGCGCCGAAGAAGCAGGCGAAGGCGAAGGCCCAGCCCACCTACGACAAGGCGAGCCTCAAGAAGATCGCCGCGGCGAAGAAGAAGTGGGAGCAGCAGGAGCTCGGCAAGTCGCTGGCGAAGATGCCCCTTCGCAAGCCCGCGTACGTGACCGACTCCGGCGTGCCGATCCCCGACCTGCTCACGCCCGCCGATCGCACCGGTGAGGACTACCTCCGCGACATCGGCTTCCCGGGCCAATATCCCTACACCCGCGGCCCCCAGCCGACGATGTACCGCGCCCGCCACTGGACCATGCGCCAGTTCGCCGGCTTCGGCACGCCCGAGGATACGAACAAGCGGTTCAAATACCTGCTCTCGCAGGGCATGACCGGCCTCTCCACCGCCTTCGACATGCCGGCGCTGATGGGCTACGACGCCGATCACCCGATGAGCCGCGGCGAGGTGGGCAAGGAAGGCGTGGCGGCTTCGTCGCTCGCCGACTTCGAGATCCTCTACAAGGACATCCCCCTCGACAAGGTCACCACCTCGATGACCATCAACGCGAGCGCCATCTACGCGCTCGCCTGCTACGTGGTCACCGGCGAGAAGATGGGCGTGCCCCCCGAGAAGCTCGGCGGCACCATCCAGGCGGACATCCTCAAGGAGTACATCGCGCAGAAGGAGTGGATCGTTCCGCCCCGTCCCGCGGTCCGCATCGTCATCGACATGATCGAGTGGTGCTCGCAGCACATGCCCCGCTGGAACCCGATCTCGATCTCCGGCTACCACATCCGCGAGGCAGGGGCGACGGCGGTGCAGGAAGCAGCCTTCACCCTCGCCGACGGCCTCGGCTACGTCGAGGAGTGCGTGAAGCGCGGCATGAACGTCGACGACTTCGCGCCCCGGCTCTCCTTCTTCTGGGACGTGCACAACGACTTCTTCGAGGAGGTCGCCAAATTCCGCGCCGCCCGCCGGATCTGGGCCCGGAAGATGAAGGAGAAGTTCGGCGCGAAGGATCCGCGCTCGTGGATGCTGCGCACCCACGCGCAGACCGCCGGCGTCTCGCTCACCGCGCAGCAGCCCTACAACAACGTGGTCCGCGTGGCGCTGCAGGCCTTCGCTGCGGTCTGCGGCGGCACCCAGTCGCTCCACACCAACTCGCTCGACGAGACCTACGCGCTGCCCACCGAGAACGCGGTGACGATCGCGCTGCGCACGCAGCAGATCATCGCCCACGAGTCGGGTGCCGAGCGCGTGGTCGATCCCCTCGGCGGCTCGTACTACATCGAGTATCTCACCGACGAGATGGAGAAGCGGATCCTCGAGTACATCGATCGCATCGACGAGATGGGCGGCATCATCCGCGCGGTCGAGGAGGGCTACCCGCAGAAGGAGATCGCCGAGTCGGCCTTCCGGCACCAGAAGGAGGTCGAGGCGAACGACCGCTACATCGTCGGCGTCAACGCCTGCGTCTCCGAGAACCGGGACGACATCGAGCTGCTCAAGGTCCACGACGAGCTCGCCAACGAGCAGATCGCGCGGCTGCAGGAGCTCAAGGCGTCCCGCGACGCAGCCGCGGTGGAGAAGGCCCTCGCCAACGTGGAGCAGGCCGCCCGCGACGGCGTGAACCTGATGCCCTCGGTCCTCGACGCGGTGCGCGCCTACGCCACCCTCGGCGAGGTCTGCGACGTCTTCCGCAAGGTCTTCGGCACCTACCGCGAAGTCGGTCGCTTCTAGCGGCCAGCGGCCGAACGACACGAAATGGGGCGGTCCGGCGCAGCCGGTACCGCCCCTTCTCTTTGGGCGATCGCGCGCTGCGAAACCGGGGCGGGCGCCACCCCTCCTGCCGGGGGGGGGGGCGCCTCTTCGGGAATCGTCGGTGGCGCCCCGGCGGTTCCCCGGTGTTTCCAGCGCTTTCCCCCACGCAACGGGGCGCCGGCCTGGAGCATCGAAGCCGCACCCATCGTGAAATGGTCGGGTGGGTGCAAGTGCGTCGGTGGGCAGGGGGGATCCCGATGGGAACGGGACGTGCCAATCTGGTTCGGGTGGGGATGGATCGCGAGAGCTTCGAGCCACGTGTCCGCGGCCACCTGGTCCGCGTGCTCCGGGCGGCGCTTGCAGGCGCCGGTGGCCTCGAGGCGGCTGCGGCGCGCCTGCAGCAGCGGGAGGCGTCGAATCTCCTCACCGACCGCATCGCCGACGGTGATTGGTTTCCGATCAGCGCCTTCGCCGTGATGCTCGAGGAGCTCGAGGCGCGGGTCGGCATCGCGGCGGTCGAAGCGATGGCGGCGACCGCCGCCTCGTCGATCCTCCCGAAGGATTACGCCGCCACCTCGTCGGTGGAGCGCCTCGTCGCCACGGCCACCGCCGCCTACCGCGAGGTGAACGATCGCGGCAAGCTGGTGGTCGACGTGGAGGAGGGCCGCGCGGCGGTTCGCTTCGTCGGTTTTCCCTCCGGGGGCGGGGCGCTCTGTCGCTTCCGCGCAGCGGCGATTCGCGGCGTCTTCCGCGTCGCCGGCGCGCAGGATGCTTCCTGCTCCGAGGCGAGTTGCATCGATGGAGGCGGCGCGTTCTGCGAGTTCCGGGTGCGCTGGACGCCGAACGGGCGCCGCTGACTCCATCGACCGTGCGTGTTTGCAAGCGGTTGATCTCCCGGCGCTACTCGGGCAAAAAGCGGCGGCCAGCGAACTTGGCGAAGGGTAGCGCCGGGGATAGAGTCCGCCCCGAACTGCCGTCGCGACAACGGAGACGACCCCATGGCTGAAGCCCGCAAGATTCGCATTCTCGTTGCCAAGCCCGGCCTCGACGGCCACGACCGCGGCGCCAAGATCATCGCCCGCGCGCTCCGCGACGCAGGCTTCGAGGTGATCTACACGGGCCTGCACCAGACCCCGGAGATGATCGTCGCCGCCGCCGTCCAGGAGGACGTGGATGCGGTGGGACTGTCGATCATGTCGGGCGCCCACATGACTCTCGCCCCCGCGGTGATCGACCTGCTCAAGAGCCAGGGCGCCGACGACATCGCCGTGTTCCTCGGTGGGATCATCCCCGGCGACGACATCCCGAAGGTCAAGGAGGCAGGCGTCCGTGAGGTCTTCCTCCCCGGTACCTCGACCGAGAAGGTGATCTCCTGGGTGCGCGAGAACATCGCGCCCCGCGCCGAGGCCGCCTAGATGCTCGAGGCGCTGCCGAAGGCGGTCTCCGTCTACGAGGTGGGACCCCGGGACGGCCTGCAGAACGAGGCCGCCGTCGTTCCCACCGAGGGAAAGCTCCGGCTGATCGAGGCGCTGGCAGATGCGGGCCTGCGCCGGATCGAGATCACCTCCTTCGTCTCGCCGAAGTGGATCCCGCCCCTCGCCGATTCGGCGGAGGTGGCGGCGCGCGTCCGCCGCCGGGAAGGCACGATCTTCTCGGCGCTCGTTCCCAACGCCAAAGGGCTCGAGGGAGCGAGGGCCGCCGGAATGCAGGAGGTGGCGGTCTTCCTCTCTGCCTCCGAGACCCACAACAAGAAGAACGTGAACAAGACCATCGCCGAGACGCTGCAGGCGTTCGAGGCGGTGGTGGGTCCCGCCCGCGAGGCGGGGATGCGCGTTCGCGGGTACGTCTCCACGGTGTGGGGCTGCCCCTACGAAGGCGCGGTCGATCCGAAGCGCGCCCGAAAGATCGCCGAGCAGCTGATCGGGATGGGCTGCTACCAGGTCTCCCTCGGCGACACCATCGGCGTGGGCACCCCGGGGCAGACCGAACGGATCGTCGACCTCATGCTCGAACGCATCGCCCCGGAGGCGCTCGCGCTCCACTTCCACGACACCCGTGGCACCGCCCTCGCCAACGCGCTGGTGGGGATCGCGAAGGGGATCACCACCCTCGACGCCAGCATCGGCGGCCTGGGCGGCTGCCCCTACGCGCCCGGTGCGTCGGGGAACCTCGCCACCGAGGATCTCGTGTACATGCTCGACGGGCTCGGCGTGGCGCACGGGATCGATCTCGAGAAGCTGGTCGCCGCCGGGGAGCTCGCGCAGCAGCTGGTGGCCCACGAGCTGCCCGGGCGCTACCTCAAGGCGCGCCTCGCCGAGAAGCGGAAGGCGGCGACGGTCTGATCGTCCGTGGTGCGGGCGCGATGGCGCCCGCCCGTCCCGCGTCCTCGCACGGCCCCTGCGCGATGCGCAGATCGACCGCATGGGCGCCGGCAACAAGCGGGAACACTGGTCGACCAAAACCTTCCTGCTCCTCTTCGGCTTCACGTTGGCGGTGCTGATCTGGATCAGCTCGCCCTTCATGGTGGCGCTGATCCTCTCCGCCGCTGCAGCCGTGCTGCTCTCCGGCGTGAACGAGTGGCTGGTGGCGCGCCTGGGCGGCAGGCGAGGACCGGCAGCGCTGATCATGAGCTTCGGCACGCTCTTCGTGCTCCTCGTCCCCCTGGTCGTGATCACGGTGATCCTGGTGCAGGCCGCGGTGCCGCTCTTCGGCGCGGTAAGCCGGGCGGTGGCATCGGGCAGGCTCGACGACATGGTCCTCGAGCGCGTGCCCGCGAGCCTGCGGGAACGCCTCGCCGAGTTGCCGGTGGAGCAGGTCCAGGAAGCGGTGGGGCAGGGGCTCTCCGCGCTGGCTGCCGGGCTCGCCTCGTTTGCCGCGAGCGTCCCGGGGCTGGCGGCGCAGCTCGGCGTGCAGGGCACGATCACCCTGATGGCGCTCTACTACTTCTTCTCCAGGGGCCCGCGGGTGGGCCAGGCGATCGTCGAGGCGATGCCGATGGAGAAGCGCTACACCCGGAACCTGCTCGATACGATTCGGCTCTCGATCCAGACCGTCTTCGGCGCGAGCTTCGTCACCGCCCTCTTCCAGTTCGCCCTGGCCTGGCCGGTCTTCGCCATCGTTCGCGCGCCCTATCCCCTGGCGCTGGCAGGCGTGCTCGCCTTTTTCTCGTTCATCTTCTCGCTGGTGCCGATGCTCGGCTCCGGTCTCGTCACCGTGCCGCTGGCTGGCTACCTCTTCCTCGTGGGTCGGCCCATCGCCGGCCTCGCGATCCTCGCCTTCGCGATCTTCGTGATCGGCTCGGTCGACAACGTGGTGAAGCCCCTCTACACCAAGGGCAAGCTCCAGCTGCCGCCGCTGGTGGTCTTCGTCACGCTCTTCGGCGGCATCGCGATCTTCGGCGCGGTGGGCGCGCTGGTGGGGCCGCTGGTCGCAGCGGTCGCAGCCGCCTTCCACCGGATCTGGACCACCGATTTCCTCACCGACGTCGAGCCGCGGCCCGAGATCGTGGAGCGCAAGGATCTCGCGGAAGGGAAGCGCCGCCGCTTTCCGCGGCTCCGTCGCAAGCCCCCGGAGCAGCAGCCGCCTGCAGGGCCGCCGGATGCAGGGCCGCCGACCCTGCACTGACGGCGTTGCGGCAGCGGTGCCGATGGGGCAGAAGGGCTCTCCCAACCACGAGAGGAGAGCGAGAGATGGCCAACTTCCGGGTGGAGTCGCGAGCTGACGGTGCGGTCGAGGTGTGGACGATCGACGCGGAGGCCAACCGCAACGCGATCTCCCGCGCCATGCGCGCGGAGCTCGAGGCGCTCGTCGTGGCCGCCAGGGAGAAGCGTGGGCTGCGGGCGGTGGTGCTCACCGGCGCGGGCAACAAGGCCTTCTGCGCCGGCGCCGATCTCAAGGAGCGGGCCACGATGAACGAGGAGGAGGTGCGCGCCTTCCTCCACGATCTCCGCAGGACCCTGCGGCAGCTCGAGCTCTCGCCGAAGATCTTCGTCGCCGCGATCAACGGCGCCGCCTTCGGCGGCGGCACCGAGCTCTCCCTCGCCTGCGACCTGCGGGTGATCGCGCCCCACGCCGAGATGGCGCTGACCGAGACCCGCCTCGCGATCATCCCCGGCGGCGGCGGCACCCAGCGCCTGCCGCGGCTGGTGGGCGTCGGCGTGGCCAAGGACCTGATCCTCACCGGCAGGCGGGTGGGGCCGGAGGAGGCGCTGCGCCTCGGCCTGGTCAACCGGGTGGCGCCGGATGCCGACGTGGTGGCCCACGCCGTCGCCCTCGCCGAGGAGATCGCCGCCGGCGGTCCCGTCGCCCTCGCAGCGGCGAAGGCGGCGATCCAGGAGGGGATGGAGCTCGGGATCGATTCGGCCCTCGAGCTCGAGTACCAGAAGTACCAGATGGTGATCCCGACGAAGGATCGCCTCGAGGGCCTCGCCGCCTTCCGCGAGAAGCGCAAGCCCGCCTACAAGGGCGAGTGATCGGGGCCTACTCGCAAGCTGCGGTGGTGGCGGTGCCGGAGAGGGCGAGGGAGGCGGTCTCGCCGTCTCCCGCCTCGACCTCGAGCGCGCCGGCGAAGGCGCCCTCCTGCGTCGGGATCCAGGTGATCGGCACCTCGATCTGGGCGCCGCGCGCCAGCGTGAGGGGCAGGGCGGGCAGCAGCGCCGCGAGCCCTTCCCCCTCGAGGCCGATCGCCGCCAGCTGGAGCGGCGCGTCGCAGACGTTGATCACCGCCACCGTCCGCTCTGGCGAGGTGCAGCCCACGCCCATCGCGTCGAAGTCGAGGGCGTCGGGGGCGAGGAGGAGGCACGGCTCGGGCTCGACGGGGGCCATGACGAGCTCCCGGTAGACACCGTTGAAGGTGGCCCAGACCGCCGCGACCGGTTCCTCGAACGCCGGCGCCTCGGCGGTGAGGCGCACCGCGACCCTGTGCTCTTCCCCCGCGGGTACGTCGAAATCCGCCGGGGCCTCGGACGAGGCGAAGTCCGCCACACCGAAATCCCGCACCTCGCACCCCCGCCGGTTCCCGCGGATGGCGAACTCTACCGTCGCGGTGCGGCCCGGCGAGAAGATGCCGAAGCGCAGGGAGTCGGGGGTGAAGCCGCAGGTGTCCGTCTCCCCGCCGCTCCCTGCAGGCGGGAGCTGGGCAACGTGCAGCTCGGCGATCCGGTCCAGGGTGGCCGCCGGAACCTCGGCGGCAGGCAGCTCGGGAACCCAGGCCGCCCGGTCACCTTCCACCACGCCCGGCGCGGCGCCGCCGCAGCCAGCCAGGACCCCACCGATCGCCATGCAGAGGAGCTTGCGCATCGTCGTACCTCCTGCCTCCTCCATGTGACCACGAGCGGCGCCCGATCACACGTGCGGTTCAGTTCCGGGCGAAGGTGGTGGTGCGGAGGTCCTCCACCTCGATCCGCTGCTTCTCGCCCTGGACGGTGAGCTCGCTCTCCATGGTGCGCACCTTGCGCATCCGCCAGGGGCGGAGGCCGTCGGGCTCCGCCACGAGCTCGAAGCGATCCTGGATCTCGATCGGCCCGGGCTCCGCCCCGGCCGGCAGCGCTGCGAAGAGCTGGGCCATCATCTGCCGGGCCTGGGCGAGCTCCGCCTCGGACGGCGCCGAGGTGAGCTCGAGCCGGACGCATCGGGCCTCCTCCTCGCCCTCGGTGCAGGGGATCCGCCCGGTGGCCGCGTACGCATGGGCGGGATCCTCCGACTGGTACCAGCGCCCGAGCTCCAGCGTCTTGCCGTGCCATGCGCCGACCTCCAGGTAGAAATCGGAGGCGGCGTGGGTGGCGAGCATCTCCGGATCGCTCACCTGCTCGATCACCGCGCGGAGCTGCTCACGGGCCTGCGGCGGCAGCCCCTCGACCTGCGGCTGCTCCTCGAACCAGGCGAGGAGGCCTGCCTGCAACTCGTCGAGGCCGCGGAAGGCGACGATCTCCGCATCGGGCGAGACCACCATCTGGAAGCGCTCGGCAGCCTGGGCGCCGAGCTCGTGGAGCACCGGCGGTCCGTAGTCGCTCTCCACCCGCACGTTCTCCGCACCGTAGGCGACGCCCTCGGGGACCTCGAGAGCGGTGCCGGTGTACCGGGTGGTGGTGCGCTGCACCTGCTCGTTCCCGCCGGCGCGGATGGTGCGGATGCGCTCGGAGTGCACCTCGGTGGCGCCGGCTTCCGGGCGGAAGCGGAGCTCCACCGTCTCCTCGGCGGCGGGAGCTGCCGGGGTGGTGGCGCAGCCGGTGAGGAGCAGGGCGCAAGCGGGGAGGATGATCGTCGGCTTCATCGAGAGAGACCTCGTGCGGAAGATCCGCGCACGGTAACGCACGGCGCCGCTGCCAGCGAGCGCCTCGGTGACACCTTTCGCAGGCAGCGGTGTTCCTCTCGTCGAAGGGCAGCGGCGAAATGAGCCCCTGCCACCGGAGACGACGATGAAGACCTCGACCTGCATCCTTTTCTCGGCAGCGGCGCTCGCCGCCACCTGCCTCGCCGCGCCCGACGCCGGTGCCGAGTCGCTCCGCCTGCACCTCGGTGAAGCGGACGGGAATCGCGCCACCGCCCGCGCCTTCCGCATCGGTCTCGACGGCTACGTCGGCACGGTGCCCGACGCGGCCGGCGGGCACGAGCTGATCGCCCCCGGCTCCCTGCACCTCGCCTTCACCCTCTCCGACCACCTGGCCATCGGTCTCGGCAGCATCGGCGTCGCCAACGCCGACAACGTCGAGGGGGAGCGCTGGGCCATCGGCGCCGGCCCCTTCGTCGAGGGCTTCACCTTCCTCGGCGAGCGGCTCCAGCCCTTCGCGCAGGTGGGTGTGCCGATGCAGTGGCGCTTCGCCGGCGAAGCGGACGACGCCTTCGGCATCGCGCCCTACGCTTCGGCGGGCGCGCGCTACTGGCTCACCGATTGGTTCACCCTCGGCGCGGAGAGCCGCCTCCACGTCGTGGCGAGCGAGGGCTACCTGCTCCAGCGCCGCATCCTGCCGCAGGGCGCGCTCGCCTGGACCGCCGGCCTCAACCTCGACTTCCACTTCTGATCCACACGGCGCGCGACCAAGCGCAGCGCCGGGAGACAAGCCATGATCCTCCGCCTCTTCCCGCTCTTTCCCCTCGCCCTCGCCACCGGCTGCACCTTCAACGTCGAGGCGGTGAGCCGCGAGACCCACGCCCGCTACGACGGCGACGGCTACTCCACCTTCCGCGCGCACCTCGGCCACCTGCCGGACGGCCTGCAGATCCACGGCTGGGACGACGAGACCCTCGAGGCCAGCGCCTCGGTGGCGGGGCTCGTCGCCCCGGGAGACGACGATCTCCTCGAGGACGCCTGGCTCGATCTGGCCCGCTCCGGCAGCAGCCTCTCCCTCGTGCTGCGCGGCATCGGCGATCGAAGCGAGTCGATCTGGTTCGAATGGCTCGATGCCTCGATGCCCCACGCCATCGATCTCGACCTCGAGACCGATACCGCGGACATCACCGTCGGCGGGATGAGCGGCAGGGTGCGCGCCCACACCGATACCGGCGACATCGAGGTGGCGACCTCGGGCCGCCTCGATCTCGAGAGCGACACCGGCCGCATCCGCGCCGCAGGCAGCGGCGGGTCGATCACCACCGACACCGGCGACGTCACCTTGCGCCTGGTGGACGCGGGCTTCGGCGACGTCCGGGTGGAGACCGACACCGGGGACGTGACCGTGCGCGTCCCCGCTGGCGCAGGCTTCGTTCTCGACGTGGAGACGGACACCGGCGAGATCGTCGTCGAGGCGGGCGGCCTCTACCTCCGCGAGGACGATGGCGTCCACGCGGTGGTCGGCGGCGGCGGCCCGCGGATCCGGATCGAGACCGACACCGGCGACGTGCGCATCACCGAGATCCGGTAGACGCGCCCTCCTGCCAGGCGGTGAAGATCGCCACCTCGAGGGTGGTGGGCCCTCCTCCGTCCGCATCGGGGCTGGTCACCCAGGTCGCCGCAGCGCCGCCCTCGCGCAAGAGGATCCTGGCCCAGTAGCGATCGTTGCCGTCGCGGGTCGCCAGCTCCACCGCCGGGCCGAGGGTGCCGTCGTCGGTGCTGCTGCGCACGAAGACCACCCAGTCTCCGTTCTCGTCCCGGCGATCCCAGACGACGGCGAATTCCCCCGAGGCCGAGCGATCGCCGTGGATCCAGGCGACGGTCCCCGCCTCGTCCGCGTCCACGGCGATGGGGGCGTTCCAGCTGCCCCCCCGGTGGACGGCGGCCCAGCCCCAGGTGCGGCCGAGCGCGTCGGCGCTGCGGAAGAGGAGCTGCGCCTCGCCGGCGCTGCCGGCCTGCACCAGCAGCGTCTCCGGTACCACGGCGCCCACCGCCGGATCCGGATGCACGTCCACCTCGTGGATCGCGTCCCATGCGCTCGCCGCCGGTGCGTGCCGGGCCCGGATCCAGGTATCCACCCAAAGCTCGCCCTCCTGCCACGTGACGAACCTGCCGCCGGCGGCGTCGAGGGAGGCCGCGGCCTCGAGCCCGCGGTCCGCATGTCGCTCGGCAGCCTCGTCGAAGGACCAGGCGCCGGTGGCGCGATCCCAGCTGCCGCCCAGGGTGAAGACGCCGTCTTCGCCGGCCCACGCGGCGAGGAGGCGGAAACCCTCCGCCGTTGCGCGGGTCGAGACGCTGGCGAAATCGGGCACGCCCGGGAGCTCGACCGCAGGTCCGAAGGGCGCGCCTGCCGGCGCGACGCGCACCTCGGCGAGGGAGCGCCACTCGTCGTCGATCACCCGCAGCGCGCCCACCACCACCAGCGCGTTGCCGGTGTCGTCCACCTCGAGCCGGCGGAGCCACTGGAGCACCGAGGTTCCGTCGTCGCCTGCCACCACCTCCGGCTCTGCAGACCAGCCGCTGTCGAAGGGCACGGCGGCGTCGTGGCGCATCGCGAGGATGCGCACGGCTTCCCAGTCGTTGGCCTCGTGGAAGACGACGAGGGCGTTGCCGGCGGCGTCGACGTCGATGAGCGGGAAGTTGCCCGCCTGGAAGATCGAGCCGGTGAGATCGAAGAGCTCGCTCCACGCCGCAGCCCCTGCGTCCCAGCGGCGCACGTGGATCGACTGGCCGTGGTTGGTCATCGCCACGTAGACGTTGCCCGCTGCGTCCGCAGCCATCTCGGCCCTGCCGAATTGCGGGGCCGGCGTCGCATCGAAGGGCAGTCCGAGCAGCGCGGGATCGCTCCACGGCGATTCGCAGGTGGTGCCGTCGCCCACCGCTGGCGGCCTGCAGGTGCATTCGTAGCTGCCCACGGTGTTGTGGCAGTCGGCGCCGGGATCGCAGCCGTCGGTCCCCTCGGCGCATTCGTTCACGTCGGCGCACGAGGAGACGCCGTCGCCGACGAATCCCGGCTTGCAGGCGCACGTGTGGCCGCCCGCGGTATTGGTGCAGATCGCGTTGCCGTCGCAGGCATCCGAACCGGCCGCGCACTCGTCGACGTCGACGCAGCGCCTGCCGTCGCCGGTGTAGCCCTCGTTGCACGCGCAGTCGTAGCCGCCCGGGCGGTTGGTGCAGGTGGCGTCGGGGGCACAGGCCGCAGCGCCGCTGCCGCACTCGTCCACGTCGGCGCAGGTCGCGCCGTCGCCTTCCCAGCCCGGGTTGCAGCTGCAGACGCCGCCTTCGCAAGTCGCCTGCGCGTCGCAGGTCACGGCGAGGCAGGGATCATCTGGCACACTCCCGAGCTTCGGCTTCTCGTCCTCCCCGCAGCCACCGAGCGTTGCGGCGATCCCCAGGCACACGACGAGCGAAAAAATGGCTTCCCGCATGGCACCCCCCTGTTTCGATCCCGCGATGGTCCGGGGGATCGAAGCAGCCGGGGTAGTGCGGCTTTTCGCATCTCCCCGAAGCCGGGGAGCGTCGACCTCAGAAGAAGTCGCGGAGCGCCGGCGCCGGCCCGGCGAAGATCGACCGGGCCCGCCTGCGCTCCGTCTCGTCCCCCTCGAGCAGGCCGCTCAACGCGATCGCCTCCGGCGCCATCCAGCCGGAGAAGAGCGGGGCGAGGCCGCGAACGTGGAGCTTGAGGCGGCCCTCGCCGCCGGGGCGCACCCGGCCCACGCCGCCGGCCACCTCGAGGAGGAAGCGGCCGCGGTTCTCGGGCACCACCTCGTCGAAGATCTCGAGGTGGAGCTCGCTCACGAGATCCTCGGGGTAGCCGCGGGAGGCGAGGGCGCCCGCCACGTCGACGATGCGGAGCATCCAGACCGCGGCGAGCTCGACCCGAGCCTTTTGCTCGCGGACCAGGGCGAGGAGCGGATCGGCGGCGGCGCCGTGCCAGGAGACCTGCGCGATCTGGTGGCGGTGGTCGGCGAGGAAGGTGAGGAGCCGGGTCGCCGCCTGCGGCGTGGTCGCCACCAGATCGGTGAGGCGCAGCTCGTTGCCCTCGCCGGCGTGCACCTGCAGGCCGATCACGTAGCCCTCGAGGGCGCCGCTCGTGCCCACCACGCCGGTGCCGGCGGTGGCCTGGCCGCCAGGGTGGAAGACCCGTTCCCAGAGGTAGCCGGATCGATCGATCCCGCCGTTGCCGGCGCGAAGCGACTGCCGGTGGAGCTCGGCGAGCGCCGGCCGCTCCTCCTCGCCGATCGCGCGGAGGGGCAGGGTGCGGTCCGCGAGATCGAGGTGGGCGGGATCGACGCGGATCCGCCAGCGGCCGCCTGCGCCCTCGAAGCCGGCCCGCCGGTAGAGCGGCTGGGTGGCGGGGTAGAGCGCCGCCAGGGGAATGCCCCTGCCGTGGAGCTCCTGCACCGCCGCCCGCATCAACGCGGTGCCGGCGCCCCTGCCGCGGCTCCGGGCGTCGGAGGCGACGCCGGCGATGCCGGCGCAGGGGATCCGTCTGCCGCCGAAGTACTGGCCGAAGTCGGGGAGGAGGGAGAGGCCCGCCACCGGCGTGCTGCCCTCGTGGAGCACGCGGACGTTCTGCAGGCCGACCTTGTCGAGCCAGCGCCGTTCCTCCTCGGCGGGGACGGCGAAACTCTCGGCGGTGAACCGGACCAGCCGGTCGAGATCCGCTGCTGCTTCGACCGGTCCGTAACGGAGCTGCGCGCTCATCTCGAGACTCTCCCCACGCGAAGAAGGCGCCGATGGTGCCAGCGCGAAGTACGGCCGGCAACACTGGAGCCGCAGGATGACGCAGGGCGCCAAAGTGCCCGCAATTCCTAGGGTTGACTTGCACCGGAGGGGTAGGCAAAAAACCTGCCTTCCCTGGAGGTACCGCAGCGATGAGCGTCGACCCGACTCGTGTGCCCGCACCGACCCACCCGGATCAGGAGCTCGAGGATCTCGAGAACCGCGTCCGGCAGGGCGGCGCGCCCAAGTACCACGCCAAGAATGCCGAAGTCGGCAAGCTCTTCGCTCGCGAGCGGATCCGCCTGCTGGTCGACGAGGGCTCCTTCGTCGAGGACGGCCTCTTCGCCAATTGCCTCGACCCCGAGCTCCCCGCCGACGGCGTGATCACCGGCACCGCGAAGATCGCCGGGCGCACGGTGGCGATCATGGCCAACGACTCCACCGTCAAGGCGGGCTCGTGGGGCGCGCGCACGGTGGAGAAGATCCTCCGGATCCAGGAGACCGCCAGGAGCCTCCTCTGCCCGATGCTCTACCTGGTGGACTCCGCCGGCGCCCGCATCACCGATCAGGTCGAGATGTTCCCGGGCCGCCGCGGCGCCGGCCGCATCTTCCTCAACGAGGTGGAGCTCTCCGGCATGGTGCCGCAGGTCTGCCTCCTCTTCGGCCCCTCCGCCGCAGGTGGCGCCTACATCCCCGCGTTCTGCGACGTGGTGGTGATGGTCGACGGCAACGCCTCGATGTACCTGGGTTCGCCGCGCATGGCCGAGATGGTGATCGGCGAGAAGGTCACCCTCGAGGAGATGGGCGGCGCGAAGATGCACTGCTCCGTCTCCGGCTGCGGCGACGTGCTGGTCAAGACCGAGCAGGAAGCGATCGAGTGGTGCCAGAAGTACCTCTCGTTCTTCCCCCGCAACTGCGGCGAGCAGCCGCCCCACGCCGAGGCGAAGCCGCCGAAGGCCTCTGGCAAGCGGATCGACGAGATCATCCCCGCCGATCAGAACAAGCCCTTCAACATCAAGCGCCTCATCGAGGAGCTGGTGGACGAGGACTCGTTCCACGAGATCAAGAAGCTCTTCGCCCAGGAGATGGTGACCGGCCTCGCCCGGATCGGCGGCCGCGCCGTGGGCATCGTCGCCAACCAGCCCCAGTACAAGGGCGGCGTGCTCTTCGTCGACTCCGCCGACAAGGCGGCGCGCTTCATCCAGCTCTGCGACGCCTTCAACATCCCGCTGCTCTACCTGGCGGACGTGCCCGGCTTCATGATCGGGACCAGGGTCGAGCGGGCCGGCATCATCCGCGCCGGCGCGAAGATGATCTCGGCGGTCTCCGAGGCCACCGTGCCCAAGATCAGCGTCGTGGTCCGCAAGGCCTACGGCGCCGGCCTCTACGCGATGAGCGGCCCGGGCTTCGCCCCGGACTGCACCCTCGCGCTGCCGCAGGCGATGATCGCGGTGATGGGGCCGGAGGCTGCGGTCAACGCGGTCTACTTCAACAAGATCCAGCAGAAGCCCGAGGCCGAGCGGGCCGCCTACGTGCAGCAGCTCCGCGAGGAGTACAAGGCGGACATCGACATCCACAAGCTCGCCAGCGAGCTGGTGATCGACGCGATCGTCCCCGGCGAACACCTCCGCGCCGAGCTGATCGCGCGCTTCGACCGCTACGCGGAGAAGCGCGTCGAGCGGCCCCGCAAGAAGCACTCGGTCTACCCGGTCTGATCGAAGCGGCGGACAGCCGTCCGCCGCGCCAGGATGAAGAGGCCCCGCGTTCCCCCGCGGGGCCTCGAGCGAACAACGGAAGGCGCGTGGTGGTGGGCCGCGCGCTTCTCCTTCGCCCGGTGCGTGTGCCCGGGCGCTTCCGCGGGAGGAGGCGGTGGCCGAAGGCCGCGCGTCACCTCGCGCTCGAGTCGAACAAGATGGATTTCAACCTTCCCGAAGAGCTGCTGGCCCTGCGCAAGACCGTCCGTGATTTCTGCGAGGCGGAGGTCAAGCCCAACGCCCGCGAGTGGGACGAGACCGAGACCTTCCCGACCGCCGCCGTGCAGAAGCTCGGCGAGCTCGGCCTGCTGGGCATGGCGATCCCCGAGGAGTACGGCGGCGTGGGCCTCTCCGCCCTGGCGATCGCCACGGTGGTGGAGGAGATCGCGCGCTACGACGGATCCCTCGCCCTCACCGTCGCCTCGCACAACGGCCTCTGCACCAACCACATCAAGAACTTCGCCTCCGAGGAGCTGCGGCAGAAGTGGCTGCCGAAGCTCGCCACCGGCGAGGTGATGGGCGCGTGGGGCCTCACCGAGCCCGGCTCGGGCTCCGACGCCGCCGGCCTGATCACCACCGCGGTGCGCAAGGGCGACAAGTGGATCCTCAACGGCGCCAAGATGTGGATCACCCAGGGCACCGTCGGCGGCGTCTACGTGATTCTCGCTTCGACCACGAAGGAGAAGAAGCAGAAGGGGATCACCGCCTTCATCGTCGAGCCGGGGATGCCGGGCTTCAAGCAGGTGCCCATCAAGCACAAGATGGGCATGCGCTCCTCCGACACCGCCGAGCTCATCTTCGAGGACGTCGAGGTGCCGGACTCGAACCGCGTCGGCGAGGTGGACAGCGGCTTCATCGACACCTTGAAGATCCTCGATCGCGGCCGCATCACCATCGGCGCCCTCTCGGTGGGGCTGCTCCGCGGCGCGCTGGAGGAGGCGAAGGCCTACGCCCAGGACCGCAAGGCCTTCGGCCAGCCCATCGCCGACTTCCAGGCGATCCGCTTCATGCTCGCCGACATGCAGACCGAGCTCGACGCCTCGCGGCTCCTGGTGCAGCGCGCCGCCGTCCTCTGCGACGCCGGCAAGCCGTTCACCAAGGAGGCCTCGATGGGCAAGCTCTTCGCCTCCGAGGCGGCGTTCCGCGCCTGCAACAAGGCGATCCAGATCCACGGCGGCTACGGCTACACCAGGGAGTTCCCGGTGGAGCGCTATCTCCGCGACGCCAAGCTGTGCGAGATTGGCGAGGGAACCTCCGAGATCCAGCGGCTCGTCATCGGTCGCGAAATCCTCAAGTAACCCTACCTCGCTCCGGTCGTCGGGTGTGGGTATGGGGAGAGCCTCTTCCGTGCCCGCACACCAGCCGCAGAACCGACTCAACGAGATTGCCCAGCGCCGCCTCGCAGCGCTGGGCGTGCCCACCCGCCTCGCAGCCGACGGTGCGACCCTCGAGGGCGAGCTGGCGGGAACGGTTCGGAACCCGCTCGGTGGCAGGGCCATCGAGCGGGTTCGCTTCGTGGTGGAGGGACACGACCGGCTGCGGCCGGTGGCCCCCGCCGCGCTGCAGGGCCTTCCCTCCCAGCCCTTCTTCGACCTCCAGCGTCCCGAGCCGATCCTCGCCAGGCTCGAGGAGGCGCTGCGGGCCAGGGCCGCCGGTGCGCAGGCGGCCTTCGGCGAGATGCGGCGGCTGCGACTCACCAGCGAGCTCGACACCGAGCGGATCCGGGCGGTGGCCCGCCTCGAGATCACCTCCGTCGGCACCGTGGTGATCGAGGGCGACGAGCGGGGCGCCCGGGCGACGCAGGTCCTGCCGCTCCTGGGTGGCAGGCCGCCGGCCTCCCTCGACGTTCCCCTCGACTTCCGCGAACACGAGCACCGGGTGGACCTCGAGCTCGTGCTCTTCGCCCCGGCGGAGAAGGCGCTCAAGGCGCCGGTCGCCGTTCCGCCGCCAGCCGCCACCCCGACGCCGCCGCCGGCGACGCCTGGGCCTGCGGGCCCCTCCACCGGCGTCACCCTGCAGCAGCTCGTGGAGAAGTTCGGACCCGACGCCAGGGTGGGGCCGGGCCTCGCGCTGGTCCGCGACCTCCAGCTCGGCGAGCAGCAGCTCCGCTTCGTGGCGAAGTGGGACGCGGGCCGTGGCTTCCTCGGCCGCTTGAGCGGACAGCAGGGCACGCTCTGGGAGGAGGGCTTCGAGCTCCAGCGCCTGCCCCGGGTCGAGGAACTGGCCGCGGCGAAGCTGGGCGTGGCGGCGCCGCCGCCAGCGCCCGCGCTCGCCTTCACGCTGGGGCCCGCAGCTGCAGCCGCAGCGTTCGGCGGCGGGGAGCTCGTCGCCGGCCAGATGAAGCCGGTGGCAGGCGAGGTCTGGGTGATGAGCATCCTCGTCGAGGCGGACACCGGCAGCGAGATCCGCTACGTGCCCGTGGACATCGACGGGAAGCCCTACGGCACGCCCCGCACGCTGCCCCGCACCGACTTCCTCGCGACCTTCGCGTCGGCAGGGAGCGTGGGCTACCGGCTTCCGGCGATGGTGCTGCAGGTGAGCAATACCCACGTGACCTGGGTGCAGCTCGATCCGAAGCGCCAGCAGGTGGGCCAGCCCAAGAACGGCACCCTGGCGATGTTCGTGCACCACTTCGTGCCGGAAGCGGCTGCGTACTGATCGGGTTGCCAAGGCCACGCGGATCGATAGGATGCCCCGCCCTTCAAGAGCGGGAGTCCTCCGATGGCCAAGGCAGCTCCGATCCGCACCGATTCCCACGAGATCGCAAAGCGCGTCCGCGACGGCGACGTGCGCGCAGCCGCCCGGCTGATGCGCAACCTCGACGACGGCGAGCCTGCGGCGATCGAGACCCTGCGCGCGCTCTTTCCCCACACCGGCAATGCCTACGTGGTCGGGATCACCGGCTCGCCCGGCGCCGGCAAGTCGAGCATCACCGACCGCCTCATCGGCTGGTACCGCAAGCAGGGCAAGACGGTGGGCGTGATCGCCGTCGATCCGACCAGCCCCTTCTCCGGCGGCGCGATCCTCGGCGACCGGATCCGGATGCAGGACCACGCCCTCGACCCGGGCGTCTTCATCCGCTCGCTGGCCACCCGCGGCTCCCTCGGCGGCCTCTCCCGCGCCACCTCGGACATCACCCGGGTGATGGACGCGATGGGCAAGGACGTGATCCTGGTGGAGACGGTCGGCGTCGGCCAGGACGAGATCGACGTGGCTTCGTTGGCCCACACCACGGTGGTGGTGGTGGTCCCCGGCATGGGCGACGACATCCAGGCGATCAAGGCGGGGATCCTCGAGGTCGCCGACGTCTTCACCATCAACAAGTCGGATCGCGAGGGCGCCGACCGCACCGAGCGGGAGCTCCGCTCGATGATCGAGCTGCGGCACGTGACCATGCCGATGGATCACGACAAGCAGCACCGCTTCAGCCCCACCGGCCCCGCGATGGCCCGCAGCGACGACTACAGCTGGGAGCCGCCGATCGTGCGGACCGTCGCCACCCGCAACACCGGCTTCGAAGAGCTCGCAGGGGCGATCGACCGGCACCGCGCCCACCTCGAGGCCCACGGCGGCAGGCTCGCCCGGGAGGCGACCAGGGCCCGGGCGGAGTTCCTCGCAATCCTGAGGGAGCGGCTGGTGAAGAGCGCGCTGGAGCGCCTGGGCCGGGAGCAGGGGGCGCTGGACGAGCTGGCCACCCGGATCGCCCGCAAGGAGACCGATCCCTACGCCCTCGCCGAGGACGTGGCGGCGCGCCTCCGGTAGGTGGGGCATGGGAGTGCGCGGCGTCGCACTAGCCTGCGACGATGGAAGCCGGCGATAATGCCGCCCGGACAACGCCACGGAGCCCCGCGCAGCGGGGCTCACCGGGGGGAAATATGCAGCCCACGCCCGTATCGCAGCAGTCGACGATGACGCAGCCGACCGCAGTACCGACCCAGGACGAGAAGACGATGGCGCTCATCGCGCACTTCGGCGCGCTGATCGCCTGGTTCGTCGCGCCGCTCATCGTCTACCTGGTGAAGAAGGACGAGTCGAAGTACGCGGCGTTCCACGCGCTGCAGGCGCTCTACTTCTCGCTCGCCTGCTCGGCGATCATCTTCTTCACCAGCTTCCTGCTCATCGGCCTCTTCCTCTGGCCGATCCCGATCGTCTTCCACATCATCGCCGGCGTGAAGATCGCAGGCGGCAACCACTACGAGTACCCGGTCTTCGGGAAGATGGCCCGCCAGAAGATCTACGGCGCCTGAACGCAGACCGCCGGCCCGTAGCAAGGAAAGCCTCCCACGCATCGTGGGAGGCTTTCCTGTTTGTGTGCCCAGCATGGGCCTTGGCTAGGGGGTGCAAGTCCTCTGGGAAGCTGGTCGCAGCGACCCACATGAACCGCAAGGCGTCGGTCGCGAGGCTG